>JAFGIR010000319.1 GCA_016929515.1 Pirellulales bacterium | reverse complement strand
GGCATGGTCTATGGCATGACCAACCGTTGGGGCTGGGGCGGCGATCCGCGGCCGATCTGGAAACTCTGGGACCAGTTCGGCATGAAAGGCAGCCAAATGATCGGCTATTGGTCGCCCAACTGCCCCGTGCGAACCGGTCGCGACGACCTGAAGGCAACCGTCTATCGGAAGCCCGACAAGGCACTGATAGCCGTGGCGAGTTGGGCGCCGGAAAAGATCGACTGCCGGTTGCGGATCGACTGGTCGGCCCTGGGCATCGCGGCCTCCAAGGCCCAACTCCGCGCCCCGGCGGTCGAGAAACTCCAACCGGCGGCCGTCTTCGACCCCGGCGAGCCAGTCCCCATCGAGCCGGGCCGCGGCTGGCTCCTGATTCTCGAACGCAAACAAGGCGAGGCCACCACTGGCGCCACCGGACCCGCGGAACTCGGGTCTCCGTTGTCCAGATGACCGCGCAGCCTACTTGCTCGCTAACCACCAATCACACGGTCGCCTGCTCGACATACGCGGCAAAAGAGGCGGCCGAATGGGGGAGAAAAGGCCGCAAGTGCCTCCCTCATTCTGGGGGCTTTGTGACCAATTACGAAATAGGCCACTTGATTTTACAACGACACACACTGACGCAAGGCATTGCAAAGCAGTGTCTTACAGACAGATCAATCAACGCAACTAAAAAACAAAGTGGAGGGGATGTCGATAAACTCGGCAGAACCAAAACCCCCTCCGGTCGTTGGAATCGCAGACTCTCGGGCCGTGTGAATGAGCGACAGAACGTCGAGCCAGACGACCGTCTCGGCGACGCTCCGTGGAAACGTGAAAACAGGCCGCCGCGTCGGAGTTCGTACGGCGGGGCTGGCCGAAGGAGCCCGGGTGCAATTCGGGCCGGGTGAGGGGTTCGTTGGGCGTCGGACCGCCCGCGGATGGCCGGAATCTAAGGTTTTTGACGGCTTTACCCTTGCGTCGGGCCGGGTTCTCGTGTTAGATAGCAGAAGAGACGTTTGTGGGCAAAGTTGTTCTTCAATTCCGGACGATGTTGATTCCATGAGTTGGCTTTGGCGTACCTATTTTTGGTTTTACTTTTGCCCGCCGGGTCGCGGGGCCGGAGGAGGTACGCCTGGTTAACCTCTAACGTAGAGCGAAGAAACGCCAAAGCCCCGAGACCTGAAAAGGTGTCGGGGTTTTTTTGTTGTCCCAGGGCAACCCCCATCCCAAAATCCTAACAACGTAACAAAGGACTGTCGACCATGATTGTCGTTATGAAACGAGGCGCGACGCCCGAGGAGATTGAACACATGATTCGCCGCGTTGAAGAGCTTGGGCTCAAGGCCCATCCGATTTATGGCACGGAGCGGACCGTGATCGCCGCGATTGGCGAGAAGCGCGACGAGCACCGCCAGTCGCTCGAAAGCGGCGCCGGCGTGGCCGAGGTCGTGCCGATTCTAGCCCCTTACAAGGTGGCAAGCCGCGAGGTCAAGCCCGAGCCCACCGTCGTCCGCGTCGGCAGTCTTGCGGCAGGCAACAAACACATCGGCATGATCGCCGGCCCCTGTTCGGTCGAGAGCGAGGAGCAGATGATCAGCACGGCCCAGGCGGTGAAGCGAGCCGGCGCGACGGCGCTTCGGGGTGGGGCTTTCAAACCGCGAACCAGCCCTTACAGCTTCCAAGGTCTCAAGGAAGAGGGTCTGCGGATTCTGGCCGCGGCCCGCGACGAGACGGGCCTGGCCGTGGTGACCGAGGTCCTTGCCGCCGAGGACGTCGAACTGGTCGCCCGCTGGGCCGACGTGCTCCAGATCGGCGCGCGAAACATGCAGAACTATCGCCTGTTGGAGGCGGCGGGCGAGACGGGCCGGCCGATCCTGCTCAAACGCGGTCCGGCCGCCACGATGGACGAATTGCTGCTGGCCGCCGAGTACATCCTCAACGTCGGCAACCCGAACGTGATGCTCTGCGAGCGGGGCATCCGCACGTTCGAAACCCACACCCGGTTCACCCTGCCGTTGGCGACGGTTCCTTATCTCCACGAGCGGACCCATCTGCCCGTGGTGGTCGATCCGAGCCACGGGACGGGCCATACGAATCTGGTGGTGCCGATGGCCTGCGCGGCGATTGCCGCCGGGGCCGATGGGATCATGGTCGAGGTGCATCCCGATCCGGAAATGGCCATGAGCGACGGCTATCAGTCGCTCAATTTCGAGCAATTCGGCGAAGCCATGGCCCTGTGCCGCAAGATGGCCGATTGCATGGGCCGGCAGATCATGGTCAACGAGGAGGCCTCCTCGCAAAAGTGAGTGGAAAGATTCATCGATTTCGCCGACCGCGCCGCGAGTGGGGCCGATCGCGTCCGGCCGGTGGTTGCACATCGTGCTTGACAGGCGGTTGTTCTCCCGCTACGCTCTAGAGCATCTCGTTTCCGTGCGGATGGTGACCGTGCGATGAGCTTCGCCATATGCTCAACGGGGAAGACATCGGGCAGGCGCCTTCGCGTCGAAAAATCTCTAGAATACACCCTGCGGTCGGCGTGAAAAGGAGAAATGCATGTCGTTCAAATGCCCGTTTTGCAGTCACGAAGGCCCGCCCGAGATTAAGCGAGAAATGTCCATGGGAGGTTGGGTACTCTTCATCGTGCTACTGCTCTTCTGTATCCCGCTTTGCTGGTTGCCTTTCGTCATCGACGGATGCAAAGAGGATAAGCGAATATGCTCCGGATGCGGTGCGAAGCTTGGCTAAGACCCGCGTTGAAGGCGACGGCCGTGGCGGCCTTCGTCGGCTACGGTGCGTGGAACGCCTTTTGGCTATCGGGCGGGTGCCTGCCTCCGTCGATATGGAGCCGATGCACCGGGTTGCCCTGTCCGAGCACGGGCGTCGTGCGCAGCCTCCTCGCGCTGTGGTCGGGCAACTTTTCCGACTTCGTTCTCTACAACCCTTTCACCATCGCGTTCATCGCGCTGCTGATGGTGTCGCTTCTGTTCCTCTTGAAAAGCTGGGACAAGCGGCACATCCCCCAAGTGCCCGCCTTCGTCGCTCGACTCTGGCTCGTCACGCTCACCTCGGCGTGGGTAGCCAAGTTCGTCATCGGCAGCCAGTACTGGTAGCGGAAGTGCCGGGGTCAACGGACACGGGGGAACGCCACGGTTCTGAAAGCGCCCACCGCTGGTGATTTTGCTGGTCTCTCGTCCGAGCTTGATGCGTGCGAGAGAGCATTCGGCTTCTCTTGAACCTTGCTCGGCCACCCACTCCAAACACCCTCCGGCTGGCTCCCCTTGGGCACGAACTCGTACAGATCGACGTAGTGATAAAAGACCAGCTCGCGACCATTCCGCTGTACCGGAACCGTGTGCCGCTGCCGGTCGACCAAATCGTAGCGTGATTGGATCTTGAAGAGCCACTGCCCGAACGCCTCGTCGTCGTTTTCCATCGTCGACGCGCCGTAGCGGACCACGCGCAAGGGTCGCTCGGCCGACACGCGACTCCAATCGACCGAGTGGCCCGGGCCGTGGCCACTCGAATAAATGCGCCGATTACACAGATAGATGGCCGCCGCCGTGCAATCGTTCGTGGGCGAGTCGGCCCCCTCGGGCAGCTCGGTCTCCCAACAGGCCACCTCGCCGTCGTATTCTTTCGTGAACCAAAACCATCGGGCGAAGTCTCGTTGCTGCAGAACTTGCGGCGTGCGATAAGGTTTCGCAAAGTCGCGGACCATCGAACCAATGGCTACAATGGCCAGCAAGCCGACGACGATCAGCACGGCCGGCCGGCCTTGGGTCACTCCTTGCTTGTTGTGACGCACCAGCAGCGCGGCGGCACCCAGCCCGGCCAGCAGACAAAGCCCCGGCGCCATATAGAGCGTGAATCGCACGCTGCCGCCGTAGGGATAACGCCAGAGTCCGGCCGCCACCAGATTGGGCAGAAGCGGAGCGAGACACAACACGATCAGCCATCGCTGGCGACGCCGCCAGAGCACGACCACCGCCGCGACGCAACAGATGGTGGTTAAGGTGCTTGCGCCGCGGGCCCCGCCGACCGGGTACTGCAGCAGTTCGCCCGTGTGGACCGCAGCGAACCATTTGACCATGCCGACCACCGAGCTCAACGGTGGAAAGATGTCTTTCCAGTAATCGCGCATCCATACCAGTTCGGCCGCGCTTTGCGGACCAACCGACATCCAATAGACGCCGCCAAAGCTGGCCAGAAGCACGAGATTGTAGCAGATCCAGGCCAGCCAGCCACGACGGTCGCCGTCCGTCCACAGAACGAAACCCACGGCCAGGCTGATACCGCCGCCGACGAAGACGGCCGGATACGAAAGCCCCAAGGCCAACGGCACGCTGACGATCAACCCCCAAAGCCAGGCCTGCTTCCGGCTCTGATACCATTGGACGACCAACGCCAGCAACACGAGCGAAACGAACGTGTCGCAGCCGTAGGGTTTCGCTTCGCACGCATAGCGAATCAACGGATAGCCCACCGCAAAAATGCCCACGGCGAACAGAAGCGCCACGCCGCGCAACAGCCGGGCCGCGAGGTGCCAGAACAGAAACAGCCCCGCGATGCTGCAAACCAGTGGAAACAGCCGCAACGCGTATTCCGAGAAACCCAGCAGCCGAACGATGGTCGCTTGAACCCAGAGAAAAAGGACCGGGCAAACCTGATGGTGTTGGAGCGGATTGAGTAGTTCCAGGTAGCCCTGGTCCAACAGGTTGGCCGCCAGGAAACACTCGTCGTCCCAGAGTGGGAATCTAAGCAGATAGCGGGTGAGGCGGGCAACCACCCCCAATAGTATCAACCACCGGGTGAACTGCGCGAGACGCATGGCGGAAAGGGGTTCGCTCTCGGCCGGCACGACGCCGAAGGGGAGGGAATCGTCGACGACGCGCGCCGTCTGGGTGCCTTGAATCGCGAGCGAGTCTGCCTGGCTCATCACTGGCAATCCTTCCATAGGGCTCTGGCCGAGCGAGGCGGCAGGTTGGATCAAAACACGGGTGGCCCTGAGCCTTGGTTTTCTGGATCGGCATGGACGCCGCAGCCCGGCCACCTCGATGAGTGTTCCCACGCTTGCTACGCCGCTTTACGCACGGCGGATGGCTCCGATCGGCGAGCCGCAATAATCTGACGATGGTAATCCTTGTGGTCCGTGAACTGCCGGTCGAAGAACCGCGAGTAGAACATCTGCCCAATGGCCTTCAATCCGTCAAACGCACCAATCTTCTTGCCCTCTTCATAGCCGCGACTGTCGTAGCTGATGGGCACCTCGTGGATCCGCGCGCCCCACTGAGACAGCCGGCAGGTGATCTCGGGTTCGAGCGTAAAAGTGTTGCTCGACAACCGTAGCCGCGCAAGCACGTCGGTTCGAACCATCTTGTAACACGTTTCCATGTCGGTCAGCGTCAGGTCGTTGAGCATGTTCGAAATCAGCGTCAACCCCCGGTTGACCTGAGTGTGCCAGAATCGCTGCACGCGCCGGCTCTCGCCCGCCCAGCGCGAACCGTAGACCGCATCGGCCTTGCCCTCTAGAATGGGCGCCAGCAGCCGCGGGTATTCGGCCGGGTCGTACTCCAAATCGGCGTCTTGCACCACGGCCACCTGGCCCGTCATATGCGAAATGGCCGTGCGGATCGCCGCTCCCTTGCCGCGGTTCCGAGGATGCCGAAACGGTTTGACTCGCGGGTCCTCGGCCGCCAACGCTTCGAGCAGTTCCCACGAGGCGTCGCGCGAACCATCGTCAACCGCGACGACTTCCATATCTAGCGGCACGGGCGAGCCGAGCACCCGATCGACGAGTTCGCGAAGCGTCGCCTGTTCGTTGTAGACCGGCAGCAAGACGGACAAGAGCCGGATTTCACCCGAATCGACGGATGAGCTTGAATCGTAGCCCGGCGCGTTTGGCTTATGGAGAACACGAAGCATTGGTCGTCGTACCCCCTATTCTAGTGGCACCACGTCACGGCTGACTGAATGGAAAGCGATTTCATACCAAAAACCCGCGTAAGCTCCAACACGAACTAGAGGTAACGTTGGGGCCCGGCCAACAAGAAACGGGCCGTTTCGCCCAACCGGGTCTCGCCAGGCCCAGGCCGGACCGTGTATCGTATCTAGAGACCGATGGGGCATGCCCAGGAGGAATTCCGATGAAAAAGAAAGCCGCCTATTGGTTTAGGGTGATCTTGGCTTGCTCGGCCGCGGTTGCCGGTTTGACGTTGCCCGCCCGTGGTGCCGAATCGGTCCGGCGGCTCTCGTTGGCCGAGTATCGCGACCGCATGGCCGCCGGCTGGATTGGCCAGATGGCGGGCGTCGGCTGGGGAGCACCGACCGAGTTCAGATTCAACGGCCGGATCGTCCCCGAAGACAAAATGCCCTCGTGGCAACCGGCCATGATCAACCAATTCAGACAGGACGACCTCTACGTCGAGATGACGTTTCTCGGCTCGCTCGAACGTCATGGGCTCGACTGCTCGATCCGCCAGGCGGGCATCGATTTCGCGAACAGCCGTTATCGGCTGTGGCATGCCAATCGCGCCGGACGCGAAAACCTTCGCCGGGGCATCGCTCCACCCGACTCGGGCCACCCTAAGTTCAACCGCCACGCCGACGATATCGACTATCAGATCGAAGCCGACTATGCCGGGTTGATCGCGCCGGGCATGCCGAACGTCGGCATCGAGCTGGGCGAGCGGTTCGGCCGGCTGATGAACTACGGCGACGGCCTGTACGGCGGCCAATTCGTCGCCGGCATGTATTGTGAGGCCTTTTTCGAGACCGATTTGGAAAAGATCGTCGAGGCCGGTCTGAAGTGCATCCCGGCCGAAAGCCAATATGCCGAGTGCATTCGCGACGTGCTCGCGTGGCATCAAGCCAACCCCGACGACTGGCAGGCCACTTGGAAGAAGATCGACGAAAAGTACCAACGTAATCCGGCGTACCGGCGTTTCTCGTGCAGCAACCCACGCCGCCCCAATTTCAACATCGACGCCAAGATCAACGGGGCCTATATCGTCGTGGGATTGCTTTACGGCCGGGGCGACCCGGATCGGACAATCACGATCTCAACACGCTGCGGGCTCGATTCGGACTGCAATCCGTCGAGCGCCGCCGGCGTGTTGTTCACGACGATCGGCCGAAAGAAGCTGCCCGAGCGATTCACCTCGGCACTCGATCCCACGAAGAAGTTCAGCCACACACCCTATACGTTCCCGAGGCTGTTGGACGTGTGCGAGGCACTTGCCCGACAGGCCGTCGAACAAACCGGCGGCCGGATCGAGCGCGGCGCCGACGACGAGGAGGTGCTCGTCATCCCAGTCCGCCCACCCAAACCAAGTCAACTCGAACAGTGCTGGGAACCCGGTCCCGTGACCGGCAGTCGGTTCAGCGACAATGAAATGAAACAAATTGTCGTGCCGGTCAAGCCCAAGGACTGAATCGAAGAGTCTCGACGTCTTTGAATCGAGGACCGCAGCGCCACGTCACTTGTCATCAGGGAAACCAGACCTTACTTCAGATCATCTTCGTCATCGGCAATCGGTTCGGCGTCGGCCAGACCGAGGTCGTAGCCGTCGTCCGATCCGGCATCCCGCACTTCGGCGTTGGGCTTTTGCTCCGCGCCCTGCTTGCACGAATCGAATCGGGTCAGGACCTCGGGAATCTCGACGCCGCCGATGTCTTTCATGACCTGCATCATGGGGGGCAGTGTTCGGGCCATGTTTTGCAGCCAGTTGGCCGTGCTGCTTTTGCCATCTTTGCCGCCGCCTTCCCAGACGACGACCTTGTCAAACTTAATGTTCGAGATGGCCGTGGCCGAGGCCTCGACCAGGTTGTCGAAGTGTTCGAGCATGAGCATTTGGAACGCCTCTTGCGAGCCGCCGCAAGCATCGATGATTCGCTGGAGCCCTTCGCCCTTCTTGGCGAGAATTTCATATTGGCCCCGGGCTTGGGCTTCAAGCTTGGCGAAAATGGCGGCCGCTTGGCCCTCGGCCTCGATCCGGCGACGTTCGGCCTCGGCTTCGGCTTCGACGATGGTTCGGGCCTTTTGGGCGATGGCCGGAGCTTCGAGTTCGGCCCGTTGTTTGGCCTCGACCCGTTTGGCCTCGGCCAACGCGGCCTTCGCCTGGGCCAGGTTTTCGGCCTCGATCACGGCCGCTTCGGCTTGGACCTTCTCGGTCTCGCCCAACCGATAGGCCTCGGCTTTCTTGACCTGCAACGTGGCCATCGAGGCGGCCACTTCGGCCTTGGCGAGGTTCTCGCCCTCGATCGCCCGGGCGTCGGCGTCGGCCAGTTCGATACGCATGTCGCGTTCAGCCTGTTTGACCTGGGCCTGGCGCTGGAAGGCGGCCGTTTGCTCGCCGACCTGCTGCTCTTTGTCAAGTTCGGCCACGCGGACGGCCTGTTCACGCATCGCCTCGCGGGTCCCGATCTGGCGGAGCTTGTTGGCGTTGGCCACCTGGACGTCTTGCTCGCGCTCGGCGTCGGCCACGCGGATGGCGCCCATCTTCTCGTTGTCGGCCACGTCGCCACGGGCCTTCTGGATCGCCTCGGAGGCCGCCTTGCGTCCAATCGCCTCGATATAGCCCGACTCGTCGGTGATGTCGGTGATGTTGACGTTAATCAAAACGAGGCCGATTTTCTTGAGCTCTGGTTCGAGCGATTCCTGGATATTGATGAGAAATTTGTCGCGGTCGCGGTTGATGTCCTCGATCCGCATCGAGGCGATCACCTGGCGGAGTTGGCCGAAGATGATATCGGCCGCCTGCTTCTCGCTTTCGGTGATCGAAAGGCCCAGAAGGCGGATGGCCGCGTTCTGCATCAACTCGGGCGTGGTGCCGATGGCCACGGTGAACACGCTGGGCACGTTCACGCGGATGTTCTCGATCGACAGTGCGTCGCGAAGCGGAATGGCGATCTGCATCGGCTCCAGGCTGAGCTTCGCGTAGTCCTGGATCAACGGCCAGACGAAGGTCGCCCCACCGTGGATGCATCGGGCGGCCTGGCCTTCGCCGCCGGTCTTGCCGTAGATCACGAGGATCTCGTTACTGCTGCACCGCTTGAAGTAGCGGGCAACGATCATCAGGATCGTGAAGCAGGCCAATAGGGCCAGGACAATTATCGCCGCCATGTACTGCTGGCTGGAAGTCAGGGCGGACAGGAGAACAAGATTCGTCGGAGACATGAGGTGTTCCTTTCACGTATTTAAGCTGAGTCAGTCAGTTCAGGGATCACTTGTTTCTTCCAAAGCGGGCTCGACTTCGAGCGTGTCGGCGGAAATGACCGCGCCGACCACGACTTTGGCCCCCGGCTTCAAACCCTCGCCGGGTGTCAGCGCCAGGTATTCCATCGTGCGTCCCTGCAAACTGAGTTGGATCTTGCCCACCCCGGAGCCCTCGCCCGGAATCGTCGTGTAGACGGTTCCGACGCGGCCGACGGCATTGGCAATGTGGGCGGTGCCCTCGGCCCGAAGACCCATCAGGCCTCGCATGATCCAATAGACCGTGAACATCGCTACCAGGCCGGCCGCGACTGCGATGGCCAGCGTCAACGGCGGTGCAATGTCGGCCGAATCGGCCGCCAATCCGGCCAATCCGAAAAAGGCCAGTGCGGCAACCACCGTGCGGACCGAGATTACGGTGAACAACCAGGAAGAATCGATGTGATGGGCGTCGGCCGGCAGGCCGCTGTCGTGGATATCGGCATCGCCCTGGAAATCCGTCCCGTCGTGGAAATCCGTGGCTCCGTGAAAATCGGTGCCCAAATCGACGTCGGTGTTCACGTCGGCGTGCATGTCGCCGGGCACGTCCAGATCGAGCGCATCGGCGCCGAAACCAACGAGCGACAGGACGAACTGGATCACCAGGACCCCGCCTCCCAACGTCGCGCAAATCAGAAAAATCGTGGTCATGATCGACACCCCCGATGGGACACGTGTATGTGACTACTTCTGCCCTTCTATTCGCTCGACCAGAACCGATATTGGAGCCTACGAAATACCACACTACAGAACTAAACCATAGTAGCCTACAGAATGACCCCATGCAATTGGCTAGGGCCGTTTTTGGTGGCCGTATTGAGACAAATCAAGCGTTTTGAAGGTAGTTGTCACGGGGTAGCGACATGTCCATAATGGTGGCAATCGGTCATCAATCCGCACGCTCAAAACGCCATGCGACCCGATAGAGCGTCTAACAACGATCGCGGAGCGCCGGAGCATCGAGGGCGGCGCTATCAGCCGTTGCTGATCGTGCTGGCCGCGGTGGGCCTGGGCATTTTCGTCGACCGGCACGGCCAGCCGGCACTGGGTGTCTGGTGGTTGCTGGCCGTCGCGGCCGGATTGGCGTGGATCATCCTTTGGCGGCGGCGCCGGAACACGACGGCCTGTGTCGTGTTGTTGCTGGCCGCTGGCGCGACCGCCGGAGCGTGGCACCACTTACGCTGGTCGCGGTTCGAAGTCGACGATTTGGGTCTGTTCACCTCCGCGACGGCCCAGCCGGTGTGTGTCGAAGCGGTGGTCGAGCGAGGCAGTCGCCGGATTCGAGCGGCCGACCACGATCCCATGCGAGTCATTCCCCAAGGCGATCGAACGCTGCTGGAAATTGAACTGCTCGGCATTCGTGATGGAACCGGCTGGCAATCGGCCTCGGGCCACGCCACGCTCATGGTCGACGGTCATCTGCTGGACGTTTGCTCGGGCGATCGCCTGCGCGTTTTTGGTCAGTTGGCGGCGCCCCGGCCCGCTCGCAACCCGTGCGAGTTCGATCGGGCCGAACACCTGCGAGCCGATCGGCAGCGCGCCACCCTTCGCACGAGTTATCCGCAGTGCGTGACCGTGATCGATCGGGCCGGCCCATGGCAGCCAAGCTACTGGCTCGAAAAGGTCCAGAACGCAGCCAACCGAATTCTCTGGCAACGGTTGGATCCTCGTCGGGCGGGACTGGCCTCGGCGCTGCTGTTGGGCAATCGCGAATTCTTGGGGCCGGCCCGATCGGTGGCCTTCCAGGAGACAGGCACGGTCCACCTCTTGGCCATCTCCGGCTTGCACGTCGGAATCGTCGTGTTGGGCTTCGGTTGGCTGCTGCGGATATTGCAAGTTCCTCGGGTGCCGGCGGTCGTTCTGGTCGCCTTGGCAGCGGTCGCGTACACTCTCCTGACCGACTCGCGACCGCCGGCCATTCGGGCATCAATTCTTGTGATTATCGTCTCGATGGCGTTCGTGTTGGGGCGCCGAACGGTCCCGTTCAATTCGTTGGCTGCCGCCGCGCTGGTCGTTCTGGCACTCAATCCGGCGGATCTCTTCCGCATCGGTCCGCAACTTTCATTTCTGGCCGTGGCCGCGTTGATGTGGTTTGCACCAAACTGGTTCGGTGCGCGAATGGCGAACTCTCCGCTCGATCAATTGATCGAGGAGAACCGCTCTTGGTGGAACCGGTCGCTGCGAGGATTGCTACGTTCGGCGCGCCATCTGACGTTGGTGAGTGCGACGATTTGGCTGGTGGCATTGCCGTTGATCACGGCTCGATTTCATCTTCTCACGCCAATTGCCATTCCTTTGAACACGCTTCTTTGGATTCCGATGACATTCGCCCTGTGCAGCGGATTCGCGGTCTTGACCGTCGGATGGTTGATCCCGCCGCTGGGCGCCGTGGCGGCTTGGATCTGCAACGGAAGCCTTGCAATGATCGACGCAGGCATCGAGTTGGGCCAACAAGTTCCCTGCGGTCACTTCTGGGTGCCCGGCCCGGCCGAGTGGTGGCTCTGGGGATTCTACGGCGGATTAGGGTTGGTGGCGTTGGCCGGCCGGTGGCGTCCGCCGCGACGCTGGCAGGTCGCCTTGCTGGCCGCTTGGATCAGCGTCGGCTTCCTGAGTGCCTGTTGGTCGAACGAATCGGACCAACTCGACTGCACGTTTCTGGCGGTTGGCCATGGGTCGGCCGTCGTGCTGCAACTGCCCAACGGCGGCACGGTGATTTGCGACGCGGGCAGCCTCGGCTCGCCACATGGGGCTGGGCAATCGATTGCCGCATGTCTTTGGCGGAAGGGCACCATGCACATCGACGCAGTCGTGTTGTCGCATGCCGATGCCGATCATTACAACTCGCTGCCTGACCTGTTGAAGCGTTTTTCCATCGGAGTGGTCTATGTGCCACCCACCATGTTCTTCGACGAGAACCGTTCGCTTCGCGTGCTGCGCGAGTCGATCGAAGCGGCCGGCGTACCGATTCGCGAGCTGGCGGCCGGCGATCGACTCCGCACGGAAGGACCATGTCGGATCGAAGTGCTTCACCCGCGTCGCCGTGGACCGCTGGGCAGCGACAACGCCAATAGCATGGTGCTGTTGATCGAATATTCAGGCCGGCGAATTCTCTTGCCGGGCGACCTGGAACCGCCGGGCCTGGATGACGTCCTAGCTGAGGAACCGATCGATTGTGACGTGCTGTTGGTACCCCATCATGGCAGCCAGCGGAGCAATCCACCGGGGCTGATCGCCTGGTGTCGGCCCGGACTGGCCGTCATCAGCGGAGACCTTGCTCGGAACGACGCGGCCACCG
>JAFGIR010000318.1 GCA_016929515.1 Pirellulales bacterium | reverse complement strand
GTCAGGTCGTAGACGGCGCCCAGATCGATCTCGATCCATCCGGTCGGCCGATTGTTGTAAACGCCGTGGTAGTCGATGTCGTTGTTGAGCAAGTCGACAGAGTACCAGGCTCCCACTCCGTAGCTCACCTTTCCATAGGCGACGTTCGTTTCGATCATGTCCGCACGGACTGCGCTGGTGCAGGCGATGCAGGCAATGGCCACCAAAGCCGAGGGTTTCCACTTCATCGTTGCGTGCTCCCCAAAAAAGGCAATTGTGAGAAAAGGAAGTGAGGAAAAGAAGCGAGAGTCTCCGAGGATGCCGTCTTCTTCGATGTTGCCCCACAAGATTGTCTGAAACGACGTGCTCCTCAACAATGACAAAAGACCGCCCGCGCAAATGGGCCGGCGCATACACGATACGAGCGGCGAAACCGACCAAAGCCGCCGGAACAACGCCCGACGACGGACGCAGCTTCCGGCCATCCTCCTCCAATCGTCTTGACTACATGCAGCATCCGACTGTTCATGCTAATTGCTGTAATGTGCGATGACCACAGCTCTTTGCGACAACTTTGCCGCATTTTGCGACGCGCACAAAACAGCTCGCTTCAGCCAAACTTGCACCCAGATCGTTCAGCCATTCGCTTCAAATAATGTTCCGCTTCGCCGAGACACAATGGCTGCTGGCCATATTCGCCACACTCGCAACAACCGATTTTCAATCAACCGGATCTGCTCGCCGATCGACTGGCCGGCAGCGGCAACTCCCCTGGAACCGTGCTATGCCGGCCTCAACAGCCAACGCACCCGAGGAAACCGGTCACGCGACGGCCGACGCGGGCCCACCACCCATTCGGCCCCCGTCCGACCGCCTCCAAGCTATAATCTCCAAGGGCAGGCCAAGTTGCCCGAGGCGACCATCCAACGTCAATGAGGAGGCGGACCATGGACCGCGCGAAGCTCGACGAGTTGATCAAGACGTTCTTCGTCTGCGACAAGCCGCAGATCACGCAAATCTTCGACGAGTTGCTTTCGGCCATGGCCGCCGAAGAAATGCTTCCGCCCGGAACGCTCATGTCGCGCAACTACGAAACGGCCCAGGCAAATCCCGAGATCCACACGCTGCCGGGCAATCTCAAGGATGCGCGCGACAGCATCTTTCCGTTCTTCTGGGGCACCGACGGCTGGTACTCGAAGCTCCATCTCGAAAACGTCAAAGGACCGGCCAACTACGCCTCGCTGGTCGGCTCGCTGGCGTGCCTGCTGAAGAACCCGAACCTGTGCGTCGACACCTATAGCCAGCGCTCGAACGAACTCGAAGTTAAAGCCATCACGGCCCTGGCCAATTTGGTCTTCTATCACACCGACTCGCCCTGGGGTGTGTTCACGATGGGCGGGACAATCTCGAATCTCTACGGCGGCAAGATCGGGATCGAAAAGGTGTTGCCCGGCGCGATGCGCACCGGACTCCACGACCAGCGAATCGCGGGAATCGTCTCCGAAGCGGCCCACTACTCGAACGCCACGCTGACCGGTTGGCTGGGCATTGGAACCGAAAACCTGCACTGTATTCCGACCGACCGATCGGTATCGATGCGGCTCGACCTGTTGGCCGAGCGGCTCGACCAGCTCTATGGCTCCGGCTCGCGCGTGGCCTTCGTGATCGCCACGTTCGGCAGCACGGACGCCTCGGGCATCGACGACGTGGCCGCGATTCGCGAGATCATCGACCAGAAGGCGGCCCAGCACGGCCAGCCCGTCCCGCAACTCCACGTCGACGCGGCCGTCGGCTGGGCACTCTGCTTCTTGACGGAGTACCACCTCCAGAAGAACTCCTTCGGGCTGAGCGAGGAGAGCTTGCCGCTGGTGGCCGAGACCCAACGGCAGACGCAAAAACTGAAATTCGCCGATTCGGTCACAATCGACTTCCACAAGATGGGCTGGGGCCACTATCCTTCGAGCGCGTTTATCGTCAACCGCCGCTCGGACCTCGAAAACCTGTTTCATCCGATGGAGCAGGTACCCTATTTCTCCGAGGCCGACTACCGCCGCGACCCGGCGCTGTTCACCCTGGAATGCTCCCGGCCGGCGATCGGGCCCTATTCGGTGATGGCGTCGCTCAACGGGCTGGGGCTGGTCGGCTGCCAGATGCTCGTGGCCAACGCCCTGGAAATGGCCCATTCGCTCAAACAGCAAATCGACCGGCTCGACAATTGCAAGGTGCTCAACGCCGACACGGTGGGCCCAAGCGTCGTTTGGTGGGTTCTGCCCAAGGGACGCAACGCGAAAGAGATCTTCGACCGGCTCGAACGCGGCGAGTTGCCCGAGGACGAGTGTCGCCACTACTCCTCCGAAATCCGTCGCCTGTTCAACAAGCGCGAGGCCACGCTCAACCCGGCAACCGACGCGCGGCTGAGTTTCACCAACGCGATGGGCTATCGGCCCGGTGGAATCGCCCTGCCGGCCTGGAAAGCCGTTTTCTTCAATCCGAAGACAGATCAGACGGTGATCGACCAGATCATCACGAGCATCGAGGAGTTGCTGTAGCCGTCAGCCGACTCAATACCGGGCCGCGTTTGGTTCGGCGGCCACGGGCGTGCCGACGGGCACTTGATGCGACGCCTGTCGCAAAGAGGACTTCTGGGCAACCTGCCTGGCCAGCAGGGCAAACTCCTTGCGGACCTCGGGCTTGACCCGATTCAGATTGCTGGCCAGTCGCTGCACGCCTCGATGGTTGACTTCCATCGTGCGCGACAGGCTGCCGACGAAAGCCGACGTCTGGAGGAAGTTGTTGTCGACGATTCGGCCGACCAGCGGCTGGAAGGTCCGCGTGAGAAACTCGACGGTCGCGTTTTCGACGTCGGTGAACGTGTCGAGGCGACTGACGATGGAATATCGACCGTTTGGTTTAGAAACATAGTCGGTCGTCAGAATCAACAGCGAGCGGCCTCGAATGGGTTTGCCCAACAACGGCCCATGATACTCCCCCTCGCAATAGACAATGTGCATGTCGTCGTCCCGATAGAGGAACTCGGCCGTTCCGACCGCCGCCTTTCCTTCAGTCACGTGGAAGACATCCGGCTCGGTTTTGGCCATTCGGAGTTCGCTGACCCCCAGTTCCTCCCAGGTGCCCACGAGCACGTCAGGGTGACGCACCATGAATAGGTAGACGTCACGGTCGCACGACGTGGCATGAACCGGCATCCGACGGAAAAGCGTGTTCGCCGACAAGACCGAACTGACTTTGCGTCGGGCCTCGGGCGGAAGCTTTTCGAACGGGATGGACTGGATGGCCGCATGACGCGCCGACCGGCTCGTATCGGCCTTGTAGAGATTCGAGCGAGACGGTGTCTTGTCGGGCGGCGGGCCGCCAAACACACCGGCCGCATGGACCGACTCGACCGAAATGGACCCCAGCCATACCGAAGCCGACACAACGCAAGCCCAAAAGACGGCCGTGCCAGCCGAAGTAGGTCCTCGATGCGTGGATTGCCGGCAAGCGGCGCGAGCTGCGACCGTAACGCGAGATAGCAAATTCATGTTCCCCCCGTCTGTACCCCCCCCGGCGACGGACACCATCCCTGCGGAGCCGCGCGATTGTGCTGATATTGATGGTTATTCGGTTCGCGCGGTCTTCGCGGCTCAGCAAAAAGACTTGCCGAAGGCGATTCGGAAGAAAAACTGGGGGGCGTGCGCAGACCACGCGACTTCTCGGTCCGCACATGGCGAAGCAGCGACTCGACTGCCCCTGCTTCAAACGCAGGCAAAGCCAAGTCCAGTTTCTCGGCTTGGAGACAACCCGCAAAAAGTGTCTATTGGCCAAACACCGGACCAAACCTCAACGCAAACGGCAAACCCATGGGCGCCAAGGCAAGAAAAGACCGCCTGGTTGGAATCACCCTCTTGATCCTGCTTGCCATCTTGGTGGGTGTGGGATTCTGGAAGATCTCCAGTGAGCCCTCGGGACATCTCGTGGCGCTGGTTGCCCGCCCGGAGCGGATCATGGGCACCAACTGCTTGCTCGCGGTCGTCGTGCCCAACGAGCGGTCGCTGCGGGCCCAATCCGCACTGCAACGGGCCGAGGACACGCTCCGCCAGATCGAAGCTCGCATGAGCAGTTGGCTTGCCGACTCCGAAATTTCGAAACTGAACCGGGCCCGCGCCGGCGTCGACGTTTCCTTGTCGCCCGATGTGATCGATGTGCTCAAGATGGCCCAGGAAGCCCACCAGCAAACCGGCGGCGTGTTCGACGTGGCGTGCCGCCCGCTGATTCAATTGTGGAAGAACGCGGTCGAGCACGACCGGCTGCCAACCGCTCGCGCGATCGTCGCCGCGCGGCAGCAATCGCGTTGGGACGATCTTGTGTTGAATTCACAGTCGTCATGGGCGAAGAAGCGGTCGGCAACGACCTCCGTCGACCTGGGGGGCATCGCCAAGGGCTATGCGATCGATCGGGCTTTGGCCGCCATACGAGACTCAGGCGGCGACGGCGGGCTGGTCGACGTGGGCGGCGACGTGGCCTGTTTCGGGCGTCCGGCCGACGGCCCTTCCTGGACGGCCGACGTGCAAGATCCGTTTTCGCCCGGACGGCTCACCACGCTTCGACTCTCCGGCGGCGCGGTCTGCACGAGCGGCGATTACGCCCGATATCGAACGATCGAAGGACGGCGTTACAGCCACATCATCGATCCACGAACCGGCCGACCCGCTGAATCGGTGCCCTCGGTGACGGTTCTAGCGCCAAATGCCGTGACGGCCGACGTTTGGGCGACAGCGCTCAACGTGCTCGGACCCAAGGGAATCGGCCGGCTGCCGCAGAACGTCGAAGCGCTCTTGATCGTCGGCACGGCCGAGAACCATAAGATCTACTGCACGCCGGGCATTCCCAAGCGACTCGAAAAGGCTTTGCCCATCGAACCGACGGTCATCGACCGAACACCCGTAGGTCAGGCTGTGCGTGAGAGCCGCTGACACGTGCCAGAGCGTCCTCTCGATGTTCGCCGCTGTCAGGCAAATCCCGATCTGCCTCGGTGCGTGTCAATGTGTTCTTCATTCGGCCGGTTACCGGCCCCCGGCAGACTCCCTCTGAACGTTTGTCCTCGTGTAACAGAGGGGGTGCTTCGTTGTGTGCAGGTACTCGGCGGCCACTCACGCGGAATTTCTTCAATTTTTTCGATGCAGGCGCTTGCCAAGTCGCGAGAAATCGCTAGACTCTTGTTTGTGGGTTATACGCCCAATTACGACTGAAATCAATCAACGGAATGGGGATTTGGCCCAAAACGGCTGATTGTCATGGAGGGTGGCCGACCGGTGGCTCGTTAGCAGAAACGACGTCGATGTCCGTAGACCAGAACTTCATCATCGGCGAATTCAAACGCGTGCTCGACGAGCGGTTTCGGCTCTCGATCCCTTCGGAGTTGGCAGATCAGCTCACGGCCGAGTCGCCACGCTGCACGTTGACGAAGGAGCGGGTTGGCTGCTTGGGGCTATGGAATGCCGAGATTTGGCAGGCGAAGCTCCGGGCCGACGTCGAGTTGGTCAAGGGAAAGCTGGCTGCCGGAAAGCTGGGCGATCAGGTCGGCCGGCTTCAGTTGCTCGGCCGACTGCTGTCCACGCGAGACACCGAGGTTTCGTTGGCCGGTCGTGGGCGGCTACTGGTGCCCGAGGGCTTTCGCGAGTTCCTCGGCGTGGAACCTGGCGGAGAAGTGATGGTGGTCGGCGCGGGAGTGAGTATCGAGATCTGGAACCCGGCCGCGTGGATTAAATATGTCGAGCAACGAATGCCCAAGTTCCGCACGCTGTTGAACCGTTTGTCGAGCTAGCCGAGTGGTGAGTGAAGAAGAGGAACCGCGGATGCACGCAGATACACATGGATCGAAGTGCTTCTCGATCCGTGTTTAGCTGTGTCCGTCTTTGGTTCCACGATCAGAATTACCGAGACTCTGAATCAACAAGCGAACAACCCATGTCCGGCCCGATGTTCGTCGTGGTTTAACCCCCGGCGTGTGTCACCCCGATTGGAATGCAAACTACTTGAGATGGAATCCACTCACGGAAGGAACCATCTCAAGGGCCGGGCATGGTTTTTCAGTTTTCTGTCGGCAGGACGCCGGCCGGCGCAGCAGATCGGCATCGCCGGCCGGTTCCCTGCTACTGCGGCGATTGCTTTTCTTTCACGGCAACGAAGGCCATCCGCAGCTCGTACAGGATGTTCTCGAGCATGGCCGTTTCCTCGGGCGTGCAGTTTCCTTTTGTCTTTTCCTGCAACAACTCGATCGTGTCGATGAAATGCTTGGCTTGAGCCAGGTCGACCTGATTTTGGTCGGCGCCCGGCGCCACCATCAGACCCAACGACGCCATGGCCTGCGTGGCTAGCGTCGTGACCAACAATGGCAACGATGGTTCGGGCCATTGCATTCGATCGGCTCCCGACTCGCCGCCGGTGGCAGGTGATTCTTCAGACGCCGCTTCTTTTTGTTGTTTGGCCGCCTCGCGTTCGGCCTCGACTTGCGATTTCCAGTCTTCGTCGATGATGATCTTCTTCTCGCCTTTTGGTTCGTCAGTCATGATTTCCCTGCGTCTGGAATGGAAGATGGAAATACGGATCACGGTGGGCGATGCCCACGCCGCGTCTATTCAATCGCCACAAAACAGGTCCGCTGGTCGCCGTTCTTCGGTCGCGAGTCCACTCGAATTTCTCCATCCGGTGTGCCAAAAACCGTCTGGTTGGGATGCACAAGCAGAATCGGAACGCCGGTCTCTTTTGCCCTCGCGGAGATGAACCTTCGGTTGCAGTCGCCCTTCATTCCGTAGGCCGGATTCACGATGAAATTGGCTCCGTTTTCCGCGAGCCGCTTGGCCACCTTCGGCACACGACGGTCGTAGCAGATCATGATCCCCATCTTCCGGCCCGCAACGTCGAACACCGGATAGTCTTCCCCTCGGGTATAGCCGGCCGGGTTGTTGCCTTTTTCTTCGCCGACTTCGTATCCCTGGGCAAAATGCGTTTTTCGGTATTTTCCAACGATCTTTCCTTCCGAATCGATCACGACCGCCGTGTTATACGTCTTTCCGTCGGCCGCCTCGAGAAAACCCAGCACGAGAAAAACCTCCAACTCCCTACAGAGCCTCTGAAAATGCTGAATAAAGGGTCCGTCGATCGGCTCGGCCACGCGGTTGAATCGCTCGGTCAGGTCGCGCCGCCGTTGGCCCGTCTCCTTCCGCACGTCGTTGACCAGGTAGCCCTCCAGCGCGCCCTCGGGCGTGACGATCAGTTGTGCACCGGCGGCTTGGGCCTTGCGAATGGCCGCGTCCAGCGCCCGCTGGTTGGCGTCTTTGTCCCATTTGGCCGGGCGGTACATGAGGCTGGCCACCTTGAGCGGGCGAACGGAGGCTATTGGCTCCGAGGCCATACCAAGGCATGGCCCAGACACCATGAAAACGAGAAATACGATCTGTCGAAAAGTAATCATGGCGCCCAGATTTGCCCCAAAAAAGTCAACGGATGCAAAAAACACGTTCGGAATCACGTTTTATAGAAGATACGTTTTTATCGACCTGTCTTCCCCGCCGCAGCAATGAAACATTGCCTTCTTATGCCGGCCAGTGCGTCCGTTGCTCGGCCAAACAACTTGCTACACGCTCTCGGCTTTCTCTGTCCTGGGGCCACACTCTTGATGTCTCGCAACGGCCGCGCCGACGAAGCCAGCAAACAGCGGGTGTGGTCGGGTCGGCTGCGATTTGAACTCGGGATGGAATTGTACGGCCACGAACCACGGATGGTCGGGAATTTCGATGATTTCGACCAGCGAGCCGTCGGGACTCGTGCCGACGATCTGCATTCCCCCTTCGTTGAACGCCTGCCGGTATTCGTTGTTGAACTCATACCGGTGGCGATGACGCTCGGAAATATCGTCGCGGCCGTAACACGTCCGAGCCTTGCTGCCGGCGACCAACGTCGTGGGCTGTGCCCCCAAACGCATCGTTCCACCCATGTCGGTAATGGTGCGTTGCTCGTCCAACAAGCAGATGACCGGATGGGGCGTGTCCTTACTGAACTCGGCCGAATTGGCGTCCGCCAACTGGCCTACGTTTCGAGCGAATTCAACGACGGCACACTGCATGCCGAGGCAAATGCCGAGGAATGGGATTCCTCGTTCGCGGGCGAATCGGATGGCTTCGATTTTTCCCTCGATGCCGCGTTCGCCGAATCCACCCGGCACAAGCACGCCGTCCATGTCCGCAAGAATTTGCTCCGCGCCTTCCTCCTCGATCGCCTCGCTGTGAACTCGTTTTACGCGAATTTCGGCCCGATGCTCGATGCCCGCGTGGTCGAGCGCCTCGTAGATCGACTTGTAGGCGTCGCGATGTTCGGCGTATTTGCCGACGACGGCGATGTCGATCTGGTGGCGAGGATGGTGCAACCGGTCGAGCAGGTTTTTCCAATCGGTCAGATCCAACGGGCCGGCTTGGAGCCCCAACTTCCGCACGATCAATTCGTCGAGCTGATTTTCGACCAGACTCATCGGCACTTCGTAGATCGAAAAATCCTTGTCCTTCTCCTCGATCACCGCCTCGATCGGGACGTTGCAAAACAACGCGATCTTTGCCCGCTCGTCGTGGCTCATCGACCGCTCGGTCCGACAGATCAGCAAGTCGGGCTGGATGCCGATTTGGCGAAGCTGGCCAACCGAATGCTGGGTTGGCTTCGTTTTCAACTCGCCGGCGGCCTTCAGGTAGGGAATGAGCGTCAGATGGATGTAGACACAGTTTTCCTTGCCCGCGTCGAGCGAGTATTGTCGTATGGCTTCGAGAAAAGGTTGGCTTTCGATGTCACCGACCGTTCCGCCTATTTCAGTGATCACCACGTCGACGTCGTCGGCGGCCAGTTTGCTCAGGACGTGCTTGATCTCGTTGGTGATATGCGGGATGACCTGCACCGTCTGGCCCAGGAACTCGCCGCGACGTTCCTTATTGATCACGGCCAGGTAGATCTGGCCGGTCGTGTAGTTGCTGTCCCGGGTCAGAGGACTGTTGGTGAATCGCTCGTAGTGGCCCAGGTCCAGATCCGTTTCACTGCCGTCGTCGAGCACGTAGACCTCGCCGTGTTGGTAAGGGCTCATCGTACCGGGGTCGACGTTAATGTAGGGATCGAGCTTTTGCAGGCGAACCGAAAGTCCGCGATTTTCCAGCAACATGCCAATCGACGCGCTGGTGAGTCCCTTGCCCAGCGAGCTGACCACGCCGCCGGTAACGAAAATATGCTTGGTCATGGAGCCTACCGATCATCTGTCAAGAAGCGGCGTCGGCGTCGTGCCCTCGCCAAGCGAACCATTCTAACCGGCTCGACGCTTCTCGACAAACACCCAGTAGTCCTCCGGTGTGTCGATCCCGAAAGTGGGTTCGTCGACCACCCCGACCACTATGGGGTGCCCCGACTCAAGAACCCGCAACTGTTCAAGCTTTTCGAGCTCTTCGAGCGGCGAACTGGGCATTTGGGCAAGCTGCAAGAGAAACTCACGACGATAGGCATAGAGCCCCACGTGCTGATAGAAATGGGGGGGGTCAGCCTGAAGCAGATCCTCGCTCCAGACACGTGGGTGTGGGATGGCACTGCGGCTGAAGTACATCGCCCGGCCCGAACCGTCGAAAACCACCTTCACACAGGCCGGGTCGTCAAGCT
>JAFGIR010000317.1 GCA_016929515.1 Pirellulales bacterium | reverse complement strand
GCGGATCGCCTCGGGCATGTCGTCGGGAGCCAGAAACGCCTGTGCGTCCGGGTTGATGAACGAGACCAGCGGCCGCGAGGCCGCCGACAGCCGGTTCAGGTCTTCCCAGCCCCAATCACGCCCGGCCTGATTCCACGCGCGGCGACATTCTTGAACGAGCCACAGACCGCAGATGTTCTTCAACAAACGCGTGGTTCCGCCCACGCCGCCTTCGTTGGTAAAACCGAATTCAAGCACCTTATCGTTGACGACCGGCTTGGGCGACTCGACCCCCATCAATGCCCAGGTGCCCACGCTGATGTAGCACCAATCGGGTCGCGCGCCGGGTCGGCTCGCGGCCGGCACGGCCATCACCGCGCTGGCCGTATCGTGAGAGCCGGGCAGCACGACGTCGGCCGAGAGCCCCAACCCTGGCCGGATCGGTCCCAAGTTGGTTCCCGGTGGTTCGATGCGTCCAAGGATTCCCGTCGGCAGGCCGAACCGCGTTATCAAATCCGTTGCCCAAGCGCCGTCGACCGGGTTGTGCATCTGGCTTGTGCTCGCCTCGGTGAACTCGTTGCACTTCACCCCGGTCATGAGCCAGTGGAACAAGTCGGGCATCATCAACATCGTCTCGGCCATCTCCAGCAAAGGTGAGCCCGACAACCTCATTTCCAGGAGTTGGAAGAGCGTGTTGAGTTGCATGAACTGCAGGCCCGTTTGTCGAAAGACCTCGTCGCGGGGAACGATTTCGAAGGCTCGCTCCATGATGCCGTTGGTGCGACTGTCTCGATAATGATAGGGATTTCCCAACAGCGTGTCGTTGCGTCCGAGCAGTCCGTAATCGACACCCCACGTGTCCACTCCAACGCTGCAAACGGGCGTTCCGGTCGCCGCTGCCGCACGAAAGCCTTGCTGGAGATGAGTCCAGAGGCCCAACAAATCCCAGTAAAGGCTACCGGCGGCCTCGACCGGTCCGTTCTCGAACCGATAGACTTCTTCCAACGCGAGCCGCCTTCCGTCATACCGTCCTACCACGTGTCGACCACTGGAAGCCCCTATGTCAACGGCGAGATACGCTTTGTCAGCCATAATTAGCCTTGAGTTTGAGTAGAAGATACAGAAGTGCCCTGTTGCAAAAGTGTCCAGAAGGAGACTGAGGGAACCCCCCCGAGCGTCATAGTGTCTATTGGGCAGCCGGCCGTCAAGGCCCCCCCGGCCACCACGCCATTGACGCGACCTATTGCCAAAACTGGCTTCGGTTTCCCTGATTCTGTTCGAGACAATGCCGCCCGGCTAGCAGGACAAGACTGCCCATTGAACGAGTGTCAAAGTGGCACACATTGCCATCGGCTTCACAACACTGTCGGGGGGAATTGGATAGGGAGTTTTTATGAGGTGGCCCCTCTTGGCAACGTTCGCCTGTAAGGTTAACGTATGACAAGAAAGGTCAGTTTTCACTTGGTTCTGCTTGATTTTAACAACTGCAACCATAATAATTACGTAGGCGGTCGCCTTGGCCGCCGGTTGCTTGGTCAGGATGACGTCCGGCGTGACCTTCGTTGTTGGCAGACGAGAGCATTGTGGTCCGTCGGGGATGTATAACGTATTGCGAGCCTTAGTGGTTGGCGGGTTTCCTCGTCGGTCTGTCCTCCTCTCTCCCTAGGGCTCATTGATCCTTGACCGTGGTTAGTCGTAGGCACATTGCCATGAAGATCTCAGCGAAAAACGAGTACGCATGTATTGCCATGCTGGAACTGGCGTCCCGATTCGGTTCCGACGAACCCGTCCGGATTCGGAAGATTGCCGAACGCCATGGTGTTCCCCCCCGTTTTTTAGTGCAGATCCTGCTGCAGCTGAAGGGTGCGGGCCTGGTGGCAAGCATCCGAGGAGCGGCCGGGGGATACCGCCTGATTAAAGAGCCCTCTGAGGTCTCGCTGGGCCAAGTCATGGAGGTCATCGAAGGAGGGTCCAGGAGCAGCCGAGGGAAAGTTTGTAGCGGCTCGCCCGACTCGCCTGCTGTCAAAGTGCTGTTGCGAGCGTGGAAAGAGGTTGATGCTGTCGAGCGAGAGATGCTCAACAAAATCACCTTGGCCGACCTGTTGGAGCGTACGCAAGACGACGACAAGCAGATGTACTACATCTGAAGCGAGTCGGCTACGCGATCTTCAGGCTTTGCCTCACGCTGGAATGGCCTCCACGAGTGCCGTGCCGGTACCTTCACCGCGTAGGTGTCACGGCCCCTCTGCTCCCCAAACCGCATGCCCGACGAGCAAACCGTGGCGCTCGACAATGCCCTCGGCCTGCTGGACCGTTGTGCCTCGTCGTCCATTGCAACCAGGCTCGTCCGGGTCTTGGCCACCGCGTGAATGTGGTTGCGCGAACCGACCGCATCCCCGATTGTCCGTATATTCGCACGTTGCGGACTGCTTTTCGGTAAACCACGCAGTCAAATCGCGAAGACCCTGGCGGGGGGTTTCCGATAAAGATAGCAGCGGTGTAGAGTAACCGGTGTTCAACCCAGCCAAGACCACTCCCTTTCTTCTCCGAAGCGAGCCAGCATGAGTCAGCGACAGATCCTCGTTACCAGTGCGTTGCCCTATGCCAACGGGCACATTCACATCGGCCATCTGGTCGAATATCTGCAGACGGACATTTGGGTCCGTTTCCAGAAGCTTCGTGGGCACCGATGCATCTACGTGTGTGCCGACGACACCCACGGCACGGCCATCATGATCGGCGCGGGGCAGCAAGGCATCGATGAGGAAACGCTGATTGCGCGGATGCAGAAAGACCACGTCGACGATTTTTCCGGCTTCGGCATTGAGTTCGACAATTACGGCAGCACCAACAGCCCGGAGAACCGCGCGTTGTGCGAAGAGATTTGGGCTGCCATTCGCAAGGCCGGGCTCGTCGTGGAGAAGGAAGTTACTCAACTGTTCGATGCCGAGGCGGGCACGTTTCTTGCCGACCGCCAGGTCAAGGGGACGTGTCCGAAGTGTGGCGCGACGGACCAATACGGCGACAATTGCGACAAATGCGGCGCCACCTACGGCCCCGCCGATCTGATCGATCCGCGCAGCGCCTTCACCGGCACGACGCCCGAGGTCCGGACGGCCTCGCACCTGTTCATCGAGATCGAACGGCTCCACGAGTTTCTGGCCGAGTGGACTTGCTCCGACGATCACCTGCAATCCGAAGTGGCCAATTATTTGGCCGGCCATTTCCTGCACGAGCCGCTACGCGATTGGGACGTCTCGCGGCCGGCGCCGTATTTTGGGTTCGAGATACCCGACTCGCCGGGCAACTACTGGTACGTCTGGTTCGACGCGCCGATCGGCTACATGGCTTCGACCCGCCAGTGGTGCGACCGCCACGGCGAGCAATTCGACGATTGGTGGCGCAGCGACCAGACCGAGATCCACCACTTTCTCGGCAAGGACATCACCTATTTCCATACGCTCTTCTGGCCGGCCATGTTGAAGACGGCCGGTTTCAGTCTGCCGACCAAGGTTCATATCCATGGTTTCTTGACCGTCGGTGGCGAGAAGATGTCGAAGAGCAAAGGCACGTTCGTCCGAGCCGCAACCTACCTCGAACATCTCGACCCGTCCTACCTGCGATACTACTACGCGTCGAAGCTGAATCCCCGGGTGGACGACATCGACCTGAACCTTGACGAGTTCATCACGAAGATCAACTCCGACCTGGTCGGCAAGGTGGTCAATCTGGCCAGCCGCACGGCCAAGTTTGTCGAAAAAACCGGCCTGGCGATCAAGTATCCCGACGACGGCGGATTGTTCCAGCAGGCGGCCGACGAAGGCCAGGCCATTGCCGATGCGTACGAGCAGTGCGACTACAATCGGGCCATGCGGCGGATCATGGCAATCGCGGATCGGGCCAACCAGTTCGTCGAACATGCCCAGCCCTGGGTACTCCGAAAAGACCCCGACAAGGCCCAAGAGTTGCAGGGCATCTGCACGATCGGATTGAACCTTTTTCGCCAGATCGCCGTATACCTAGCGCCCGTCCTCCCGCGATTGGCCGAACAAACCAGCGAGTTGCTCGGCAAACCGATTGTCGATTGGGACGAGTCGCAAACCCCGCTGGTCGGCACGCCGGTCGGCAAATTCAAGCACATGATGACCCGCGTCGAAAAGAAACAGGTGGATGCCATGATCGAAGCCAGCATGAAGACCGAGGACAACGGCGCCGCCGAGTCGGCCGTTCCATATAGCGACAGCGGCCAGCCCTTGGCCGACGATCCGCTGGCCGAGATTTGCTCATTCGACGATTTCCTGAAGGTCGACCTCCGCATCGCGCGGATCGTCGAAGCCAAGGACGTACCCAAGGCCGACAAATTGCTGCAACTGACGCTCAGTCTGGGCGGAGACCGGCGGCTCAACGTGTTTGCCGGGATCAAGGCCGGCTACCAGCCCGAGGAACTTGTTGGGCGTCTGGTTCTTTGCGTGGCGAACCTGGCCCCGCGCAAGATGAAGTTTGGTTTGAGCGAAGGGATGATCGTCGCCTCTGGTCCCGGCGGCAAGGAGATCTTCCTGCTCTCGCCCGACGACGGCGCCCAGCCGGGACAACGGGCACACTAAGGTCCTTCACTTTCACGCGGGTGGTCGCATGTTACGGACAACCGCGACAAACGATCGGATCGGCGCGTTGCTCCTGGCGCTGTCTTGGTGCGTGGTCGTCCAGCCCGCGTGGGCCGGCCCTCGCGTTGTTCTGCGCGAACCGAGCAGCAAGGACAAGAGCCCGGCATGTTTCTATCAGGTTCAGGAGAGCGACCGCCCCCGGCCGGAAGCCTATTTCCCGACTGAAAAGGACGCTTTCGAACTACTGCACGTCACGGGAACGGCCGGGCTGAAGCAGGGCGACGGTTCCGACGCGGCCGCGGCGGGTCAATCGATCGTCTTTCGCGATTCGGCCGGTTGGCCCTTCGTGCCCAAGGAGCCGGTCACGGTCTACGATTTTGCCGAGGTTCCCTCGGGCGTTCGCGGCGCGTTGTCGGTGGCCATTCGAGCCATCGTGATGTCCGAGGTGGCCGGCAAACCTTACGACAAGACGCGCGTGAAAAAGAAGGAAGAGTACGTCAGGCTGCCGGCCCCCACGATTCGCAACCTGAAGCGCACGAAGCGACACCGCGTGTTGGCAACCGAGGAGGAGTATCAAATCCAGGCGGAACTCGACGGGCAGCCCACGATCGAGATTACGCACATGCCCTACCTGAAACAGCACGACCGGCCCGAGCGGGGCGTGTTGCTGTTCGTCGCCGAGGCCGAGTTGCCCGTCACGGGACGCGTGCGCTACAAGATTCCCAGCGTCTTGAACGTTTCGACCGGCTATCGCGCGACGGTGGCCCTTTGCCTGGTGGTCGAGGTTTGTGCCGAGCGCGACCGCGACAAGATCCAACTCGACTCGCCCGAGGTGTTGCGCGTCGACGTCCGGCTCCGCAATCTCGATTTGTCGAACGACGTGCTCAACGCGGCGCGCAAACCGATCCGCGATTTCATCAACGAGGAAGCGCGCCGCAAACACGATCGGATCTGCCGTCAAGCGAACAAGACGATCCGCAAGGCGGTCGACGATCAGACGTTCCGCCTGCCGCTGCTGCGCTATTTGGGATTGCTCTGAATTCGCGCGACCCGCCAGCCGGCGACGGCCAGCGCCATGGTCGCGAGGAGGACGAGCGACGAGGGTTCGGGCATTGCCGTGCTCGCGGGCGGCTCGTAACCCCAGTGGGCAGCCAGAATCGACGCGTCGCGCGCGCCGACCACGTGATCGCCGGAGAAATCACCGTCTTCCCGGGTCGCGGTATTTTCTCCCCAGTTGCGGGCCAGGATAATGGCGTCGGCCTGATCGACTTGGTTGTCGCCGTTCGCGTCGCCCGGCACGGGATCGACCGCCGTGGCGATCGCTGCCCAAAGGGCCCATGCCGCGTAGGCTTTTCGGTTGCCGTTGAGCGGTTGGCTATGGGCGCAGGAGCAACTGAACCAGTCGACGCCCACCGTGTGGCTATTCTGCCAGTCGATGGCCCAATTGCGGTCCCGGGTACCATTGCCGTCCGAGTCATAGTCGCAGTTGTCCGTGACCAGTTTATCACCGTAGTAGTTCCCGTCCGGATCCCAGCTTTCGATGTCGGCGAAGTCGTAGAGGATTTTGTCGTTGGCCAGGCAGTAGTCGCGGATCTGTTGATTCCGCAGAAACAGGTTGCCGGTCGTGCTGCATCCGTTCACGTGTCCCGTCATATAGACGAAACTCACGTCGGGATAGTCGATTTCGAGCTGGTTCATCAAGCCCAGATAGAGATTGATATTGGCTTCGCTCGTGTCCGCCTGGCCGCACCAGGACCACATGACGACGTTGACGTCGCTGTAGAGCGGGCTGTTGAGATAGTCGCGCGTTCGCGTGGCCCAGGTCGAGTAGTCGGGACTGCCCAGGTCGCCGGCGACGAAATAGTCGTCCAGGTCGAGCGCGCCGGTGAGCGGCCCGTCATTCCACTTGAACGTATCGGTCGGGCACGTCATGCCCAACCCACCGCCATTGATGAACGTGTTCATGTAGGTCATGCCCTCGGTCACCTGGCTGCCGTGCGACGTGTGGCCATAGGCAATATGCAACTCGGCGGTCGCCTTGTTGACCGCCGTCAGGGTAAGCGCCGTCAAATCGGTGTCATGGTGATCGATGATAATGCCGGCGGCCCGGCTCACATCGGCCCCAAGCCAGGTAACCAACGACAAGAACACAAGGAACGAGAAAGGGGTGGTACGGATCATCTCTGATCTCTCCAGGTCGCGGCAACGGATTGGACTAGAACAGCCGCGTAAAAAGAGAATCTTGCCTGGCAGCCAGTCTAACCCGCCCGAGGACGGCAGTCAACTTCTCGGCGATTCCCGTCACGAGAACGGTAGGCTCCGAGAACCGGATGGAGTCGAACCGCGGAACTGGCGCTCGGTCGGAGCCTCATTTCCACGCCGAGGGAGCCGGTAGGCCTGACGGTTCCTCGACTGCGGCCGGGTCGCCCTGCCAGAGCTTGACCACGCGGTCGTAGCCGCCGCTGGCGAGGATTCGACCGTTCGGCGAAAAGGCCAACGCGCCAATTGCCTTGGCGTGGCCTCGAAGGATCTTGGCCGGCTCGCCACTCGCCAAGTCCCAAACCCGGATTTCGTGCTCCTTGCCACGACCGCCGACGGCCACGACGGAACCGGCCGGGTTGAAAACAACTGCCAGGACACGATCGCCGTAGTCATGTTTCGTTTTGATTGGCTTCCCGGTCTTCACGTCCCATTCGATCCAATTTCCGTCCTCGCCGCCCGAGACAAGCCGATCGCCGTCGAAACGGAAGCCCAGCGTCCGAACCGCTTCGTCGTGGCCCGACAGTTTTTGCACAAGCCGGCCCGACGTGGGGTCCCAGAGCCGAATCGACCGATCCAAGCTGCCGGTCGCCAGCAGTCGACCGTCGGGCGAAAAAGCCAGTGCCATGATGCTATCGTCATGGGCATCCCACTGGCGAACCCTCTTGCCCGAGTCGACGTCCCACAGCCGAACCGTCCGCCCGTGACCGGCCGAAACCAGCCGCCGGCCGTCGGGCGAAAAATCGATCGCGCGAATTCCGCGGTCGTCCGCAATGATGGTTCGGCGGAGTTCGCCCGTTTCGGCGTCCCAGAGCCGGATGGTCCGGTCGTCGCCGGCCGAGGCGAGTGTCAAACCGTCGGGGCTGAAAGCAACGCAGTTGACTTCTTCCGTATGCTCTTGCTTTGCCCAAATCATCCGGCCGCCGTCCACGTCCCACAGTCGAACCGTCTTGTCCTTCGAGCCGGTGGCCAAGGTGCGGCCGTCGGGCGAGAAAACCAGCGCGCAGACGGGCCGCGCGTGGCCGGTCAAGGTGAACAACAGCGGCGGCTCGGTTGATTTCTCGGCCGAGCCGGTCAACTCCGGCGGTTCACGCAACGGATTGCGTGCCGGCGTCATTGGGGGACCGGTCACTGGAAGAAGCGGAGGGGTGGGCGGCTGGTTCGCCGTGCTCGACGCGTCCATTGTGGAGCGAATTCGTCCCAAACTCCACAGAACGGCGCTTAGCAAGGCGAGCATCACGAGTGTCAGTCCCAGCACCACGGCCCCGCCGACGAGCCACGGCCGCAACGAGGCTCGCTGCCGCCGCAACGGCGCCAGGCGAACGGGACCGGCCGCTTCGGCCTCGGCCATCAACGCGTCGAAGCAAGGATCGTCGGGCAACTCGGCTGAGTCATCGGAGCGTGGAGGCTCTTCACCCCGTTGTCGGCGGAGTTGCTCGTCATAGGCTGCCTTCCGAGTCGGGTCGAGCAGACATTGTCGCGCGACCGTCAACTCCGAGAGCAATTTCTCGGACAACGCGGACCGTGGGCCGATCTGGAACGTGCGCAGATGGACCATCTGCCGGTCGACCGCCGTCTCGATCACGTCGGCGGAATCCTCGAAACACCTGACCCCCAACAGCCGATAATGATCGGGCGGCTGCTCGTCGGGCGGGATGCCCAACCATTGATAGTAAGGGTCAAAGGAGTCCGGCATGGTGACCTCGGAGAGAAGTCGTAGTCGTAGGGTGGGCATTGCCCAGCAAGAATCGCTCCACGTCGATATCGACAATTCCGGTGGGCCATGCCCACCCTACTGCTTACCGTCCGCGGCTCGGTTTGGCCGATTCGTTCAGGTGCGTTTCGATCCACTGTTCCAGATCCTCCCAATCGACCGGAGGCAATTTACACAGATCGGGCCGCAGCCGGGCCGCGTCCTTGATATAAACGTGGAAAATCTCGCCGGCCGCTTTCTCCGTATTCCAGTGCAGCAGAACACGAATGCACCGGTCGAGCGAATCCGGCACGCTCACTTCGTAGCAACACATCAGCGCCGTGTTCATCCAGCCCAACTGCCGCGCGGCCAGCGCCGG
>JAFGIR010000316.1 GCA_016929515.1 Pirellulales bacterium | reverse complement strand
GTCTTTTGCGGCACTTTCACCGCCGGAGGGCTCGAAATCGCCGTAGACGACGGGCAATTGAAGATCCTCCGAGAAGGTCGCATCACGAAATTCGTCGACTGCGTCGAGCAGCTCTCGTTCAGTGCTCGCCGAAGTCGAGAAATCGGCCAGGAAGTTCTCTACGTCACCGAACGGGCCGTCTTCCGGCTGGGGCCGGAGCGACTGGAGTTGATCGAGCTTGCCCCGGGCATGTATCTCCAAGAGCACGTTCTCCGATTCATGCCCAACCCACCGATTGTCGAACGCGTGAACCCCATGCCGGCTCATGTTTTCGCCTTACCCCGAGGATAAACTTGTGGCTCAAATTTGCATTGTCGCCGCGCGACGAACCCCACAAGGGCGCCTCGGCGGCGCGCTGGCCAGGCTCTCGGCCACCGAGTTGGCCGTGGCAGCCGGCCGGGCGGCCCTTGAGAATATCGGCCCCGAACACATCGACCGCGTGATCGTCGGCAATGTCCTCGGCGCCGGGCTGGGCATGAACGTTGCCCGACAAATCGGCCTGAGGCTCGCCATTCCCCTCGACCGGCCGGCCATGACCGTCAACATGATGTGCGCCTCGGGAATGCAGGCCGTCATCCTGGCCGTCCAGTCGATTCTCGCGGGCGAGTCGCGCGCCGTTCTCTGTGGCGGCGCCGAGTCGATGTCGGGCGCGCCCTATCTGCTCGATCGGGCACGCGGCGGCTACCGCCTCGGCGACGGCGCGTTGATCGACGGTCTTCTGCGCGACGGACTGGTCGACCCGACCACGGGCCAACACATGGGACTTTCGGCCGAACGGCTCGCCGAGCGTTACACGATCGATCAGGCCGCGCAGGACGCTTTCGCCGTGCGGAGCCAGGCGAGAACGGCCGCCGCCTACGCCGAGGGACACTACCGGGCCGAACTCGTGCCGCTGGCCGAATTGGCGGAAGACGAGCACCCCCGCCCGAACACCACGATCGAGCAACTAGCTTCGCTCCGCCCGGCGTTCAAGCCCGACGGCACGGTCACGGCGGGCAACGCCTCGGGCATCAACGACGGCGCGGCCATGCTCGTGGTTTGCGACGGCGAGACGGCCAAGGAACGTGGCTGGCAACGGTTGGCAACGCTTGGGCCCTTCGCCACGGCCGGATGCGAGCCGGAGCTGATGGGCCTTGGGCCGGTCCACGCCACGCGGCGTCTGTGCCGGCAGAATCGGATCAACTTGGACGCCTTCGACATGATCGAAATCAACGAAGCCTTCGCCTCGCAGACCCTGGCGTGCATGAAGGAGCTTGCCCTGGGCAACGATCGAGTGAACGTCGACGGCGGCGCGATCGCGCTGGGCCACCCGATCGGCGCCAGCGGCGCGCGGCTGGCCGTCCATCTGGCCCACGCGATTTTCCAAGGCCGGTCCACGCGAGCCTTGGCCACCTTATGCGTCGGCGGTGGGATGGGCGCGGCGATGGTGCTCGAACGGTAACGCCGAAAACCAAATCCGCGATGAATGGACTTCCTCAGTCGTCCTCGGTTTCGTAATGCTCGACGTCGGGCCAGTAGGTGTCGAAATCGAAGTCGGGGCTGTTGTCCAAATCGTGGCAATTCTGGCACATTTTGGTCGGGTTTGTCCGCGATTCTTCCTTGGTGACGACCAAGGCCTTGGCCAGCTTCTCTTGGAGGTCCAGGTCGCTGCCGTCCTCGGCACGGCAATGCGCCCCGCCCGGCCCGTGACACGACTCGCAACCGACGTTGACCATTTCGGGCGTTTTTTTCTCGCTCAAAAAGCCGCTTCGGTAGGAGAAGTGCTCGGTGGGATGCCAACCGATCACGTGGCAACTGATGCACTCGGGATCGAAGTTGCGGGGTGGATCCAATTCGACCAGCGTCTTCCAGGCCTTGGCGTGACCACTTTTCTTCCATATGCGATACGACTCCTCGTGGCATGACTTGCACTTTTCGGAGCCGACGAACTCGCCGCAGAGTTCGCTCTGCGGATGCGAGACGGCGTGAATCTTCAAGCCTTCCAGCCCTTGCCGCTTGAGCTGTTCCTGGTAGGCAGCCATGATCCGGTACATGTCCTTCGAAGCAGCAAATCGCGAGTCGAGCGGCACGCGTTGATAACGAATCGGCTCCTTGGGATTGTCGTAGAATCCCAGAACCACCGCGTTCATGCCTTTCTCGCCCACCTCGATCAGCAACGACCGCGTGTCGGGAATTCGCGTTTGTGTGTTGGGAGGTTCGGCCGGACCGCCCGCCGTGACAACCAATCCGAAATCGGGGAACCGTTGGCCCAGCGCGATCGATTCCTCCTTGGTCGCGTAGGCCAACAGAATCAGGAGATTACACTTTTTCTTCAGCTCGGGCACGATCGGCGCCAGTGCTTCCTCGGGGGGCAATAGCTCGATTTCCTGGTTGTCCAATTCGCCTTGATACGTTTTGCCCAACACGGCCGTCACACCGATCTTCAAGTCGCCGACCTCCACGATTTTGCTCCGCGCCGTCACGTTGGCGCTGAAACCGAGCAGCCCCACGTTGGCCGAAACGAAGGGGCTGGGGGCAAACGCCACCGAAACAAGTTCTCCGGTCGGCAATCGCAGGTCGTTGATTCCAAACCCGATCGCGTCGTAGCGCATCTTGCGCATCGCTTCGATCGTGTTCTGGAATTTGATTTCCGTCTGGGGGCCATAGCCCTTCGTGAACCCGCCCACGTCGACCGCGACCAGCGGCCAGCCTCGCTCCCGCAGCGATTCGATCATCGTGTGGCGGCGGCTCAACCCACCCTTCATCTTATCCAGCCCGGCGCATCCACAAGGCTCGATGTAGCCGTCTTCCCGGCCCGTGATCACCACGGCCAGTTTCGGCTTGGTCCAGTCGACAAAGATCCGACCGTTCTCCTTGATCGGGTCGAAGGGCACCTGGTCTTCCTTTTCCCGCTCCGCGCGACGGCTGCGTTTTGCGTTGGCCGGGGGCACGTCGGGCGGATGGGTGATTGGCACCACGTCGGCCTCGGGCACGTCCGGCGGGGGTTCAGACGACGGCTCGTCGGCCGGGGGCACGGAGTCTGCCGGCGGCGACGACGGGCCGGATGGATCGGCCGGGCCACTCGGCAAACTCGGCTCCCTCGTCGGCTCGTCTTGCATCAACGAACCGGGCGACGAGGGCCGACGCATCGGATTCGAACCCATCGGCGACATGCCTTCGCGCAGCGGATTGGGGGGAAACGCCGGCGCGATCGGAACGGGTTCCTGCTCGGAAGGGTTCTTCGGCTCGGCCTTGCTGGGCAACTCGACCGGCGGGTCCTCGGGAGTTACGTATCCGTCGAGTTTCGCCGGCAGAGGTTCCTGGGGAAGCTCTTCAACCACTGCGTCCGATTTCTCCGGCAATTGGCCGGGGTTCTCCGGCAAAACGCTTTCGACCGGAGCCGCAGTGGACTTCTTGTCCGAAGCCCAGGAAAACGGCTTCTTCGGAGATGTTTCGGACGGCTCCACGTCGTCCGAATGAGTACAACCAACCGACAGAAGGACTGCGGCCACCAAGAACAAAAAGGGAGAAAACCTATTATGCATATCCATGATCCATCATCTGGGTATTCGGTGCTCCGTCACGAAAACAGTCCGGGGCTCTTGCGGCCGCTCACGCGTCAACCGCAGGCCACTAGCCCCCCTCGATGGCGAAACTGATCGGAATCGAAATCTGCGGAACGTGCGGATGGGTCGTGTTCAAGATGACGCGTCCGGTGGGGCCCTGTTTTGCGCCTAGGTAATTGGCCGGACCACTATCCTTTGGGATTTGAATTCTCAGAGGCACTCGGATCGCGACGCCTTCGTTGATGCTTGTTTCGTCTCCCAGTTCAGCCTTTATCAGTGACTCGGGAAACACCTCGGTCACCTCGAAATCGATCAGCCGGCGGTATCGCCCTCGCACGACCAACGACAAGGTGCGGTCGGCTCCCTCCCCGCGCTTCAAAACTCCCAATTCCAGACGCTGTCGATTCGAGTCCCAGTCTCGGCCCACGATCGAAATGTCGCTGCCCACCTTGCCCTTGATCGGCAGCTCAATCTGGGGGGCATCCGAAACATTAGTCGACACGAGGATTGTCTGTTGAAACCGCCCAAGAGGCAACCCGGGTTTTACGACAACCTCCAGTTCATAGCCGCTTCGAGCGTCCTTTTCCTGAGCAATCGCCTCGGCCGAGAGCCGTTTGGGGATAATTTCGAAATATTCGGCCGTCGTGGGATCCTGCATCCGTAGATCGCTCAGCTCCAGGTCATCGGACTTGTAGGCAAAGACCTTCACTATGTGCCGGGCAACCTGGCCGGCCGTAACCGAACTGAAAACCACTTCGGGGGGGACCGCCCGAAGCGGCGTCGTCACGCGGCCCCGCACCTTCAGCGACAACTCGGGGCGGTCCGGGTCGTTCGTGCGGATCTTGGCAATCTGTTCATAAGGGCCAAAATAACCTTTCGCCGTCCATTTCAAAGTCACTTTGGTCGATTCGCCCGGGTTCACGACGCGGGTCTCGAATTTGCTGATCGCACATTTGCAGGTCGTGCCCGCGTCTTCGATCTTCAGCGGAGCCTCTCCCGTGTTTTGGAGCAAAAAATCGTGCTTCTTCTCGCTTTGGGCCTCCATCGTCCCAAAATCGTACACCTCCTGGTCGACGACAACCCGAGGGGGGCCTTTGTCGACCGCGACGGGTGCGTCAGGGGCTCGTGCCGCGGGGAAGTCCGACGATTCCGGCTTCGGCAGGGGCACCTCGGAAGGCATCCCCAACTGGCCAATGACCACGACGACGCCCACCGCGAAGCCCAGCCCAACGGCAAGAGTTGCCCACAACCAAGTTCTCATGATGCGATCACCCAAATGCGTCCCGGGAAAGGAGGTCGCCGAGGATACCAACACCCGCCCGAGATGAATACATTCTTCCGGGGGGATGCGCTGGGGTAATTCGCTCGGGCGAAAGACGTCGCCAAACCTCTTTCCAGGGATAAACTTGCGGAATCGGACCTCCGATTTCCGCAACCCAATTTCGACCACTCAACGCACCATCTTATTCTACGATCAAGGTCCCCCGCGCAGCAAGCGCTGCCGGAGCGTGGGCGGGAGCTTCTTGTCGAGGTGGGGCATGGAATCATCCAATCGGACTGCCGTTTCCGCTTCCTGTCGAGCGAGTGCTTCCTGGCCGGCCAACCGAAGCGCGATGGCGAAGCTGGCGTGGCACTTTGCATTGTTTGGATAAATCGCGATTGCTCGGCGGTAACTTTCCAACGCCGCCTTCAAATCGTCCACGGAAGAAGTGTACCGATACACTTCCAAATACTGGTCGCCCAAGGCATGCCAATAAGACCACGATTCGGGGTCAAGCCGCGTGGCCTCGGCCGAATATCGCCTGAACTCGTCGAGCGATTCTTGCCGGTGATCGTTTCGCCATTCCTCCAGGGCAGCCGAAGCGAGCTGCTTCCGGGGATCGGCCCAGAGCGAATCGGCCCGGGCCGCTTCGAGCAGGTGGTCCCGCCTCGCTCCGAGATCGAACGTTACCGCGGCCGTGTTCATGGGGCCCCGTGCTCGCAACACGGGTTGATAGCCGGTCCAATAACAACTCGCCGCCAACGCGACCGCAAAGACCGTAACGCCCCAGGCAACGGCCCGGGGCAGGGGACCTTTCGGCTTCTCTTCGGTTAGCGACAACCCCAGTGCCAGAAGCACCCAAAACGTGCCGGCCACGCCGGGAAAACCGATTCCCCCGGCGGCCAGCAGATTGACCAAAAGCACAACCAGGCCAATGCCCACCAACACGATGGGCAGCCGGCCGTCTTTGATCCAATCGGCCAGCATGAACACCGTGACCGCTCCCAACGGCAGGCCGAACAGATACAGCGCGAGGCCTGGGGCGGTGGTGCCCAACGCGCCCAAAGGCGAGGCAGCCAGGAATCCAACCAACGCCCCGCCATAAACCCAGCGACTTGCGTCGGAGGTTGCTTCTTGCGGCGGTTCCACCCTGGCACCGCCGGCATCTTGCCCGTGCGCTGGCGTCTGCTCGGGCACTGGCGAGACGCCAGTGACACCCTTCCGAACAGACCACGCGAAACAACCGAGCACGGCCAGCAGCGCCAACACGCCTCCCGTGCCGGCGGTGGCCCAGATTTCGAGCAAGAAGTTGTGCGGGTCGGCCACTTCTTCGCTTGCCTCGGGCAGTTTGTAAGCCGTGTAGCCGTTTTGGAACTGGCCCGGCCCACAACCCAACACCGGATGGTCTTTAATCAAGGCCCAGGTCGATTGCCAATACTGGACGCGATAACCCAACGACTTGCCGGCCTCGCCGAACACCTCGGCGTCGAGTTCGCCCACGGCCACCGCGCCGGCGACCAGAACCACGACGATCAAGGCGGCCACCATCGGCCATATCCAGCCGATCGGTCGGCGCTCCCGGCGCCTCGCGAGCGCGACCAACGCCAAACCAAGCGCCACGGCCACGTAGGCACTTCGGCTCTTGGTCAACAGCCCACAGGCCGTCGTCGGCAGGACGACCACGAGCATGCCGGTAACGTTTCTCCAGCGTCCCACCGCGGCTAGGCCAATCGCCACCACCAACCACGGCGCCAGATAGCCGGCCAGCGAGTTTGTCAGGGCGAACGTGGCAAACGGTTCGCGGCTGTTCAAACGCTCCTCGAATTGGGTGCGCGCGACCGAGCCGGGTTCGAACCATAGTCCCTCGGCCCGCAACATGCCGTCGGGATCGCGATCGTAATCCAATCGCAGTTCGTGGAGTTCATAGCCGCTCTGATACAATCCGTAGGTCGACATGGCCACGGCCAGGCCGATCATCACGGCCACCACGGCCCGAGCCTCGCGCGGCCGATGGATCAACTGCCGCAGCAAGAAGAAGCCCGCGCCCAGCCCAATCCATGCCCAAAGGACATTCATCGCCTCTCGAGCGTTGCCCGTCTTGGTGGCCCAAACGCCAGCCGCCGAATGAAACACCAACAGAACGAGAACGGCCGCATCGGTCGCGCCGAACCGCAAGACGGCGCTGCGCTGCCGAAGCATGTAGACACTCCAGCCAACCGCCAGCAGCAACGAAAACATCACCAACACCACGCCTTCGCCCGTCTTGGCAACCGACTCGCTGGGAAAGAGCGGCCGGGCAACGAACAAGATCATCGTCGCCGCCAAGAGCCACCGGCGTGGGCCGTCGCCGGGCGACCGCCCCGGCGGCACGCCGACCGGCACGAAAGGCGACGCGGATTGCTTCGGCTCATTTGCCGCCGCGCGGCGCGGCTTCCGGCCGCCGGTGCGGTCCTTTTTCTTGCGATTGGGCATCGTGGTCGATCACCTCGATTTCCGTGGACGAGGTTTCTGCTTGAACGCTCCGCGGCGAGCGGCCTTGCGTCGCGCGGTTGTCTCCAGAATGCCTACCAGCAGCAATACACAGACCACCATCAGCAGCACGACGCATGCTCCCGTGCCGTCGACCTGATGCAGCAACAGCGCGCCAAGCCCACAGGTGGCCGTGGCCAGATAGATCGTCAAGACGGCCTGCGTCTTGCTCATGCCCAACTCAACCAGGCGATGGGAGAAGTGGTTTCGGTCACCTTCGAAAGGGCTGCGGCCGGCCCGAAGACGGATGAGCACCACGGTCGTCGTATCGTAAAGCGGAACGGCCAGAACGCAAAGCGGGGCCAGAATCGCGTAGGGCGGCAAGTTGTCGCCGGCAAACGTGGCCGAGAGCGTGGCCATGGCCAGCAGATAGCCAATCAAATAGCTGCCCGCATCGCCCATGAACAGCCGCGCCGGCAGATAATTGTGCCCAAGGAATCCCAAAAGCGAGCCGACCACCACGAGCAAAAAACCTCCGACGAATAGTTGGGGTTGGTTGGTCTGCGGGTCGGGCACCGTCAGCATCACGGCGGCCAACATGGCCCCGGCAATCACGGCCACGCCGGCACTCAAGCCGTCCATGTTGTCGAGCATGTTGAACGAGTTGATCAGCCCGACGATCCACAGCACGCTGAGAATGAACGTGAGCCAGGGCACGTCGAGAAACAAGCTTACGCGCCACCCCAGCAGAACCATGACCACGGCCACGACCGTTTGAACGGCAATCCGCGCGCGCCAGTCGAGCCCTCGGCGGTCGTCGACCAGCCCGAGAACCATGAGGACCGTCCCCCCGGCCAGCAGCGACCAAAGTTTGCCCGACTGCGCGGCCAACCCGGCCAGATGCGAGGCAACCAGCGAGGGCAACCAGGCGGTCGAACCGGTGCCGGCAACCACGATCCAAAGGATGATCTGGCCGACGGTCAACGGCGCGACGATGCCGAGCCAAATGGCCAAGCCGCCGCCGGTCGGCATCGGCGTTAGGTGGACTTTGCGCCGGCCCGGCCGGTCGACCAACCCAAGGCTTGGCGCCCAGCGGCGCACGGCCCAACCGGCTGCCCAACAGACAACCATGCTCGGCAACAAGGCTCCGATGATCAACCAATTCACAATGTCAAATTCCGTTCACTCTTGAGCACGTAGGGTGAGTGCATGCATCCTACCTCCTACTTTTTTATTCGTGCTTATTCGCGGCTCCGTTTTTCTTCAGATACTCGCGGCACTCGGTGAAGAACTCCTGGTAGTCGGCCCGGCGATAGTCGGCAAACGTCCACGGATGCGATTCCCACCGTCCGTGCCGGTAATAGAGAGTTATTTCGGCATAAATACCCCGGCCAAGATAGATGCGATGGGCAAAATCCTTCGTCGAGGCCAAAACGAGCTTGCCGAGCGTCAAATAGCCCGGGTCGAGATTCAGCGGTCGGCGGTCGTCGTGCTTCGACAACGCCGCGTATTCATCTTCCCAGTCATTGGTCGACCGCTTGACGTCGACCAACGCGGCCGGATCGAAGGGTTCTCGGGCCGTGGAATCAAAGAGCCAGAAGACTTTGTGAAGCCCCGGACCCATCGTCGGCGCGTAGTAGTCGGTGTCGTCGAACACGAACCAGGAACTCTCTCGCACCACGGATCCCCAGGTCTCCTCGGCCCGGCGCCGCGCCCAGTCCAGTGCCTCGTCATGCCGGCTGAACGCGGCCATCAAGAGCAGGGCAGGGGGGTGCGCGGTTGGTCGACCCATCGGCATTCAACACAAAAGTTGGGGGCGTGCTCGCACGCACCGAAGTCTACTTGTAGAGCACCTGCTCTTTGCGCCAGTCCTTGTCGCGGTCGTAGCCCAACGCCTTGACGCGCGGCCGCCGCTCGCGGAGCCGGACCGAGTTGACGCCGATCGAGTCGCCTTCGGAATCCTCGTTCTTCCCAACGCACTGCAGCCGCAGCGTGTACTGGCCCGGTGCGGGCCAGAAATCCATCACGTGAAATTCCCAGAGATCGGTTTCCGGCCGATAGAGATCCAGCGGCTTGCCGATCTTCACGCCGTTGAGAATCGGTTGATAGATTCCATAGTCATTTGCCCGGGTCAGTTCGAGCACCAGCCGCAACGGCTCCTTCTCCTTCACCTCGAACGTGTAATCGATCCAGCCGTCCTTGACGCGGTTCGGATGGAAAAGCAACTGGCCGCCGGAACGCAGGTAGTTGGCCCCGGTCTGAATTCGCGCCTTGCCCGGCCCGTGCGACGGACTGCCCAGCGCATCCTTCCCCCAGACGAGCACTCGATCCAAGCTCGGCAGTTTCCGCTCTTCGGCGGGCGGAACCGTCGTGAATTTCTTCGTCGGGCCCTTCTGATACCAGAAAGCCACGCTGCTGAAATCGTCCTCGCGCTCGTTCCAGCTATGGGGTTCGTGCTCCTTGTTCTCGTCGGCCGACATCCAACCAAACGTCTCGAACGTGACGCGAATCCCCTTGCTGAAGACCAGCGGATCCTGCACGTGCCAACGGTAGCTGCACGTCATTTGCCCGACGATCCGGTCCGGCTGATTCAGGTAGGGCACGCCAAAATAGGGCGTACTGTTCGTCTTCAGCCCCCAGGCCGAAAGGAAGTAGTCCTCGGTGCCCGTGCCGCGGATCGAGGGCAGCTTCTCGCCGTCGATGTAGATCTTTTCGTCGCCCTCGCCGAACCACGACGGGCTGCGCGTGCGAACGGCCAGCACCGTGCCCACGTAGTAGCCTTTTCCCTCGGCGTCGAGCACCAGATAGTCCTTGCCCGGCGCGGCCGGATACTCTTGATTGTATTGGGCACAGAAGTACATCGTATTCTCGGGCAACGACTTCTTCTTGACCCAATCGACGTTGTCGTAGAGTTTGCGAATCGGTTTTTTGCTCTGGTTGACGATCTCGATCCGAGCCGATTTACGAAACGGCATCTGCCAGAAACAGTTGTACGAATCGGCGTCCTCGACGATGACCGGCGTGCTGATTACTTCCATCCGACGGCCAAAACAGTTGGCGAAAAAGTCGCCTACCGGCACCTCGACGTCGGGCTTCTCGCGCCCGTCCCAATAAATCCGCAGCAACATTTCCTGGGGATCGGCCGCGCCGTCGCGAACCCAGAAATGAGGCTCCTGCAAGAAAGTGAGCCAGATGTGCGTGATCACGCCGGGCCCTTTCAGGTCGGCCAGCACGTAGGTCTCGCCCGCCTCGATCCGGTCGGACCGGTCGAGATTGTTCCCTCGGTCGTAAAGATCGTTCGGGTTCCAAACGTTCGACCCGGTCCGCATGCTGCGGCCTTCTTCCCATCGGGTCAATTTTTCCAAACCCTGGCCAAAGGCCCCGGGCACGACGAGCGTCGTCGCAACCAAAGCGAAACACACCCAAAAGCAATAGCGCATTGAACGGTGGACGGTCAACATCGGAAGGTCTCCTGTGGATCCGGGGGGGTGGGCCAAATGGGTGCTGACGGCGGTACCGGCTTCACCCATATTGTAGCTCTTGCCGACGGTGACGACAACGCGCCACGAAATGCCCGCGCAGAAGCCATTTGACGCACCAGCAACATCCGGTTATTGCCGGATCGTTTGGAGACCGTTTTCGGCCATTTCAACGGCAAACGGCTGCAGGCCGATTTGCTTGATCCGCAGCACGCACGCCCGGCGATTGCTCCGGAAAATGAACCCGAAGATTCGTGCAATGATGTTGTTGTACCAACGGCAGTCGTTGACGTCGTTGTGCTCGGTACACTCGGCGCAACTTGACCACTCGTGGTCAATGCAACAAGCGCGGACCTTGCACCATCGGGCCTTCCGGTTTTCGTGGCAGCCCGGGCAGCGGCCCTTGCGATAAGCCCGGCACGCCCCGCAGTAGAGCCCACAGTAGGCGACCAACTCGGCATCGGCGATGATTGGCTTCATAACGTGTTCTCCAAATGATTCTCGCGCAAGTCGCGGAGACGCAGTGAATTATTGACAAAACCGTGGTCGATCGTATTCTACATGCATCAATCGATCAGGTGACGATACGATCGGAAATCCAGGAATACGGCAATCTCAGTTATTGTGCAGACCTGCTCCCAAGTAGGGGATCCTGCCTGCCCAGAAATCATTCAGCTCCTTCCACCATTTCCTGCTTTCCGGGAGGAGAAAGTCGTGGAAGCCTTTGAGGTCTGCATCGTCGTGCTCCCAATTATTCTGAATTCCCTCGAGCAAACCGACCGTGGCGAGTTCTTTCACAAAGCCATCTCCTTCGAAATGAAAACGCTCGATGAGTTCACACAGCGCAGGGAACTCTTCAGTACGTTTGTCCTGATACAACCTGAGGAGATGGCGTGCCAAGTCCCCCATGACAAGATAGAGCAGGTCCTGATCATCGGACTTGACTCATGTCTCTTGAAACGAAGGACATGCTTCAAGAATCAGTGGTACAACCTGCTCTTTCCGGATCATGGTTTCTGTCCCTCTGCGCCTTCGCGATAATTACCCAGCATTGCCTCTCTGCGCGCGGAATCGAGCGGCCGTGTTGCGTTCCTCGCGGATCAGGTCGGCGATCTGCTCGACCGCGCCGTCCAGGGCAATCATCTCCGGCTCGCTGTCCCAGCGCCACTTGATTTCGAGCTTGTCTTCCTTGAGTCCTCGCGGGCCGATCACCACGCGCAATGGAATGCCAATCAGGTCGGCGTCGTTGAATTTCACGCCGGCCCGAGCATCGCGATCGTCCAACAGCACGTCGATGCTGGCCTCACGCAATTGAGCGTACAGTCGCTCGGTCGCTTCCATCGTCGTTTCGTCGGTTACCTTCATCGGCAACAACAACACTTCGTGGGGCGCCAGGGCCACCGGCCAGATGATGCCGGCCTTGTCGTGGCTCGTTTCGACGAGCCCTGCCAGAATCCGGTTGATGCCGATGCCGTAGCAGCCCATGATGATCGGGTGGAGTTGCTCTTCGGCGTCGAGGAATCGGGCACCAAGGGCCTCGGAATACTTGGTCCCCAGCTTGAAGACGTGGCCCACCTCGATCGCATGACGCAGCGTAAGCCGGCTGCTGCACCGTGGGCAAGGATCTCCCTCGTCGGCGTTACGCAAATCGACGAAGCGATCGTCCGGCAGTTGAAAATCGCGGCCCAAGTTGACGCCCGTCAGGTGGGTGTCGACCTCGTTGGCGCCGGTGACGCAATTGCGCATCCGCAGCAAATCGCGATCGGCCCAAAGAGGAATTTTCTCGGCCATGCCTACCGGCCCGGCAAAACCAACCGGCGCGCCGGTGACTTTCTGAATTACGTCGGGCTCGGCCAGTTCGATTTGCTCGGCATCGACGGCGCGGCGGATCTTTGCCTCGTTGGCCTCGCGGTCCCCGCGCAACAGCACGGCGATCGGCTGAGCGTCGGCCATGTAGATGAGCGTTTTGATCATCTGCTCGGCCTTGCAGCCCAGCAGGGCCGTGACCTGGGCGATCGTGCCGGCCTCGGGTGTGTCAACCTTCTTGATTTCGTCAAGCGGCACGTCGGGCGGCGCGCAGTCGCGCGTGCCCACCTCGGCTCGCTCCAGATTGGCCGCGTAGCCGCAGTCGGGGCAATGGGCCACGGTGTCCTCGCCGTTGTCGGCCGGGATCATGAATTCACAACTTGCGTCGCCGCCGATCGGGCCACTCTCGGCCTCGACCGGCAGATACTCGATGCCGCAACGGTCGAAAATCCGGCAATAAGCCTCGTACATGGCGTCATAGCTCTCATCGAGCGACTCGACCGACGTGTTGAAGCTGTAGGCGTCCTTCATCAAAAACTCACTTGTCCGCAGCACGCCAAACCGGGGCCGCTCCTCGTTGCGGAACTTGTTCTGAATCTGGTAGAGCGTGATGGGCATTTGCCGATAGCTCGACAAGTGGCGCGAGACGAGATCGGTAATCACCTCCTCATGCGTCGGCCCCAGGGCCATCGGCACCTTGCGATTCTGGCGACGGACGGCGAATTGGATGAGGACGTCGCCAAACGCCTCGACCCGACCGGTTCGTTCCCAAAGCGACAAGGGCGTAATGGCCGGCATGAGCAACTCGACCGCGCCGGCGGCGTCCATTTGCTCGCGGACAATCCGTTCGGCTTTTCGCAAGCTTCGCAGTCCCAACGGAAGGTAAGTGTAGGCGCCAGCCATCACCTGGTTGATCAAGCCGGCACGCAGCATGAGCACATGGCTCGGAATTTCCGCCCCTTCGGGCGTTTCCTTCATCGTCGGAATAAAGTTCTGGGTCCAGCGCATGGGAAATATTGGGTTTGGGGATTAGGGGGGGATGCCAGCTCAACGACTAGACAGAGGCGACATTGTAGCGCATCGCCGGGGGGGAGGCAAGTAGGGAAATGACCATGGATCGTGCTTCACGGCGGCACGACGTCGTCACACGAAAGGCGACCGTCCCGGGTTTCCGCGTGGCTCCCTTTCCCCTACAATCAACTGTCGTGCCAGGATACCGTGCATGTCCTCGAAGGAAAGGAACCTCATGTCGCGCCGCTTCGTCAGTCAACTGGGCCCGCAGGAATCGGTGGACCAGATCTTCCTTGTTTCGGACAAGCAACTTCGCCCCAATCGCAACGGCAATCTCTACCTCCAGGTGGAGCTTTCCGACCGGACGGGCAGCGTGGGCGCGCGAATGTGGAACGCCAGCGAGAAGCTCTATAATACGTTCGAAAACGGCGACTACGCCCGCGTCGAGGGATCGACCCAGCTGTTTCAAGGCGCTATCCAACTGATCCTCACTCGGCTCTCCCGCATCGCCCCCGACGAAGTCAACGAAGATGAGTTTCAGCCATTGACCAGCGTCGAGGTCGATCGACTCGTGCTGCGACTGGGCGAGATGCTCCGCGGCATGGAAAATCTCTCGTTGCGCAATCTGGCCGAGTGCTTCCTGCTCGATGAGACCTTCATGGCCAAGTTGACCCGGGCGCCGGCCGGCGTGAAAAACCACCACGCCTATCTTGGCGGACTGCTGGAACACACGGTCCAATTGATGGAGATCGTCCTGCGAATCGCGCCCTGTTACCCGGAGTTGGATCGCGACTTGCTCCTGACCGGCGCTTTCCTTCACGACGCGGGCAAGCTCGACGAGTTGAGTTACGACCGAGGTTTTGCCTACAGCGACGAAGGCCAATTGGTGGGTCATCTGGTCATGGCCGTCGGCTTGCTGGATGCAAAGGTGGCCGAAGCCGAGCGGCTCGCCGGCGAGCCCATCGCCGCGGAAACGGTTTTGCGATTGAAGCACATGTTGGTCAGCCACCACGGCGAATACGAGTTCGGCAGCCCGAAGCTGCCCATGACGCTCGAAGCCGTTGCCTTGGCGTTTCTCGACAATTTGGACGCCAAGATGGCCTCGTTCTCGCAGCAACTGCGAGACGATCCCAACGTCGATAGCCACTGGACCGCCTACAACTCGAACCTGCGTCGTAAACTGTTCAAGGGCGAGACAAACTGCCATGAGCCGTTGTCGGAGAATCCCGAAAATCATTAGTCGCCGTGCCTGCACGGCGAGTTACCGACAACCGGACAAACGTCGAGCAGGCTCGACGCCCAACATGTGCCTACGCGCCGCTTTGCCATGAAAGAACTTATGCCCGAAGAAATCGAACTCGACGAAGCCGTCTTGCGGCACGTTCGTCGTCCGAACTACAAGCCGGTCAAGCCGCGAGTCATCGCCAAGAAGCTGGGGTTGTCGAAGGATCAAACCTCCCAACTCAAGATGTCGATCAAGCGGTTGGTTCGTGCCGGGCAATTGGTCTATGGGGTCAGTCATCTGGTCAAGCCGGTCACCTCGGCCAAGCCAGCCGGCAACCAGATCGTGGGCATTTTTCGCCGAAACGACAAGGGCTTCGGCTTCGTGCGTCCGACTTCGCCTTCCGTGGCGTCCGCGGCCGGCGGCCCTTCCAAGCCTTCGTCGGCGGAAATCGCCGAGGCGAAAGACGTCTACATTCCCGCCAAGCGCGCCGGCGACGCGGCCACGGGCGACATGGTCCGCGTCGAACTGGTCGGCCCGAGCCGCCGCCAGCCGGATCGCGGCCCCAAGGGCCACATCGTCGAAATTCTCCAGCGGCAAACGTACCAGTTCGTCGGAACTTATTTCGAGCTGCGCGGCGCCGGCTACGTCCGCGTCGACGGCCCCATGTTCGCCGAGCCGATCCTGGTGGGTGATCCCGGCGCGAAGAACGTCCGGCCCGACGACAAAGTCGTGATCGAAATGGTCCGCTTTCCTTCCGAATTTCGCGAAGGCGAGGGCGTCGTCACCGAGGTGCTCGGCCCGCTGGGTGAACCGGGCGTCGATACGCTCTCGATCATTCGCGAGTTCGAACTACCCGACGAATTTCCCCAAAACGTGCTCGACCAGGCTCATCAAGCGGCAGCCGCGTTCGACGAAAAGGCTGTTCCGCCCGATCGCACGGACCTGACCGATCGGACGATCATCACGATCGACCCGGCCGACGCCCGCGACTTCGACGACGCAATCTCGCTGGAGCGTTCGGCGAACGGCCATTGGCTGCTGGGCGTGCACATCGCCGACGTGGCCCATTTCGTGCCCGTCGATACGGCCTTGGATCGCGAGGCGCGGAACCGGGGAACCAGCGTCTATTTGCCCGATCGGGTCATTCCGATGCTGCCCGAGACGATCAGCAACAGCGTCGCCAGCCTGCAGCCGGATCGTGTGCGATTGGTGAAGACGGCCCTGATCGAGTTCACGGCCGAGGGCCAGCGCGTGGCCACCGACTTCTGCTCGGCGGCGATCCGCAGCACCAAACGCCTCAACTACGATCAGGTCGACCAGTTCCTGGCCGATCCGGAGGCCCCGTTGGAGGAATTCGGACCCGACGTCCATCAACTGCTTGGGCGGATGCATGAGCTGGCCATGATCTTGCGCCGGCGGCGGTTCGAGAAGGGGGCATTGGAACTGATCATGCCCGAGGTCAAGATCCATCTCGACGGCGAGGGCAAGGTGAGCGGCGCCGACGCGGTCGAGTATACCGAAAGCCATCAGATTATCGAGGAATTCATGCTGGCCGCCAACGAGGCGGTGGCCGAACGGTTGGCCGACCAGGAGATCTTCTTCCTTCGACGCATCCACGCCAGCGCCAGCCCGAGGAGACTCAAGGAACTGACCGAATTCGTCAACCAGTTGGGTTTCAAAACCGAAAGCCTCGAAAGCCGGTTTGAGTTGCAGCGGGTATTGAATGCGGTCGCTGGTTGCCCGGAACAACATGCGGTTCACTTTGCCGTGTTGCGGTCGATGCAACGGGCCGTGTATGGACCGCAAGAGGAGGGGCATTACGCCCTGGCAAGCAAGTGCTACTGCCACTTCACGTCGCCCATTCGCCGCTATCCCGACCTCACGGTCCACCGGCTGCTGGGCGAGTTGCTCGAAGGACGCAAGCCTCGAAACGATTTCGCCGAACTGGCCGTCCTGGGCGAGCATTGCTCCGATCGCGAACGAAGAGCCGAAGCGGCCGAGCGGGAACTGGTCAAGGTCAAACTGCTCGGCTATCTGAAGGAGCGGATCGGCGAGGAAATGGACACCGTCATCACGGGCGTCGAACGGTTCGGGCTCTTTGTCCAGGGAATCAAACTGCCGGCCGAGGGACTCATCCACATCGATTCGCTGACCGACGACCACTACGACTTCGACCGGGCTGCCCACATGCTTTCGGGCCGGAAGGCGGGAAACACGTTCCGGCTGGGCGATCGGGTTCGGGTCGCGGTTGCTCGGGTCGATCTGGAGGATCGCAAATTGGATTTTCGGCTCGTGGCCCGATCGGCCCGGCGTCTTTCCGAGAAACGGCGTTCCAGACCGAAATCAACCGTAAAACTGCCACGTCGCCCCAAGAAACGGTGAGGTTGGCCGTCCACTGTTCCGGCACGGTGGCCGGGGGTCGTCCCCCTTGAGCGTCGAGCGTCCTTGCCGTCGGACACCCCCCCCTGGCGAACCCGCGCGATGGTTGGATAAAATGCCCTTTTGTCGACACGTCGACGCAACTTTGCTCTGTAGGAGATTTTCCCGTGAATGGAGTGCCGTCTCACACGCCTTTGTACGATTGGCACGTTGCCCACGGCGCCCATATGGTTGCCTATGCCGGCTGGAACATGCCGACACACTACACTTCGATCACCGAAGAACACAACGCCATCCGAAATGCCGTCGGCATCACCGACATCTCTCACATGGGCCGCCTGCGTTTTGAGGGCCCTGGCGCGTCTGTTTTTCTCGCCGAGACACTCACGCGCCGCGTGGCCGATCTCGCGCTGGGACAAATCCGCTACTCGCTGGTCACCAACGATCAGGGCGGCATCCTCGACGACGTTTTGGTCGGCCGGTACCACAACGCCTATGGGCAACCTTACTACGTGCTCGTGGTCAACGCGGGCAACCGCGCGAAGATCGTCCGTTGGATCGACCAGCATCTTCCGCCCGAGCGAGCCAACCGTCACGGCGAAGAGATCATTTGGGACGACGTATCGTGCCTCTGGTCGATGTTTGCCATCCAAGGGCCGCGAAGCGTTGAACTCTTGCAGCCGTTGGTCGACGTCGATCTGAACGTGATGAGATACTATCGCGGCGCGCAGGTTCGAATTCTGCACCCGGCCGCCCAACGGCAAGGGGGGATCATTAGCCGAACCGGCTACACGGGCGAGGACGGATTCGAGTTGGTCCTCGGTGTCGATATCGCTCGGGCCGTGTGGGAAACGTTGTACGACCTGGGACAGCCGTTCGGAATCGTGCCCACTGGAATCGGGTGCCGCGACACCTTGCGTCTGGAAGCCGGGATGCCCTTATACGGTCATGAACTGACCGAGCAAATCAATCCGTATCAGGCGGATCTGGCTTTCGCGTGCCACTTGAGCGGATACGATTTTCCGGGCCGTGACGCACTACGCGAAATCAAGAAACAATCATTGAAAGCCATGCGCGTTGGTCTCGAACTGGACGGCCGGCGCGTCGCGCGGGAAGGCGCTGCAATTCTGCTCGATGGAAATAAGGTCGGCGAGGTCACCAGCGGGACCTTTTCGCCGACTTTGCAAAAACCAATCGCCATGGGATATTTGCGAACCGATCTGGCCGAACCGGGCACAAACCTAATGGTTGACATCCGCGGTCGTCAACAATCGGCCGTTGTCGTTCCTCTTCCGTTTTATCGTCGCCCCACAAAAGGAGGTAAGAAGTGAACCCAGAAGAACTCCTCTATGCCAAGACCCACGAATGGGTCCACGTCGCGGCGGATGACGCCGGCTCCAAGATCGTTACGGTGGGGCTTTCGAGCTTTGCTCTGGAAGCACTGACGGATCTGGTCTTTCTCGATTTGCCCGACGTGGGCCGCGAGGTCCGAGCCGCCGAACCGTTCGGCGAGGTCGAGTCGGTCAAGGCGGTCAGCGACCTCTACAGCCCGGTCAACGGCGAAATCGTCGACGTCAACCAGAAATTGGTCGACAATCTCGAGAACCTGCCAAAAGACCCGTACGGCATCGGCTGGTTGGCGAAGATCAAGGTGACCGACGAGTCGGGGCTAGCCAATCTAATGGACTACCCAACCTATAAAAAGCAGTGTGAAGAAGAAGCGTAAGTTGTCTGCCTGCTCGAACCAGAATTCCTAGGGCAGGCATCGCTCACCGGAGATCGCTGATAACACCATGCCTTACATTTCCAACACGCCCGAAGACCAACGTGCCATGCTCGAAGCGATCGGCGCTGGATCGATCGACGAACTGATGGCCATGATCCCTTCCGAACTGAGACTGAAGGCCCCCTTGAAACTGCCGCCGGCCATGGGCGAAATGGAACTGTCGGCGCGGATGAAACACCTGGCCGATCAAAACATCGTGGCCGACCAGCGTGCCTGCTTCTTGGGCGGGGGAGCCTACGATCATTTCATCCCGGCCGTGGTCGACATGGTCGCCTCGCGAGGAGAGTTCTACACGGCCTACACCCCCTATCAGGCCGAAGCCAGCCAGGGCACACTCCAGGCAATCTTCGAGTATCAAACGCTCATCACGCAATTGACGGGCATGGACGTCTCGAACGCCAGTCTCTACGACGGGGCCACGGCCGCTGTCGAGGCCGTCTTCATGGCCATGGGCGCGACGCGACGCACCCGCCGGGTTGTCGTCGCCGGCAGCGTGCATCCCGAGTATCGGCAAACCATGGCCACCTATCTGGCCAATCTCGGTACCGAACTCCATGTCCTCGACACGCCGAAAGGAACCATCGCGGCCGAGTCGTTGGCGGCCGCCGTCGATTCGCGGACCGCTTGTGTCGTCGTCCAGCATCCCAACTTCTTCGGTTGCCTGGAAGACGTCGCGACACTGGCCGAAATCGCCCACAAGGCCGGCGCGCTGTTGATCGCGGCGGTCAACCCGATCAGTCTGGGACTGCTCAAACGACCGGCCGACTACGGCGCCGATATCGTCGTCGCCGAGGGACAACCACTGGGCAACACGCTCGGCTACGGCGGGCCGTATTTGGGAATCATGGCATGCGGTGAAAAGTTCGTCCGACGCATGCCCGGCCGACTCGTTGGCCAAACCACCGATCGGCGCGGCCGGCGATGCTGGGTCCTCACGCTACAGACCCGCGAACAGCATATCCGCCGCGAGAAGGCCACGAGCAACATCTGCACAAACCAAGGGTTGATGGCGCTCCGGGCAGCCGTCTATCTGGCGACGATGGGTCCCACGGGCATGCGCGACGTGGCCGGACTGTGTCTGCAAAAGGCCCACCATGCGGCCGAGCGAATCGCCCAGACCGACTCGTTGGCACTCGCTTTCGACGCGCCCTTCTTCAATGAATTCGTGGTTCGCCTAGCCGCTGGGCAAGTCGAAGCCAAACTCGACGCGGCGCGGCAGCAAGGCATCTTGGCCGGCGTCCCCTTGGGCCGTTGGTATCCTGACTTGGCCGACTGCCTGCTGGTCGCCGTGACCGAAAAGCGGACTCAAGACGAAATCGACCGGCTGGCGGCCGTTTTGGCGTAGTATCATCCACTGGAAAACATCGACATGCGAAATCAGCAATCGACACAACTCCTTTTCGAATTATCCAAGCCGGGGCTGACGGCCGCGCAGATGCCGGAGTGCGACGTGCCGCAACGTCCCCTCGGCGAGCTTCTGCCCATCGACGCGGTGGCCGACGCGCCGCTGCCGCTGCCGGAGCTGTCCGAGCTCGATTTGACTCGCCATTTCGTCAACCTGTCGACCCAGAACATGTCGGTCGATACGCATTTCTATCCGTTGGGGTCCTGTACGATGAAGTACAATCCCAAGCGGAACGAACGGCTCGCTTCGATGCCGGGCCTGTCGGGCTTGCATCCCTATCAGCCAGATAGCACCGTTCAAGGCATGCTTGAGTTGCTTTTCCACGCGCAGGAGATGCTGGCCGAGATTGCCGGGCTGCCGGGCGTCAGCCTGCAGCCGGCCGCCGGCGCGCACGGCGAACTGACCGCGTTGCTGACCGCTGCCACATACTTCCGCGACACGGGACAGAATCGCACCACCGTGCTGCTGCCCGATCAGGCCCACGGCACC
>JAFGIR010000315.1 GCA_016929515.1 Pirellulales bacterium | reverse complement strand
GCGGATCGCCTTGCGCCCGGCCAGGTCGAACACCGACTTCGATCGCGAGAAATTCAAGAACTTGCAGCCGTGGATCAACGGAGGGCAGGCGGGCCGCATGTGGACCTCCTTCGCGCCCCATTGATAGAGCCGCTCGATCGTATCCTTCAGTTGCGTGCCGCGGACAATCGAATCCTCGCAAAACAGCAGCCGCTGGTCGCGGATCAGGTCCCGAATCGGAATCAGCTTCATCCGCGCGACCAGGTCGCGCACCCGCTGGTCCTGCGGCATGAAACTCCGCGGCCAGGTGGGCGTGTATTTGACGAACGGCCGCCCGTAGGGAACCTTCGCCTCGTTGGCGTAGCCGATCGCGTGGCCCGTGCCCGAGTCGGGTATGCCCGCCACCAGATCGATCTCCAGATCGTCGGCCCTGGCCAGGGCGGCGCCGCAACGGTTGCGGACCACCTCGACGTTGATGCCTTCGTAGCCCGACGCCGGGTAGCCGTAGTAAACCCAAAGGAACGAACAGATCTGCAATTGGTCGCCCGGCGGCGAAAGGGTCTCGACGCCCTCGGGCGTGATCCGCGCGATCTCGCCCGGCCCCAGAGGGCGAATCGAGTCGTAGCCCAAGTTGGGCAGCGCGCACGTTTCGAGCGTCACCGCGTGGGCGCCTTCCTTCTCGCCGACGAACAGGGGCGTGCGGCCGAGCCGGTCGCGGGCGGCGTAGATGCCGTCTTCGGCCAGCAGCAGCAGCGAGCACGACCCTTCGATCGACTCCTGTACGTTCCGAATCCCGTCCTCGAACGACGCCTCGCGATTGATCAGCGTGGCAACGAGTTCGGTCGGGTTGATGGCCTCGCCGCTCATTTCCGAAAAATGGGCCGTCCGATTCTCGAAAACCGCCTTGGCCAGCGCGGCCAGATTGTCGATCCGGCCGACGGTGACCAGGGCGTACGTGCCCAGGTGCGAACCGATGATCAACGGCTGGTCTTCATAATCGCTGATCACGCCGATGCCGAGCGAGCCGTGCATTTTGCCGAGATCGTCCTCGATCTTGCTGCGAAATTGCGCGTTGGTAATATCCTTGATAAACCGGGTGAAGCCCTGCCGGTTCCTCACAGCCAGCCCGCCGCGGACCGTGCCCAGGTGTGAATGATAATCCGTGCCATAGAACAGATCGGCGACACAGTCTTCCTTGGAAGCGACTCCGTACAGCCCGCCCATGGTGATTTCTCCTTTGGTCAAGTCATCTGCTGTTCTACACAATGCCCGCGTGATAGTCTTGCAAGCTCTTCACCGGATCGCGTCCTTCGCGGCAGGCGGCGATTCCCTTGGCGGCCGCCAGCGCGGCGGCCAACGTGGTGACGTAGGGGATTTTGCATCGGATGGCCGTCTTGCGGATGTAGGCGTCGTCGGCCTTGCTCGCCTTGCCGCGCGGCGTGTTGACGACCAACTGGATCTCGCCGTCGATGATGGCGTCGGAGATATTCGGCCGCCCCTCGCGCATCTTCAGCACCGGCTCGGAATCGATGCCGCGCTCGGCGAGAAAGGCCTGGGTGCCCTGGGTCGTCTTGATCCGAAAACCCATCTCGGCAAAACGCCGCGCGACCTCATGCACGGCCGGCTTGTCGCGGTCGGCCACCGTGATCAGGACGGTTCCCTCGGTGGGCAGCTTCAAACCCGTCGCTTCCTGTGCCTTGTAGAAGGCCAGGCCGAACGAACCGGCCATGCCGAGCACCTCGCCCGTGCTCCGCATCTCGGGCCCGAGAATCGGGTCGACCTCGTGATACATGCTGAACGGAAAAACGGCTTCCTTGACGCCAAAATGGGGAATCGACTTTCGGCCCAGCCCCAGCTCCGAAAGCTTCTTGCCGAGCATGACCTGCGTGGCGATCCGCGCCATCGGGATGTTGCACACCTTCGAGACCAACGGCACGGTGCGGCTCGCCCGGGGATTCGCCTCCAGGATATAAACCGTGTCCTTGTGGATCGCATACTGGATGTTCATCAACCCGACGACGTTCAGCTCCATGGCGATTTTGCGATTGTATTGGTAGATCGTGTCGATGTGTTTCGGCGCGATGCTGATCGGCGGAATCACGCAGGCCGAATCGCCCGAGTGAATGCCGGCCAGCTCGATGTGCTCCATGATCGCGGGCACGAACGCGTCCTCGCCGTCGGCAATCGCGTCGGCCTCGACCTCGATGGCGCCGTCGAGGAATTTGTCGATGAGGATGGGCCGCTCGGGCGAAACGCCCACGGCGGCCGCCATGTAGTGCTTGAGCATCTCCTCGTCGTGGACCACCTCCATCGCGCGGCCGCCCAGCACGAACGACGGGCGAACCATCAACGGATAGCCGATTTCCTCGGCAATCGCGACGGCCTGCTCAAGGTTGGCGGCCATGCCCGACGCAGGCTGTGGAATGCCCAGCCGCTGCATGATCTGGCGAAACCGATCGCGATCCTCGGCCAGGTCGATCGACTCGTGCGAGGTGCCGAGAATCTTCACGCCGGCCGCCGCTAGTTCGGCCGCGATGTTCAGCGGCGTCTGGCCGCCGAACTGGACGATCACGCCCTCGGGCTTTTCCTTTTCGTAGATGCTCAACACGTCTTCGACCGTCAGCGGCTCGAAGTAGAGCTTGTTCGACGTGTCGTAGTC
>JAFGIR010000314.1 GCA_016929515.1 Pirellulales bacterium | reverse complement strand
GCCGCCGTCAACCATTTCGACTCACAAACCGATTTCGGGTTCGACGAGAGGATGTCCAATCCCGGGATATCCATTTGCGCGAGCATCTTCAGCCCGTTTCCTTCGAGCGGGACGTGGTGCAGAGGCCGCTCTTCCCACAGGCTGTGTCCCGAGGAGGCGATTCCGTGGTCGGCGCACCAGCGACCAATGGCCCCAAAGTAACGCTCGGCAAGCAGATCGGCCACCAGCGCCCAATAGCGGCGTCGGATTTCGCGATCTTCGGCCGAATCGCCCACGAAAAGGCTCCGCCGGCGCGGCATCAGATCCTCGCCGTAGCGAGCCTGGTATCGCTCAGCCAGATCATAGGTCCAAGGCACGGCTGGCAACGGCTTGACCGATGGGTCAACCGGATCGACCACCGGCACTCGCTTGCGGACGCGCTTGGGCAACGATCCGATGTTGATGGCCATCAGCGACGGCTCGTCGGTGAACATGGCCTCGATCGTACGACCAAAGTGCGGTTCGAGCCGCTTCCAGTAGGCTTCGTGCGTCTTCTCGATGAAGCAGCTTGTCGCCCGGTCGTCGATCAAATTCGGATAACGCCGGCACGCATGGTAGTTGTTGCTGGCGTGGGCATATTCGAACCCGGGCCGCAGAAACAGAGGCTCTTCCCGCGACTCGTCCCACACCAGATTGGTCGCCTCGTACGCGGGATTCTCGGCCAAAACGAGTTTGTCGGCCGCACCGCTCGGATAGCCTTTTTCGTCGTACAACCAAACGATCAGGCCCAACCGTTGACATTGTTCGACGGCGGCGATCAACGTCTTCCAGTTCTTCTCCGACTGCAAGTAGTCGTCGAACGCCACGTTGCACACAACGCCGCCCAGCCCTCGGTCCTTATAGAAGTCCATTCCTTGCGGCTCAGTCTTCTGGGTACGGTCGCCGTGAGTCACCTGGTCCATCCCTTCAGCCATGGCACGAGCAGGATCGATGCCGTGAACGATTTGCAGCGGACGCTCCGACGGCGAAGGGTTCTCCCAGTGGGCAAGCCAGTCGGGCGGCAAGGACTCGGCGCTCGCGCAGGCGCCAAAACCCAAGGCGGTTGCCGCCATCAGACCGATCAACAAAGACGTGATTTTCATCGAGAACCTCCCGGGCAAATTACCTGTTGAAGAACGTTCTGCCTTCCATGATAAGAGATGGTGCAACGAAACTCAACCTTCGAGAACAATACCGTTTGGCGTCTTGGCACCATGCCGCGGGGTGAGCTTCTCTAAATTCGCGCAGCAGGTTATCCTGGCATGCATGCCCATCCTCGGAGCCCACATGTCGATTGCCGGCGGCCCCCACAAGGCCGTCGAACGCGCCGCCGCGGCCGGCTGCCAGTGCGTCCAGTTGTTCACCAAGAACAACAACCAATGGAAAGCCAAGGCGATTGGCCGGGACGTGGCCGAACGATTCCAGCAAGCGCTTGCCGAGTGGAACATTACCCATCCCGTGGCCCACGATTCCTACCTGATCAATCTCGCCAGCCCCGAGCGGACGCTATGGAAAAAGTCGATCGACGCGATGGTCGACGAGCTGCGTCGGGCAGAGACACTTGGCATTCCGTACGTCATCACCCACCCAGGCGCGTTTACCACCAGCAGCGAGTCGCGAGGGCTGCGGCGGATCGTCCGGGCAATCGACGAGGTGGGTCGCCAAACCACGCAACTAGCCGCCCGGTGTTTGCTCGAGACGACCGCCGGCCAGGGGTCGTCGCTCGGCTGGCGCTTCGAGCAATTGGCCGCGATCCTCGACGGCGTCAAGGAGCCCGACCGGTTGGGCGTCTGCTTCGACACGGCCCACGTCTTCGCGGCCGGCTATCCGCTAGCGACGGCCAAGCAGTATCGTGAGACGATGCGACGTTTCGACGAGCTGATCGGGCTCGATCGGATCCGTGCATTTCACTTCAACGACAGCCTCCGGGAACTCGGCTCGCGCGTCGATCGGCACACGCACATCGGCCAGGGCCACCTGGGCACCGAGCCGTTTCGCCGTCTGCTGGCCGACCGCCGGCTCTCGCGGATTCCGATCTACCTTGAAACACCCAAGGAGAAGCTTGACGGCGCCGACATGGATCGGGTCAATCTGGCGACGCTTCGAAAACTGGCCCGGCGGCGCCGATGACACTCGGCGGCCGTCAAGCCCGCGCCGCCCCCCCGACGTTGCGTGCAAGACGACGGTTTTTCCGGACGTACGGCGGCCCGCAAAAAGGGGGGCCATCGTGTGTCCCATCGGCCGATGAAATCCTCGACAATCCCTGGACCGCCGCGACCAAGTTGACCTTGACGAAGCGGCCCGTTAGATTGCACAACAGTGCGGCAGGGCGAGGACCTGGGTGGAGCGGAAGCCCCCCTCGTTTCGCTTGGAACCGGTTCGCGACTTCCCGTGGACCAGCCAAACCGTAACCGGAAACTGGGACCCCATGGTTTCGACCTACTTCAAACGATACCGGATGGAAGTCGACCTATCCGACTACGACTTCTCGCAAGTCGTGGTGCCGCCGGGCCATCGTTTGCTGAGTTGGAGCCCCGCGCTGCTCGACACGCACGCCCAGACCAAATGTCGCAGCTTTCGCGGCGAGCTCGATGCCCATGTATTTCCCTGCTTGGGCGAATCGTCGGGTTGCCTGCGGCTGATGCGCGAGATTACGGCCAAGCCGGGGTTCGTGCCCGACGCGACCTGGTTGGCCGTCTACGACGACCCGGAAACAGGCGAACCCGACTACTGCGGGACCATTCAGGGGCTGGACACGCAACGAGGTTATGGTTCGATTCAGAACCTGGGGGTGGTTCCCAACCGGCGAGGTCGCGGGTTGGGTGGTTGCCTGTTGGGCCATGCGTTGGAGGGTTTTCGCCGGGTCGGCTTGCGGAACGTCTCGCTCGAGGTGACGGCCCAGAACGAAGCCGCCATCCGGCTCTATCACCACCACGGTTTTCGCACCGTGAAAACCGTCTTCAAGTCAGTGGAGATTGCTTATCTCTAACGCCCTACGCAACTGGTCCACCTCGAAGGAAAATGCCCGCATCGCAAGAACGGCGGCAAACGAAATAGTGTTTGCGGCCGTGTCACGGTCGGTCTTCCGTGGCTTTGAAGAGGCACTGTCAATCACACCCCGTGCCGTTTCCATCTGAAGTCGGTCCCAAGGAGGTCATGTGAGCGCGAACATCCTGTCCCACACGTTCCCCAACCAGCTGGTGCTCGTGGCCGAGCCGATGCCGTCGCTGCAATCGGCCGCGTTCACGTTCCTCGTGCCGGCCGGTTCGGTGCACGATCCGGCCGACCGCAGTGGGTTGGCCAGTTTCGTCTCGGAAATGGCCACGCGCGGCGCCGCGGGCCGCGACAACCGCCAACTCGTGCTCGATCTCGACAACCTGGGCGTCCAACGCAATGACTCGATTACCGACGCCCACGCCTATTACGGCGGCGTGACGGTGGCCGAGAACCTCTTTCCGGCGTTGGCCATCTATGCCGACGTGCTTCGCCGGGCCCATCTCCCGCCGGAGGAGTTCGAGATGGTCCGCCAGATCATGCTCCAGGAGATTCAAGCCATCGAGGACGAACCGGCCCACAAACTGGGCCTCGAATTGCGGAACCGGTTCTATCCAACCCCTTGGGGACGCCCCTCGCAAGGAGACCGCCCGTCGGTCGAGTTGACCTCGATCGACGACATTCGCGCGTTCTTCCAGACGCATTATCAGGCCGCCGGAACCGTCCTGGGGGTGGCCGGGCAGTTCGATTGGTCCGCGTTGAAAGAAGCTGTCGGCCAGTGGTTCGAAACATGGACCAGCGGCCCCGGCGAGACACCCCGCCAGACGCCGGTCGTCCCGACCACCACCCATTTGACGCACGACGCCCAGCAGACGCAGATCGGCATCGCCTATCCGAGCGTCCCCTATCGCGACGACCGCTATTTCGAAGCCTGGGGCGCCGTCGGCGTCCTCAGCGGCGGAATGAGTTCCCGCCTGTTTACCGAAGTCCGCGAACGCCGGGGGCTCTGCTATTCCATCCACGCCTCGTGCCATTCGCTCCGCGACGGGGGCGGCGTGTTCTGCCACGCGGGCACAACCGCCGATCGCGCCCAGGAGACGCTCGACGTCACGATCCAGGAATTGCGCCGCCTGGCTCAGGGAGTCGAACAGCACGAACTCGACCGGCTCAAGGCGCGAATCAAGAGCGCCCTGATTCTGCAGCAGGAATCGAGCGCGGCGCGGAGTTCGAGCATCGCCCGCGACTGGTATCACCTGGGCCGCGTCCGGACATTGGACGAGGTCAGCGAGCGTATCGATCGGCTCAGTTGCGAGACAATCAACGCCTATCTCGAGGAGTGTCCGCCTCGCGATTTCACGGTGGTCACGCTTGGCCCCAGCCCCTTGGAGATGCCCGATGGAGTTTCGTAGTCACACGCTTGCAAACGGTCTGGAAATCGTCGCCGAAGTCAATTCCGAGGCCTATTCGACGGCGTTGGGTTTCTTTGTGCGCACGGGCTCGCGGGACGAAACGCCCGCCGAGGCCGGCGTGAGCCACTTTCTCGAACACATGGTCTTCAAGGGCACGGCCACGCGCACGGCCGACGACGTGAATCGCGAATTCGACGAGTTGGGCGCCCACTACAACGCCTGCACGAGCGAGGAGAACACGATTTTCTACGCAACCGTTTTGCCCGAGTATCAGGATCAAACCGCAGCCCTGCTGGCCGACGTCCTTCGGCCGTCGCTCCGCCGCGAGGATTTCGACACGGAGAAACAGGTAATCCTCGAAGAGATTTCGATGTACGAGGACATGCCACCGTTTGGGGCCGACGACAAATGCCGCGCCGCGTTCTTCGGCAACCATCCGCTCGCCAACAGCGTGCTCGGCACGGCCGAAAGCATCACCCAATTGACCAACGACGCGATGCGCGACTATGTCGCGCGCCGCTACGGGCCGGGCAATGTGGTGCTGGTGGCGGCCGGCCGGATCGATTTCGACGCTTTGGTCAGAACCATCGGGCAAATCTGCGGCTCTTGGCCGGCGATTGCGGCCGAGCCGTCTGTCGGCCCGTTCGAGCCGGTCGAGCAGTTCCTGCTTGTCGAAAAGAAGATGGCAACCCAGCAGTACGTCGTCCAGCTCGCGCCCGGCCCGGCGGCCGAAAGCGACGATCGCTACGCGGCCAGGCTGCTCGCCACGGTGCTCGGCGACGAATTGGGGAGCCGGCTCTACTGGGAACTGGTCGATTCGGGCCTGGCCGAACACGCCAGCCTCAATCATTGCGAATTCCAGGGCGCCGGCGCCATGATGACCTATCTGTGCTGCTCGCCCGAAGCGATCGAAGACAACCTCCAGCGGGTCCGCGATCTCTACCTCCGCGCCGAGCAAGACGGAATCACCGAGGAGGAACTCCGCCAGGCGAAGAACAAAGTCCGCTCGCGGGTCGTTCTCTCCGGCGAACGGCCCCGGGGGCGGTT
>JAFGIR010000313.1 GCA_016929515.1 Pirellulales bacterium | reverse complement strand
CTTCGGCCATCAAGCGGCTGACGCCCACGAACGGAAGTGTCTTGGTCCGGTCGTCTTCGCCCAAGGCGAGGAATTGATAGCTGATGGCGTCCAAGCGGTGCTCAGCGACCATCGACCGCAGCGCCAACTCGGCCCGGGCCGTGGTCTCGAAGTCCTCGTCGATCAGATCGTCGGCCAACTGATAAGACCGCGAGTATTCGGACGTGAGTTTGGCGACTTGTTCTTCGTCAACAGCTTCGGCCCGTTGATTGAAGGCCTCGACGGAGAGATTCAACCATTGGCATCCGAGCGTGGCGGTCAAGTGCGTCGTATCGATACCCAGATCGCCCATTCCGGGGAACGGATAGCCCATCAACCCCAACCGAGTCCGGCGCAGACGCGCTGCGGCCGACGCGGCCACGAAAACGTCCGACAATTGTTCGAGGGCGTCGGGATCGTTCAAATGCGAGGTGACGTATTCGAACCGCACGCCGCAGCGCAACAACACGTTGCATAGATCCTGGGTTCCATGCACGCCGTGGTTGGCACTCAACTGGTCGCCGTCGAGGTTGTTGTCGACGGTGTACAACTCCTGGGTGTTCCAGACGACAATGGGCAAGTCGGTTCGCTGGAGTGCCGGAAGGGCCAGTTGGCTGGGAGAGTAGGTCGCGCAAACGACCAACAGCACCTCGACGCCGGCTTGCTCCAACTCTCGCACGGCTTTGTCGATGTCTTCGCGGCGATAGACGGCCTGTTCGAAACGAACCTTGGCCACCGGCATCAGCGCGGGCAGGACGCTCTTGCGAATCCACTGCTCGCGGTCCGAACGCAACTTGGGCACGAGCGTTTCGTAAAGCTCTAGAGTTAGTGCCAGAAGGCCGACATGAGGTTTTGATGATTGATTGGTCATTGCCTCTCCGCGGATGGGGCCACCGGCGAACCTGCGAAAGACCGCTGGGCGACACTACGACAATTCGTATTCGCGCAACACGTCGGCCACCTGCTTGCCGTGTTTGACCACGTCGCACAGTGCGGCCTGAAAACGCGCGGGCTCCGGAACTTGGATGGCGTTGCGGCCAAACACAACGCCGCCGGCACCGTCGGCCACCTCGCGCGCCGCCAGTTCCAGAGCTTGTTGCTGGGTGGGCAGCCTTTCTGCCCCCAGCCCGAACACCGGAACCGGACAACTGTGCGTAACCGCCGCGAAGTCGCGGGTATAAAACGTCTTTATGGCATCGGCGCCGAGTTCCGCCACAATGCGGCTGCCTAACAGAACGTCCTCGTGCATTTGCTCCGGAGTGAGCTGATCCGAGTTCGTGGGAAAATATTCCCCGATAACCGGAATTCCCATGGCGTGACAGGCCGTGGTCAGCTTCGAAAAAACCTCCACATTGGCCGCGTCGCGTTCTTCGTCACCTGTCTGCAGGGTTAGCGACACCAATGCGATGTCCATTCCTGCCCGAAGGGCACTCTCCGGATCATAGCTGTAGACGCTCTTGGCTTTCGTGTAGCCGAGACCAAAACAGTATACCGTGTTCCAGTTGAGCCGCACAACCGCCAAGGGACGCTTTGGCCGACTGAAAACGCCACAACAGTGACGGAGCATCCCCGGGGAAAGCAACACGGCGTCGACCACCGGGTTGATCCGCTCGACCGTTGCCGGCAGGTCCTCCATGGCGGGAATGGGTCCGTCAAACAGACCGTGGTCAACAGCAATAATGACTGCCCGACCGTCTCCCAATAACCGACCAAGCCGAAGTCCACGTCCGTCACAGGCCATGTGAAATCTCCTCTGCTAAGGGGGCAAGCAGGAATTGTCGTTGCACTCGGATAACCTTTGCAAAAGTAATGACACTGGTGTTTCACCGAGGGCCCCCGAGAATCGGGCTTCCGGCCGTCGCCGTGAGTTCGCCACTGAGGCGAGCTTCAATATTCTGCTAACCCTTCCTCGAATACCCTGAATCACAAACCACCCGAACGGAGTGCTTCCAAGCCGTCCGTGATCGAGCACCAGTCGGCCCACGACACTCACGCATTGCGTCGATCGTGGATCGAGGTGCCCCGTGTGTTCATAACCACCACATCTTATCACTTCGGATTGCCATAGTCAACCTATTGGAGTTGCGATAAAACAACTTATCTAGGGATTGACAGGGTTTTTGGGAGTGTTCATATTGAACAGAAGTAATCAAGTTCGCACGGCGGCGGAATACCCGGGCGATGATGAGGTTGCACACAAGAATGAACCGAGAATCACGTCGGACTCACATTCGGAGGCTCGTTGCCAGTCGCGGGAAGTGCTCGGTCGAAGAGTTGTCGCGGGAGCTGGGTGTCAGCGGCATGACCGTCCGCCGCGACCTGCGAAGCTTGGCCGAGGACGGTCGTCTGATCCGCACCCACGGCGGGGCAACGCTCGGCGAACGAGCGACGTTCGAGTTCACGTTTCTCGAACGGGTCAATAGAAATCGTCGGGAGAAGACCGCCATTGGCCGGGCCGCAGTCGAGTTGGCCCAGGGGTGTAGCACGATGATGCTCGACGGAAGCACGACCACGCTGGCACTGGCGCGGCAGCTGCGCGGCGTGACCGGCCTCACGGTGGTGACGACCTCGTTGCCGGCCGCCGCCGAACTTCAACACGAGCCAGGAATCGACGTGTTGTTGACGGGCGGCTACATCCGCCCGGCCTCGCCAGACCTGACCGGTTCGTTGACGGAAAGCAACCTGGAGATACTACATGCGGAGTTCGCATTTCTCGGCGCCGACGCGATCGACGGCGAGGGAAGGGTTTTTACGAACCCGCCCGACAATTCGGCCGTGTTGCTCGCCATGGCGACCTCCGCGAAGCAGGTTTACATCGTCGCCGATCACACGAAGCTCGGAAAGACCACGTTGCGGTGTTTTGGGCAACTCGGCACGTGGGCCGGGCTGATCACCGACGAAGGAAGCGATAGGGAGTATGTACAACGATTACGCGACGAGGGCGTTCACGTCATTGTGGCGCCGATAGAGTAAGCCGAGTTCACCACGCGAGAAGTCGCCTTAAGGAAACACTTCAATGTTGGGTGCCGAATCGTTTACCCTCCATTTTTGGGACTACTTCGCTTTCATTGCGTTCTTTGTCGGGCTGTCGGCCGTCGGTTATTGGGCGGGCCGCAAGGAACGCACCGGGGCAACCGAATATTTCCTGGCCGGCAAGCGGTTGCCTTGGTATGTGGTGGGCGGTTCGTTTATCGCCTCGAACATCAGCACCGAGCATTTCATCGGCATGATCGGCGCGGCCGTGATCTACGGTATCTGCGTTGCGATGAGCGAATGGGGGAACGTCCTTTCGTTCTCGCTTTTGATTTGGTTCTTCATTCCGTTTTTGCTGGCTTCAAAGGTCTTTACGACGCCCGAGTTCCTCGAAAAGCGTTTCTCTCCGGTGCTGCGGCAATTTTTCGCGCTTGTCACGATCATCAGCAACGTCGTGGCGTTCCTGGCGGCCGTGCTTTACGGCGGGGCTCTGGCGATTCAAAAACTCTTTCAGGTCGAGCTTACGCGATTGACCGACTTGGTGCCCGAGGTTCTATCTCCCGGCGACCCGGCGCAACTTCAGCTCTGGATTGCGATCATCGTGCTGGGCGTGGTTGCGGGAATTTGGGCCATTTACGGCGGACTGTCGTCGGTGGCTTGGACCGACCTGTTCACGGTTTGCGTCATGGTCGCCGGCGGAGTGACGGTGACGATCCTGGGGCTCGACGCCTTGGCCGGCGACGACGGCTCGCTGGTCGACGGCGCGCGGGTGATGATCGAGCGCAATCAGGCGGCCGACGGGCCGTGGCGCGAGGCGGTCCAGAGCAACGTTCAGAATCTGGCTGGGCAGGACACCTACAACCGCCTGTCGGTCATCCAGCCGGTTACCCATCCGACCCATCCGTGGCCGTCGATGATTTTCGGCGTCTTTTCGGTGAGCATCTGGTACAACGTGCTGAATCAGTTCATGATTCAGCGGGTGCTCGGGGCCAAGGATGGCTACCACGCGAGGATGGGTATTGTCTTCGCCGGATTCCTGAAGATCCTGCTTCCGGCGATCGTCGTTATTCCCGGGTTGATCGTCTTTGCAAGGAGTCCCGACATCCTCATGATCGAATCGTGGGAGGACGTCAAGTCGACCGCCGATCAGCGGTACGTGCACCTCATTCAAACCTTGGTCCCCATCGGCCTGCGGGGACTGTTTCTTGCCGCGCTGTTCGGGGCCATTCAGTCGACGGTCAACTCGGTGCTCAACTCGACGGCGACCATCTTCACGCTCGACGTCTACAAACGTTGGATCCACCGCTCGGCCAGCGACAAACACCTGGTCAAGGTTGGCATCCTCTCCTCGATCGTCGTTCTGGCCATCGCGATTACGCTGGGTGGATTCATCGGCGGTCTGGGCAAGAGCCTGTTTGTCTACATCCAGGAATTGTACGCTTTCTTCGCCCCGCCGTTTTCGGCCGTGTTCCTGCTGGGAATTCTCTGGAAGCGAATCAATGCCCGAGGAGCCATCACGGCCGTTTTCCTCGGCTTCGTGATTGGTATTGCCATGAAGGCCTATATCCAATTCGACATGCAGCTGCAGCAGTGGATTCCCGCGATTCCGGCGCATCCCGATTGGCTCGCGCCCTACGGGAATCAGGCGATCGTCAACTGGGCAGTGTGCATGGTCGTTTGCGTTGTGGTCAGTTTGTCGACCGCGCCGCCGCGACCCGAACAAGTCACCGATCAACTCACCTTCAATTGGCGAAAGATCAATATCTTCGACAATCTGGGAAAACACTGGTACACGAGCGTCATCACTTGGTGGCTGTTGTTCGTCCTTGCGATTGTCGCGCTGCTGGCCGTTTTCTCCGGGTACATCATTCCGCCCGGCGCGACGGGCTGAGCGTACAGCTTCACACAACACCAACCCCTTGATACCTTAGCGAGAAAGCCGTTTCAACATGTCCACCACGAGTTGTTCCACGCTTGACTGGGCCAAGGTCGACCTGAGCCGCTGGCCCGAGATTATCGTGCCCCCGCCGGGTCCCAAGTCGGACGAGTATCACCGGCGATGCACCAAGTATTTCAAGGGGCTCAGCGGCCAGGTGAAGCTCTTTCCCGTGGCTTTCGAGTCGGGCAAAGGTTGCACGTTGGTCGACGTCGATGGCAATCGGTACATCGACTTCTCGTCAGGTATCTACGTCACGACCCTCGGCCACTGCCATCCGAAAATCAGCGAGGCGGTCGCCAAATATGCCAAGCAGTTGATGAACGCCCACGACTTCACCACGCCCATCAAAATGAAGCTCGTCGAGAAGCTCGCCGAGATTCTGCCGGGCGATCTTAACGGGTTTCAGTTCTACGACTCGGGCACCACGGCGGTCGAGGCGGGGATGCGCGTGATGCGCGCGACCTCCGGACGAAACGAAATGCTCAGTTGCTACTACGACTTCCATGGAAAGACGTACGGTTCGGTCTCGCTGGCGCAAATCCGCTCGCAGATCTACGGCCGCGTCCGCGCGCCGGGATCGCACATGGTTCCGCGGCCCGACGTCTATCGGCCCATGTGGACCAACGACGACGGCACGATCGACACGGACAGCTATCTGGCCTTCTACGACGAGTACATCAACAAGGCCACCGTGGGCGACGTGGCCGGCTTCGTGCTCGAACCGATCCAAGGTTGGGGAGGCTCGATCATGCCGCCGGACGATTTCTTCCCCAAGCTGCGGCGTTACTGCGACGAAAAGGGCATCCTGCTGATGGCCGACGAGGTGTTGACCGGCTGGGGACGCACCGGGAAGTGGCTTTGCATGGAGCACTGGGGCGTCGTGCCCGACGTGGTCACGCTCGGAAAAGGTTTTGGCAACGGATTCCCGGTGACGTGCGTGGCCGTCCGCGAGCCGCACAAAGAGAGTTTCGAGAAGATTTCCGCTTCGAGCAGCTACGGCGGCAATCCGATGGCCTGCGCCGCGGCCTTGGCCAGCACCGAAGTCATCGAGGAGGAAAACCTGCTGGAGTATTGTGCCGAGCTGGGCGCGCACTGCACGAAGACACTCAACGAGATGAAGGACCGTCACCCGATCATCGGCGACGTCCGCTGCCGTGGTGCCCTGATGGGCATCGAACTGGTCAAGGACCGCCAGACGAAGGAACCATTTAACGCCGCCGGCGAGTTCGTTTATCAACACGCGTTTCGCAACGGGCTGGCCTGGATCCCCGCCGGACACATTCTCCGCATGAGTCCACCAATCGTCATGGATTTCGACACGGCCACGAAGGGCCTCGAACTGATCGAAGAGGCCATCGGCGCGGCCGAAAAAGAACTCACCTGATCCTTTCCATCAATCCCACCCCAAGAGGACCCGCCATGAATAACTCCACTTCAAGACGTTCGTTTCTCCAGGCCGTCGGTCTCGGCGCGGCCGCGTTTGGCCTGCACGGTTCGGCACTAGGCAAGGACAAGCCGATCCAGGGGTTCGAGGAAGGGCCGGTCGACCCGGACGCCTCGAAGGGCTGGCAGCCGGTTTCGGACCGCAAAATCCGTGTCGGCATTGTCGGCTACGGCGTGTGCCATTTCGGCGCGGCCTTCGGTTTCCAGGACCACCCCAATGTCGAGGTGGTGGCCGTCAGCGATTTGTTTCCCGACCGGTGCGCCGCGCTGGCCAAGGCGTGCCGCTGCGAGAAGCAATACCCGTCGCTCGAAGAACTGGTCAAGGACGACTCAATCGAGGCTGTGTTCGTGGCGACCGACGCCCCGAGCCACGCAAAGCATTGCATCGACGTGCTCAACCACGGCAAGCACGTTGCCACGGCCGTGCCTGCCGTGCTCGGGTCGATCGAGGACGCCGATCGCCTGTTCGAGACGGTCAAGGAGACCGGCCTGAAGTACATGATGTTCGAAACGTCTTGTTTCCACGCCGACAATTACGCGATGCGTCAGATCTACCAGGCGGGCGGATTCGGCCGGCTCATCTACTCCGAGGGCGAATATTTCCACTACGCGGCCACGCCAATCAAGTCATACAAGGAGTGGCGTACCGGGTTGCCGCCGCTCTGGTACCCCACGCACTCGACCGCCTACTACGTCGGCGTGACCGACAAGGCGTTCACGTCGGTTTCTTGCCTCGGTTTCACCGGAACGATGGCCGATGTTCAGCCGGGCGGCAACAAGTATAATAATCCGTTCAGCGACGAGGTTGCCCTGTTCGAAACGTCCGAAGGCGGCACGTCGCGGATGCTCAAGGCAAAGGCCACGAAGAACAAGGGGGGCGAGACGGGCCGCGTGTTCGGCGAGCTCGGCTGGATGGACGGGATGAAGTACAACGGCGCGATGAAACCATTGCCCAAGCTTGCCCGCCCGCCACTTCCTCCTGGCCTCAAGCCCGGCGGTCACGGCGGATCGCACGGTCACCTGACCGAGGAATTCGTCCGGGCAATCCTTGAAGATCGTAAACCGCTAGTCGACATTGTCCAGGCGTTGAACATGACGGTGCCCGGCATCGTGGCCCATCAGTCGGCCCTCAACGGTGGCGAGCGCATAAAGGTTCGGGAGTACCGTATTTCATGAAGACGATACGTTTTGGCGTCATCGGTTGCGGTCTGATGGGACGCGAGTTCGCCAGCGCCGCGATGCGCTGGGGACACCTGCCCGCGATGGATGTTCGGCCCGAAATTGTGGCCATTTGCGACACCAATCAGGATTTGCACGCTTGGTACCGGGCCCACTTGTCGTCGGTCCGTCAGGTGACCGACGACTATCGGGTATTGCTGGCCAACGAGCAAGTCGACTCGGTCTATGTGGCCGTGCCGCATCACCTGCACGAAGCAATTTATTGTGCGGCCATCCGCGCCGGCAAACATCTGATGGGCGAGAAGCCGTTCGGCATCGACCGGCCGGCCAACGAGCGAATCATGCAGTGTCTGGGCGAGCACCCGGGCGTGTTCGCACGGTGCTCGTCGGAGTTTCCCTTCTATCCGGCGCTTCAGAGAATTGGCCGGATGATCGACGATGCGGCGTTCGGACAGGTGATCGAGATCGAAGCCGGGTTCTTGCATTCGAGCGATCTCGACCCGAACAAACCGATCAACTGGAAACGCATGGTCGAGTTCAACGGCGATTACGGGTCGATGGGCGATCTGGGGATGCACGTCTGCCACGTGCCGTTTCGCGCCGGCTGGACGCCGCGAACGGTTCGCGCGATTCTCTCGAACATCGTCCGCCAGCGACCCGACGGCCAAGGCGCAGTGGTTCCGTGCGAGACTTGGGATAACGCGACGCTGCTGTGCGACGTGGTCGATCCGTCGTCGGGCGAGCCGTTTCCGATGACGCTCAAGACGCAGCGAGTTGCGCCCGGCGAAAAGGACACCTGGTATCTGAAGGTGCTTGGCACGAAGGCATGTGCCCGATTCTCGACCAAGAATCCCAAGAGGCTCGAACGGCTCGAATACGACGGCGGCGAGCAGATTTGGGGGCAGATCGACATGGGGCACGAGACGGCCTACCCATCGATTACCGGCGGAATCTTCGAGTTTGGCTTCTCCGATGCGATTTTGCAGATGTGGGCCGCGTTCCTTCACGAGCTGGAACACGGACAGCTGCCGTCGACGTTCGCCGGTTGCGTGACGCCGGAGGAAACGGCCCTGAGCCATCGTCTGTTCACGGCCGCCTTGCAGTCGCAGGAGACGGCTTCCGTGGTCCGCGTTGAGTGATTCGACCATGGCGTTAGAGTGGCTGGGCATAGCGAAGCGGTGCCCCAGATTTTCCGCGTGGTGCTGTTGCCGACAGCTCATTGGTTTCGCAGCAATCCCTAAGAAGAATAACCAACGAGACGAAATCACGTGAACGGAAAGGTGTTGGCACTGTTGACGGTTGTTGCCATGACGGGCATAACCCTGTTGATGCGAGCCGCGCTGGAGCACTGGCCCATCGGTCTCACGGGCACCGTCTCTCGCGTGTTCACGGTCGGCACGTTGGCCTGTTGGGTGCTTCTTCGTGGAGAGGGCTGGCGGCGACTCGCGCCGCGCGGCACCGCGTGGTGGCTTGTTGTCATGAGCATCAACGCCATCCTGATCAACGTGCTCCTCTTCACGTCGTTGAAGTGGACGACGGCGACCAATTACGCCGTGCTCTATCGCTTGGACATTGTCTTTGTCGTGCTTATCGGCACCTTGCTCGGGCTTGAACGCATCGGTTGGCGCGAGTTGACGCTGCTGCCGGTCATGCTGCTCGGCGTGGCTTTTGTGGCCGAAGTCCGATTGTCCGGAGTCGAATCGCACATCGTCGGCGATCTGATGGTCGTCGCTGGTGCACTCGGTTTTGCCATTAACGCCTTTATTCTCCGTCAGATCTTCCGAACGATGGACACCGAAGCGGTCGCGCTGATCAACGTTTCAGTGACCGGACTGGGGTTTCTGGGCGTCATGCTAATCCGCGGCGAACTGGCCACCGTCGGCGCGGCCCTCGGAGAGCCGATCATGTGGCTGTGGGTCGCGCTACTGGGACTGAGTTTCGGGCTCTACATTCTGATCTACTATGCGGCGCTCGACCGAATGCCCGTCTGGAAACTCAGAACGTGGATGCTGACTTCGCCGCTGCTGGTCGCACTGGCCGACTGGGTGCTTTGGAACACCCGGCTCAGCGGACAGCAGTGGGTGGGCACGGGCTTGGTGCTTCTGGGACTGGCCGGATTGATACGCCTCGAAATGGTTGCCCGCGCCGCTACGAAAAATGGTGCCGGTCAACCAGAATTACCGTAGCAGGCGTTCCATAACGTCATTGGGAACACGGTCGTCCTGAGCGAAGCGAAACGCTACACTCGCACGCGGCCCCGGATGTAGGTGTCGCCGTCGAGCGTCTCGACTTGAACGTCGTCGAGCGTGAGGGCCGAGGTGAGTTCGGCCAGCCCGATTCCGCCGATGGGACTGGGCGCTTTGCGGCCGCCGACGAGCTTCGGGGCGACGAACACGTGGACCTCGTCGATTCCATTGGCGTCCAAAAGGCTGCCGAGCACGCCCGAGCCCCCTTCAACCAGCACATTGGTCATCCGGCGTCGGCCCAACTCGTCCATAAGCGATTCGAGACGCGCCGCAGGCGACGCGCCGTCGCAGACGAACAACTCGCAGCCGGCGTCGGTCAGTCGGTCGCGCTCGGCCGGCGGGGCTTCCTCGCCAATGGCCACGAGCACCGGCGTTTCACGAGCCGTCTTGACCAGTTGGCTTCCCGACGAAAGCGCGGCGCGGCTGTCCAAAACGATTCGCACCGCGGTGCGCGTGCCCGGCGGCCGGGCGGTCAATAGCGGGTTGTCCTGGGTAGCGGTGCCGCTGCCGACGATTACGGCGTCGACGCGGCCGCGCAACGCATGCACCACGCGGCGCGACGCCTCGCCCGAGATCCACTGGCTCGCGCCCGTCTGCGTGGCGATTTTTCCGTCGAGCGTCATGGCCCACTTGGCGATGGTCCAGGGCTGTCCCGCGTTGACGAGTTTTAGATAGGGCGCGTTAAGCCGTTGGCCTTCGTCCTCCAACAGACCGACGTCGACCTGGATACCGGCGGCGGCGAGTTGCTCGATACCGTGGCCGGCAACTTCGGGGTACGGATCTCGCATAGCGATGACGACCCGGCGAATGCCCGCATTGATGACGGCTTGGCAGCAGGGAGGTGTTTTTCCTTGGTGGCAGCACGGTTCGAGCGTGACGAACATCGACGCCCCGGCCGCGCGTGCCCCGGCCAGCCGCAAGGCTTCGATTTCGGCGTGCGCGGCGCCGAACCGGCGGTGCCATCCTTCGCCGATAATCTCCGCGCCGTGGACCACGACGCAGCCGACCATCGGGTTGGGTTCGACGTGTCCCTGGCCGGCCTGGGCCAACTCCAAGGCGCGTCGCATGTGCCAGAGATCGATTTCGGCTTGATCCATGATCGAGTACCGTTCTCGGGTAGAGTGGGCATTGCCCACCGAAGCCATGGGTGTCGACATAAGGCGTTTCTGGTGGGCGACGCCCACCCCATGACTACGACTTTACCCTATTCCGTCAGCGCCCGATAGTGTTCGACTAACCCGGCGGTGGCCTGAGCGGCGTCGAATCGCTCTTCGGCCCGGCGACGCGCGGCGGCGGCCATGGCCAGGCGGCTTTCGCGCCCGGCGAGCGCCTCGGCGATCGCGCCGGCCAGCGCCGCCGGATCGTCGGGCGGGACCAGCCGAGCCGAGCCGGGAGCAAAAATCTCCACCGTGCCGCCCACGTCGGTGGCCACGACGGGCGTGCCGCTGGCCGCTGCTTCCAACAGGACCCGGCCCAGCGGCTCTTGCCGTGCCGCGTGGACCAGCAGCGTCAGTTCGTTGAGCAAGCGTGGCACGTCGCCGCGGGCACCGAGAAAATGGACCCGCCCGGGAATTTGCCGAGCCATTTCGTGGAGCCGCTGCTCGAAACGTCGACTTTCAGGCTTGTCGCTCCAACGTTCTCCGACAACGAGCCAGTGGGGTTCCGAAGACGCCACACTGCTGGGCAAGTCAGCAGTGCCACCCGGCTCCGTGGAGGCATCCAGGCGGATGGCCGCGTCGAACAGGACCTCTTGAGCCTTGCGCAAGCCGATTTGACCGATCGATCCGATCAACGGCGCGCCGGCCGGAATGCCCAACTCGCGATGCAAGTAGCCGGTCGGCGGCCTGGGACAAAACTGGCCAAGATCGACACCGTTATGTAAAACGAACGTCTTGTCGCCACTGAGCCCGGCGGCGACGTGAAACCGTCGGACCGCCTCGGAGACGGCCAGAAGCCGCGAGTTGCGGTTCAGATCGCCGATGGCCTGGGCCCGCAGCCGGATGATGTCGCGGAGATGCGCCACGCTCGGCGTGCGCAACTCGGCGGCCACGGGTCCCGCCAGCCGACCCATCGCGAGGCTGTTCGCGTGGAGCAAGTCGGGCTGCAATTGGGCGAGGTGGCCGGCGAGCAGTTCGCGGCGCTGGGCAAGCGACGGCCGCGCGCCCTGCGCGACGACCGGCGAAAACGCCACGATCGGAATGTGTCGCTCCGAACAGGCTTCGGCCAGTGGTCCCTCTGGCGGCGCCATGACCGACACGTCGAAGCCCGCGCGAGCGACTCCGTCAAGCGTGGCGAACATCGAGCGTTCGCCGCCGGAGAGCGTGGGATACTCGCAGAGGATCAGCAGTCGGGCCATCGGTTGTCCGTGGCGGCCGTTACAGCAACCCGTAGTTGGTCAGCGTCTTGCGGAGCTTGGCTTCTTCGTCGGGCCCGAGCGGGGTCATGGGCATTCGCACCTCGCCCGTGTCGCGTCCGAGCAGTTTCATGGCCGCTTTGATTGGGATGGGGTTGGTGGCCAGCCCGAGCATGTCGCGGCAGAGCGGAAAGAGCTTGTGGTGCCAGCGCTTGGCCTCGTCGATGTTGCCCGACTCGAAAGCCGCGAATAGGGCGATTACATCCTGGGGGATGATGTTGCCGACGACCGAGACGACGCCGCGACCGCCCATGGCCAACAGCGGCAACGTCAGGCTGTCGTCGCCGCTTAGCAGGGTCAGATCGGTTTCGGCGAGGATCTGCGAGGCCTGGTCCATCGAACCGGTCGCTTCCTTGACCATGGTGATGTTGGGAATTTGGGCCATGCGAATGATCGTGGCCGGCTCGATGTTCTTGCCGGTGCGTCCGGGAATGTTGTAAACACAGATCGGGAAGTCGACGGCCTCGGCCACCGCCTTGTAGTGGAGGAAAAATCCTTCCTGGGTAGGCTTGTTGTAGTAAGGCGCGACAACCAGCGCGGCGTCGGCTCCGGCGTCGGCGGCCCACTTGGTCAGGTGAATGGCCTCGGCCGTGCTGTTCGAGCCGGTGCCGGCCATGACCTTGATTCGCCCGGCGGCCGCCTCGGTTACGACCGAGATCACCTTCTGGTGTTCGAGGTGGGACAAGGTGGGCGATTCGCCGGTGGTTCCGACGGGGCAAAGGCACGTCGTGCCTGCGGCCACCTGAAATTCGACTTGCTCGCGCAAAGCGTCGTAGTCGACCTGTCCATTCTTCAACGGCGTGATCATGGCCACGCTGAGGCCCGCATACTCTTCCGATCGTGTTGGCATGGTTTGTCCTGTCAAAAAAAGAAAAAAGTCGTTTTTAGCAATTGTCAGTTGGATTTACCAAACGAGTCAGTCGCTGGTTGACCGCCATGGGTTTGCCACCACTCGGGCAAACCGGGATTGATCTTCTGCCATCCGACACCGTGATAGGAAGGCTTGACCATCTCGAGAACGACGACAACGATAGTAATCACAAGCGACGTGGCAATCGATGCGAGCCACCCAGGAGTATGCCAGATCACAGTCGCTCCCACAAGTAGAAGGAACACGAATGACCATATCAGCTCCAAGGGGCGTGCAACTCGAAATACATTGCAGAACAAGAAGAAGTGAGGTACTACAAAGCCTATCACCAATGCGATCTGCCATTTCAAGAGGGCGAAGGCCACGACACCAATGCACCCAAGTACAAGGACAGCGATATCCACGAACGACAGACGAAACCCGGGTCTGAATTCTCGCACTGCCATATCATTCAGACCTACGAAATCAAGCGTTTCATTTCGCGCACCGCCTCGACGAGTCCGACCATGACCGCGCGGGCGATAATGCTGTGGCCGATGTTCAGTTCTCCCATTCCATCGATGGTCGCAACCGACCGGACGTTGCGATAGGTCAATCCGTGGCCGGCGTGCAGGACCATTCCCTGTTTGAGGACGGCGGCAGCGGCCTTTTGGAGGGTTTTCAGTTCTCGTTCCTGGGCGTTGCCCGGCGCGGCCAGAGCATATTGGCCCGTGTGCAACTCGACGGCGTTGGCCCCGAGCTCGGCGGCGGCGGCGATTTGCTCTGGGCAAGGGTCGAGAAACAACGAGACGACGATGCCCGCTTTTTGAAGCCGGCCGATCACCCGGCCGACGCGTTCCTTTTGGCCGACGACGTCGAGCCCGCCTTCGGTAGTGACTTCCTCGCGTCGCTCGGGCACGAGCGTGGCTTGCCGCGGTTTGACGCGGCAGGCGATGTCAACGATTTCGTCGTCGCAGGCCATTTCGAGATTGAGCTTGACGCCGACCGTCTCGCGCAAAACGGCCAAATCGCGGTCTTGAATATGCCGTCGGTCTTCGCGGAGATGAACGGTGATGCCGTCGGCTCCCCCCAGTTCGGCCAAGGCGGCAGCCCAAACCGGGTCGGGTTCGTCGGTTCGCCGGGCCTGACGGACCGTGGCCACGTGATCGATATTTACGCCTAGCTCAGCCATGTCAGTCGTTTCATCCTCTCGCTTAGCGTCGGTCTTCCTGGGTAAGCAGCTCTTCGACTTGATCGGCCCGGCTGGCAATTTGCTCGATCTTCCGGGCCAACGCGCCGGGGGTAACCGAACTGGCCATCATCGTATCGACCACGACGAAGTTGGCAACCCCGTCGATGTCGCGAATAGCAAAAGCGCCACTGGGCATCGACATGTTCTTGCGGAGCACCGCTTCGAGATACTTGGGTACCGCCGGGCCACACTCGCTGTAGATGACGACCAATTCGTGCCCGTCCGTATCGCGACGGCCGAAGAAGACGGCCACCTTTTGGGTTCGGCCGTCGGGCAGCGACAGCTTGAGGCGATACGAGCCGTCGGAGCCGGTCGGCGTGGCGCCCAAGTGGTCGGCCGCGCGCGAAATGCAGTCGGTCGCGTCGAGCGCCGGCGCTTGAACATCGCCACCGAGCGACTTCCGCCATTGGCGAGGATCGGTGCCGAGATCGGTGCCCGTGATGCGAGCGAGCGAGTCGCAGACGTCCATTTCGAGCTTGCCCCGTTCGAGCAGTTCAATCAAGGGTTCGCGTGCTTCGGCCGCGCGGAGCTCGCCGAGCGAGACGACGGCAGCCCAAACAACCGACTCGTTCGTCGAGCGGAGACATTCGAGCAAGGGCTCGACCGCCCGGGCCGCGACGAGCCGTTGGCGCGCCCGCCGCCGCGTTTGCGGCGAGTAGAGTTGCTCGACCCATTGGGCCGGCGACGAGTTTTCGGGCAAATGGTCCGTCATGGGAGGGCCTCTTGGGGATCCTAAACCGGCGCGAATACGGCTGATTATACCCCCCTTCGCCCATGCATCAAGCGGCGAGCGGGAGGCTGTGAGGCGAAATCGCCGGGAATCGTAAATTCCTTTCTAGATGAGGGTTAAGGTGCCGCGCGAGCGGAATGTGATGTGTGCGCAACACCGGGGGCTGCCCGTGGGGTGTCTCGGTGCAACCGGCGGCCTGACCGCCCGGCTCGCCGGCATAAGCTAAAGTTGATTATGGGCGACCGTGCGCGCTCGCGCGAGGTCGAGGATAGGCGACCGAGGAGAGTCATTGCCGGTCGTGGACGTTTACCTTGTCGATAATCGGCCGTTGGCCGCGAGACGGCCCGAAGAATGCTCCTCTCGATGGCCGTTCCTCCGGCCATCAGCGATACAAACATCAATGGAACCACAACGATGATGACGTGTCACGATCTGGCGGAGCGGATTGAAGAAATGCAGCCAGATGCCAAACCCAGCGACGTTGCCCGACTTTGTCTGCTATTGACCAACCATGTCGAGACGATCGACGGGCTTCATGACCAGGAGACGCTTGCCGAGGCGTGGCAGGAGATGGGCATTCGCTTGCAGGCCGCAACCGATCAACATGCGGCCATGACCGAGGACCTGGAACAGCTTGCCGAAACCGACCCCAGCGTTTTCGACATGGAGCAAATCTGGGTCCTGCTCCGCGCGATCAAGGTACAGAGCCAAGTTCTGCAACTCTACGTGGGCCGCCCGCCGATGGAAGTGTAATCGGCCCCCGCCGGCTCGCCGGGGCGATCGCGAGCGCTACCGGTTTGGCAGTGCATCGGCGGGCCTCTTCTCGGCTAGGGACGCCGGCTCGTCGTAGACGGTCCAAACGGGTGTCGTGTCCTTCAGACGCGCAAGATAGGCTGTTGACTGTTCTTGCCACCGCTCGTCTTGGATCGTCTTGCGAATATCGTCCTGAACGTCGGTGAAGGGAGTCCGATGGGCGTCTTCTCGTTCGACGACGCGGACAATGTGCAACCCGAGGTCGCTTCTCAGAATTGGGCTCAACTGGCCGACCGGCAGTTCAAAGAGAGCCTGGTCAAGTTGTTCCGAGACGAGGCTGCCTCGCGTGGTCCAATCGCGCGCGCCGCCGTCGGTGGCGGTCGGACCGTCGGAACCCCGGCGAGCGACCTCGGCGAACGGCAGCCCTTTTATCACCTGATTGCCCAACTGCGACAGCCGCTGGTGAGCCGCCTCTTCGCTCGGACTTTCCGAGAATTTCGTCATCAGTTCTTCCCATCGCGCGCGGGCCGCGTGGTCGTAGTCCGTGGCGTGGGCGTTGTAGTATGCGTACAGCTCGTCGGGGTTGATCGGTTCGTCGGATTTGATCTCGGTGGCCATCCATTGCTGGCCGAGGGCCGTCTCGAGAAACAACTGTCGTTGCAACTGGAGCGTTGTGCCCAAGTCGGCCAGCTTTTGTTCCAACTCGTCGCGCGACGACACCTTGGCCCGCTTCATGAGCTTCGGAAGAGCGTCTCGATAGAAGTATTTGTCGATCTGTTTCTCCACTTGGGGAAAATTCTCGTCGGGAATCGATCGCTTGGCCTCGACGTAAAGGAGCTTCGTGACGATCGCATGGGGCAGAGCTGATTTCAGGATCTTCTCGCGATATTTCTCGGGTGGCGGCTCGTCGAGATCCTCGATTGCCTTGTTCACGAACACGGCCCAAAGGTCGCCTGCCAGGATGATCTCGGTGCCAACGCGGGCCATGATCTTCGCGTCTTCGCAAGACCTTGTTTCGATGGGCACCGCCCGGTTCGACTGCAATGCTCCGGCCGCCGCCGCCGGTGCGTAGCCGGTCGTCGGATACTGGGGCATTTGGCCGGGCCAAGCGGCCGGTCGCGTCGTGGGAGTGGGTGTCTCGGGCGTGGCCGGAACCGAAGAAGGGCCAAGAAGGTGGTTCGGCGAAGCCACGCCCGTCGGCGCCGGCATGCCCGTCGAGCCGTAGGCCTCGGTCCGCGGGTCGGTCAGTCCTGAGTAAGAATCGGCCGTCGCGGCCAGCGGCCAGAGGATGGTCGCCAGAAGCAGACCCGCCACGAACAGACGTTGAACGCGATATGGATGGTACACGTCGGTGGTTCCAGATGAGTGTTGTCTTAGAAACCCACGTCGGAACGCGAAGCAAGGGACCTTCACGCTTCTTCCTTCACGTTTCTTACTTCATTCGGGGGTGGGATTATAGACAGCACCCTAACCGGGCTGCAACAGCGATTTTATCCGCGCGAGAATCTGGCCCGACTCGCGGATGTCCTTATCCAAGGGGAGATAGGCGCTTTGGGCGTCGACCACGCGAAGCTGGCCGCGACTGGCGGCAGCCAATTTTTCGATCCGTTCGCGGCGGCCGTAGCGAAAAACGGCGTATCCGTCCTCAAGATGGATAGACCGAATCCCCCACCGATGGGCTGCAATCCGCAACTCGGCCACCGAGAGCATTTCCTCCAACGGCGCGGGCGGCGGACCAAAACGATCGTTCAGTTCGCCCCGAAAATCGGCCAGCTCGTCGTAGTTGGCCACTCGCGCTAAACGCCGATAGAGATCGATTTTCGCGCGACCCTCGGGCACGTATTTCTGGGGAATGTACGCCCGGGTGGGCAGGTCGACGTCGACGTCGACGGACTCTTTCGGCGGAAGCTGTTTGAGCAGGCGGACGGCCCGCTCGAGAATCTGGCAATAGAGTTCGTAGCCGACCGCCGCGATATGACCGCTCTGTTGGGTACCCAGGATGTTGCCGGCGCCGCGAATTTCGAGATCGCGCATCGCGATGGCGAATCCGGCGCCCATGTCGCTGAATTCCTCGATCGCGCGGAGTCGTTTGGCCGAGGTCGTCGAGAGGTTCTTGTTCTGGTCGACCAACAGGTAGCAGTAAGCCCGGTGCTTGTAGCGCCCGACGCGGCCGCGGAGTTGATGCAGATCGGCCAGCCCGTAACGATCGGCCTCGTCGATGAACATCGTGTTGGCGTTGGGGATATCCAGTCCGCTCTCGACGATGGTCGTCGCCAGAAGGATGTCGAACCGGTGGTCGACGAAACCGAGCATGACGCGCTCCAACTCGTGCTCGGACATTTGGGCATGGCCGATTTCCAACGATGCTTCGGGCACGATCTCGCGGATTCGCTGGGCAACGGCGTGGATGTCGTTCACTCGATTATGAACGAAGAAGACTTGCCCGTTGCGGTTCAACTCGCGCATAACCGCGTGGCGGATCATTTCGGGATGGAATCGAGTAACGCGGGTTTCGATGGCGAGCCGGTCCTCGGGCGGGGTTTCGAGGTTCGAGATGTCGCGCAACCCCAGCAGCGACATGTGCAGCGTGCGCGGGATGGGCGTGGCCGTGGTGGTCAAGATGTCGGCCGTCTGGCGGAGCGCTTTGAGCCGTTGCTTGATCTCGACGCCGAACCGTTGTTCTTCATCGATGATGACCAGGCCCAGGTTGTGGAATCGCACGTCGAGCTGCGCCAGCCGATGCGTGCCGATGACGATGTCGATCGCGCCGGCGGCCAGCCGCTCGATGATTTGCGACTGTTGCTTCCGCGTGGCGAATCGCGACAGGGCGGCAATCTGGAACGGAAAAGCGGCCATCCGGTCGCGGAACGTGCGATGATGTTGCTCGGCCAGAACGGTCGTCGGCACGAGCATGGCCACTTGGTAGCCCGAGTCGACCGCCTTGAACGCCGCGCGCATCGCCACTTCCGTCTTCCCGTAGCCCACGTCGCCACAGAGCAACCGGTCCATGGGGCGGGCCGATTGCATGTCCTGCTTGATCGCGGTGATCGTGGTCCACTGGTCCTGCGTTTCGCGGTAGGGAAATGCCGCGTCGAATTCCTGTTGCCACTGGGTGTCGTCGCAGAAGCGGATGCCGGCTCGGGCTTGCCGGTTCGCTTGCAGCTCGATCATTTCGGCGGCCAAATCGACGACGGCCGCTTCAACGCTGGCCTTGCGGTGTTGCCAGCCGCTGCCGCCCAGCTTGGCCAGTTTGGCCCGGCCCTTCGTGCCGCCGACGTATTTTTGCACCAGACCGATCTTCGAGCTGGGCACGTAGAGCCGCGTGCGGCCGGCGAATTCCAGTTCGAGATGTTCTTCGAGTTGGTCGCCTTTTTCGAGCAGACGCATCCCGCGATAGCGGGCAATGCCGTGGGCCACGTGCACGACCAGGTCGCCCTGGCGGAGTTCCAGAAAACTGTCGATCGCGCGGCCCAGCCGGCGCTGCGCGGGGCGTTGTAGGTCGTGGCGGCCGAACAACTCGCCGCTGCTGACGAGCACAATCGACTCGCTCACCAGGCGAAAGCCCGCGGCCAGCGTGCCGATCGAAAAATGGAGCCGGCCCGACCGGGCCAACTCGGTCGAACCGAACACCTCGGCCAGTCGTTCGATCTCGGCGTCGGTCTGACAGACGACAAGAACGTTTTGGCCCTGGCCGATTGTGTCCAACTCGTCGCGCACCCGGTGGATGTTGCCGCTGAAGCGTTCGACCGACTCGATGGCGAGGCGGCACGTTTGTTCCAGCGAGCCGGCCGCGACGGCCGAGGTGGTTACCGATGGGTACTGGAGCGCTCGGCGTAGCACGTCCGAAACCGAGTGGGCTTCCTCGGAGCGTTCGAGCCGCTGGAGATAGTGGCGGCCCTCCTCTTCCAACTGGCCCGGCTCGACCAGCAGAAACCAGCTTGCCTCCGGAAGGTAATCGGCCAGATGGGCCCGGTGGCGGCCCGTCGGGTCGAGCATGGTCACGTCGAGTTCGTTCAACTCGGCCAGGCTGCGTTGGGTGGTCACGCTGAATCGCCGAATCGACTCGATCTGGTCGCCAAAAAGCTCGACGCGGACCGGATCGAACCAGTCGGGCGCGAAGACGTCGATCAGTCCTCCTCGAACCGCGCACTCGCCCGGCAACTCGACCGCCGTCGTGCGGTGGAATCCACACTCGACCATCCACCGGACGAAATCGTCTTGGGCCAACACGTCGCCGACGCGGAGCGTTCGCGTTTGGGCAGCCAGCGCGGCCGGGTCGGCCACCGGTTGCATGAGCGCTTGGATGCTTGTGACGACCAGCTTGGGCGGCTGCCGACCGCCAAGCAATTTGGTCACGCGAACCCGATCGGCGAACGCCTCGTCGTGGATTAGGCGTTCGTCGAGCGACGATTCGCAAGCGGGAAACCGCTCGACGTCCAGCGACGTGAAGAGCCTCAGGTCGTCGACCATCGCGTCGACGCCGTCTTGGTAGGGACAGACGATTACCAGTGGCCCGGCCGACTTTTGGACCAGCGTGGCCGCCACGAGTGCGCAGGACGACCCCCAGACTCCGTCGAGCGTGGCCGCGTGGCCGGCTTGCAGTTCCGCGACGACCTCGGCGAAGCCTTCCTGTGCCGCGAGACGTTCGACCAGAGCCAAAAGGCTCGCCTCGGCGTTGGGGGGGCGGGCAGCTTGTGCCATCGTCTGGGGGAATTGTAGGTGAAACGTCGGTGATCGAGAAGCCAGATCCTCGATAAGGCTTTCCACGACGACCGGTTCCAGCCCGAAACTCAATCGAGAGGCATGGGTGGGTGGCCGTCCAGAATGGGCGTGGCAAGCGTCGAAGAACGACCAAGCTCTTGGTGTCTCAGAGCATGCCACCCGAGGTCTGGCTTGACCCTGCGGGGGGGGGTGTTTTGACAGTGCCTTGACTTTTCTTCTGTTTGGACGATGATGGAACTTGGAACATCTTTTAGCGGAAGAGGTTGTGCGTTTTCTAGTCTCTCCTCCCCCAAACGCACCATGTCACGTCAAGCCATATTTGAAGCTAGCCTGGAGTTTTTTCTTCAGCCGATCGTGGGGCTGCTCGGTGACGATACGGTCACCGAGATCATGGTGAATCGGTTTGACGACGTCTATATCGAGCGGCAGGGCAAGCTGGAGCACACGAATTGCCGTTTTGCCAGCGAGGACGCGCTGCTGTCGGCCGTTCACAACATCGCACAGTGGGTGGGACGTGAAATCCATCAGGAACGCCCGGTGCTCGACGCCCGGTTGCCCGACGGGTCCCGTGTTCACGCCATCATTCCCCCGAGTGCCCGGCGAGGGACCCACCTGACCATCCGGAAATTCGCCCGCGAAACGCTCACGCTCGACGACTTCGTCCAGTTTGGCAGCATCTCGCCGGCCGCGAAGGAGTTTTTGGAGATTTGCGTCCGGCTGCACAAGAACATACTGATCTCGGGCGGGACGGGGACGGGCAAAACGTCGTTGCTCGGGGCGATGACGCGAGCCATTCCGGAAGAAGAACGAATCATTGTCATCGAAGATACGTCGGAATTGCGTCTGATCCAGCGGCACTGTCTCTACCTCGAAGCCCAACATGGAGACAACGTCGGCCGCGGAGCACTTGACGTTCGGCAGTTGTTCGTCAACTCGTTGCGGATGCGGCCCGACCGGATTATCGTTGGCGAGGTTCGCTCGGGCGAGGCCTTGGACTTGGTGCAGTCGATGATCAGCGGACACGCGGGCAGCCTGTCGACGGTCCACGCTAACAGTGCCCAGGATGCGTTAGTGCGTCTCGAAACCCTTTCGCTGATGTCGGACGTGGAAATCCCGATCTATGTCGCGCGAGCGCAAGTAGCGTCAGCGATTAACTTAATTGTCCAAATCGCCCGTTTTACCGAGGACGGTTCGCGGAAGATCACTCGGATTACGGAAGCGCGAGGTCTGGACGAAAACAATCATTATGTTGTGCGCGATCTATTTGCTTCGCGTCTGGTGGGCAAAACGCCCGAGGGTCGGCTGTTGGCGGAACTGGAGCCAACCGGCGAGCGTCCGACGTTTGCCGCCGAGCCATTCGAGCAGGGGATGGACGATCTGGTGCAACACTCGGCCCCGTTGTGGTCGAAAGGATAATAGGGACGGAATAAAATAACAGTATGGACGGGATATTCGTGTGAGGTGAAGGGAGTGACGCCGTGCGAAATCGTCGTTCGGGCTTGGCGTCGTTGGACTACGTCCTCGTTCTCGGGGTCGTGATCCCGCTGATCGCGTTTATCATCGTGGTGGGCAAGGACATCATGCGTTCGGTGTATGAAATGGCCGCCGTGTTGCTGTCGTGGCCGTTCATGTAGTCCGATTCGAGAGGAACTGAGTTATGAAGAAACCTTCGTTGATGGGCCTTCTGCGACGAGTCCATGGCGACCAGGAGGGTTCGGTCAGTCTGGAGACGGTACTGGTTCTTTGCGCGATCGCTATCCCGGTTCTGATCGTCATGATCAAATGGGGGTGGCCGATGATCAAGAGCTATTTCCAGACAGGCATGCAAGATCTCCAGTCCGAAACCACGACCGCGGTGCAGTAGGCCAAGACGTCCATGGTTGTTACCGTCTTGTTGCTGACGTTGTTGGCGGTGGCCGCAGCAACCGACATCAGCCGGCACAAGATTTACAACTGGACGACTTATCCGGGCATGCTGGCCGCGCTGGGGCTCAACGGCCTCGGCAGCCTGTTGGCGCGGTTCGACCTGGCCGACGGGCCCTCGCTGGAGTCGCTCGGCTGGATCGGCGTTGTCCCGAGTCTGGTTGGGTTGCTCGTCTGCGGCTTCGTGCTGCTGGTTTGCTACGTGTTGCTGAGAGTGGGGGGTGGCGATGTCAAGCTGATGGCCATGCTCGGCGCGTTTTTGGGACCCGAGAAAGGGGTTGAAGCCATGCTTTGGACCTTCGTACTCGGGGGCTGCATGGCCGTGATCCTGTTGATATGGCGGGTTGGGCCTTGGCCGTTGCTCGTTCGCTTCGCACGACACGCGTTGCGGAGCCTGCGATTGGGCCGCCCGAGCCCCTTGAGCGAGGAAGATCGCGCCGAATTGCAGCCGCCGCTGTTTCTAGCCCCCAGCGCGATGGTGGCGGTGGTTATCGTGCGTTTTGGACTGATCGGGCCGGGGTAGTGCACGACGTTGCCGCGTAAGCGGCTAGCCGACGTTCTCCTGTTTTGGGACGAGGATCGATGGGTCGCACGGTCGTCACAGCCTGTTTGCCCTGGACGCTGGTGTTGGTCGCGTTGGTCGCGTGTCTTTGGTTCCTCGTCCGGTTGAACCGTGGCCGGATCGAATGGCGGCGGTTCGGCTTGCTTAATAGGGATGAGGTGGGCAGTGCCCAGAGTCTCAGCTTCGTGCTCACCCTGCCGCTGTTCGTGGCGATCATGTTGCTGATCGTGCAAGTGAGCCAGGTGATGATCGGCACGATGGTGGTTCACTACGCGGCTTTTGCGGCGGCGCGGAGCGCGCTGGTTTGGATTCCGGCCCGGGTCGGTCTCGAGCCCGAGAATCAAATCAGCCTCCACTATCTCGACCCGATGGCGGTCGATCAGGTTTATCCGAGCGACGTGGAGCCGACCGCCGGGGGGCTGACCTACGTCGTGGCGCCCGCCGGAGCGAAGTACGAAACGATCCGCCGCGCGGCGGTGATGGGCTGCGCATCGATTGGTCCTTCGCGTGACCTTGGGCTGGTGCCTTCGGATGGGACGCGCGTCGTGACCGAGACGATGACCCGGGCGTACGAGTCGATGGCGCCGGACTCGGCGGCTATCGGTGCGGTTCCGCGGCGGATGCGCAACAAGATGGCGTATGCCGATCGGGCGACGGTCGTCGAGTTGCGGGTTTTTCATCGCAACAGCGATGCGCCGCTCTGGAAAACCTACATGCCGTACGCGCCGGTTCCGCCTATTTTTTACGAACACAATTCGGCCGAGACGCCCTACTTCCTGGAAAACGAGATTGACTGGCAGGACGATCTGACGGTGACCGTCCATTACGAAATGGCCTTGCTGCCGGGACCGGGCCAACTCTGGGCTGCTTTCCTGCGGCAGTGGGACGACGAAGAAGACACGCTCTCAAGACAGATCGAACAAGAGTTGGGTATTCACACGTATCGCCTGACGGCCACGGTCACCTTGGGCAACGAAGGCGAGAAATCGGTGATCCCGTATGTCTACTAAAAACGCAATCAACCAGGGTGCCACGGCTGGCTTGTCCAGCAGTGCGAATCTCGCTATTTCCACGAGGGTGCCTGGGAATGAGCGTAGCGAAGGCCCAGTTCCGGACTCTCTGGGGCAGCGCTGCGCTATGCCCCAGCCACCCTACCGGTGGCGAGGGCGATTTGCCCGCGCGCGATCGTTTCCGGCGAGTTTCCATGGCGATGAGCGGGGCACGATCAGCATCGTGTCGGTCTTCGCGGTCCTGTTGTTGACGATGCTTTTGGGCATGGTGATGAACGTCGGACGCCAGGCCGACAACAAGATCCGCATGCAGAACGCGGCCGACGCCGCCGGCTACAGCGGCGGGCTCGTGGTCGCCCGGGGCATGAACACGCTGGCCTTCACCAACCATCTGCTTTTCGACGTTTTTGCCATGACGGCCTTCATGCGCGAGGGGCGCGATCAGCGCTTGCCAGCGGCGATGAACCACCACGGTGAGTCCTACGTCGGGGAGATTCTCGATGCCTGGAACGTGGAGGCGGGCAAATTCAGCGGGTCGGCCTTCGAGAAATTCGCGCGGCTCGGCCCGGCAATCCTCCAGAAGACACCTCGGGAACAGGAACTCGTATTGCGTTTCGGTGATTGGGCACAGGCGGCCAGCGAGTTGATCTTGGAACCGATCCTAGAGCCCATTCTCGAAGAGCGATTAATTCCCGAGTTCCAACGCGATCTGGTCTTGGCCACGCCTGACATTGCCCAGACGGCCGCGCGCGAAATCGCCAAACGTCACAGCGGCGTGACGCGGGGGCGCGGGCCGATGTTCGGCGTGCTCTGGCGGACCAACGGCACGCCGGTTTGCGGAGCGAGCGACGCGCTGGACCGGACCCTCCCGGTGATCGACCCGGTGATGGACACGCTGTGGGACCAATCGCAACAGATCGACAAGGCCCGAAAACAACGTCGCGACAACGCGGTCCGCTATTTGCGGCGTTGGAACGATCTCGCACTGGTCGCATTCGACCGCGAGGCCAAGATGTGCCAATTCAGCGCTCTTTGGCGTCATTTCACCTGCGCGCAGTTGAATCACTTGCTTGACGTCGAATATCGCATGACCAATTTGCCCCATCTGATCCGCACGGAATGGAGCGGCCAGACCGACGGCACGGCCCATCTCGACGCCGATTTCACGTTCGTGGCCGTCGTCTACCGCGACAAGATGCCGGAGATGATGCCCGGGCTGTATCGCGATCCGATCGACGGCGACAGTCTGGCCTATGCCCAGGTGCGATTCTTCGTTCCTCGCAACCGTTTGGTATGGCATTGGAGTTCACCCAGTGGGCAAGATTGGGCCGGAAACATCGGTGGTCACCAAATCGAGTGGCCGCCCGACGACGGCGCCGAACCGGGTGATCCGCCAACCGGTGGGGAAGGGGAGTGGACGCTCCAATACGGCCCGGGCCTGTCGGAAGAGTGGAGTCTCTTGAACCAGAACTGGACGGTGCAGCTTGTGCCGGCGACCACACCGTCGCTAGCCACGATTTTGCAGACCGTTCCGCCGGCGGGCGGAACGCCGATCGAGTTGCCGAATCTCGGCGGCATGAGCACCGAGGATATTGTCACGATCAGTCCGCACTAGATGGACGCGCACGAATGACCGGACCGCTTAAAGGACAATTTGATACCGCGAGGCGAGCCGGCCAAGGCACGCGCCGTGGTCTGTCCACGCTCGAACTGGTCTTGTCGCTGCCGCTGTTGCTGTTCGTCATGGCGTTGATGATCAACTTCGGCGCGGCGGCCGCTTGGCGAATCCGCGAGTTGAGCGTGGCTCGCCATGCCGCCTGGTCAAACCGGCATGGACACCGTCTTGCGACCGACGGCGCCGGCGCCACCAGGAAGCTCCCGTGCTGGTGGCCCGACGGGGCGACGATGGGCGCGGGCGGGGCGGGCCACTTGAACGAGTTGGACGATCCACGAATCG
>JAFGIR010000312.1 GCA_016929515.1 Pirellulales bacterium | reverse complement strand
GTCGGCCTCGACCATCAACCGTTTCAGCCGAACGGCCGCCGACGGAGTGGTCGACAGAAGATGACTGGTGCCCAACAGCACGGCGGCCGGCAGATCGTCGCGGGCCAACCATGCCCGAGCGGCCCTTTCCAACGAAGCCGACGGCGGCGCGGCCGACCAGCCAAGTGGCATGCAGGCAAAATCGCTCGGGCCCGGCCGGTCGCGGGCAAGCACGAGAAACAACTGGCCCGCCTGTTCGATCTGGCCCAGCGCCCGATGGCACCAGATCATCTCGCGAATGATCGCACGGCGGACCCAACGACGCCGTTCGACGGCAAGTGCTTTTTGATAAAGCACCAACGCCGCGTCGTGGCGGCTTTCGGCTTGGGCCTGATTGGCCTGGAGCTGCCGAGGATCGTGGCGCGTTTCGATGCGCAACACGTTTTCGGCCGGAACGGTCTGTTGGCGACCGCCGGCCAGCTCGATCCGAAGTTCCGCGTCGTCGTAGTCGACGATTCGACCGGTCATCTTGAGTTCGTCGCCGGCGCTGGTCCGCACGACGACCGCGTCCTCGGCCGACGCCGGCAGACTCAAGACGAGCGTCATCAAAATGGCAGTCGCGGACATGGCACCCGAGTTCGGGATGGATTGATAGTCGTGGAAGTCGTGTGACGATGATTTGGCGGGCCATCTGGGGCACCGCTTCGCTATGCCCCAGCCACCCTCAGGTAGAGATACTCCAAAGAACCATGTTAATCGGGTTTCAATCGCGAGACGTCGACGTAACCGAATTGGCCGCCGGTCGCGCGGGCCAAGCGGACCAGGAAATTGTCTTGGTCTTGTTGCGGACCGAATCCGAATTCGATCGCGTTGATGGAGATACCGGCCGCCGCGCGGGTAATTTGTTCGATTTGCCCGGCCGAAAGCCGAGGTTCGTCGGCATCGGTCAGGAAGAAGATCACGTCGGGCCGCATGCGGATGGCCATCATCAGGGCTTCTTCGTGCCGGGTATACCCCTCGGCCGTCATGCTGCCGATGAATCGTCGGGCCAGTTCCTTGTTTCGATCGGTTCCGAAGGCCAGGTGCCCGGCCTGGCCGCTCGGGTTGAACTGCCACGGTTTCTGATTGTAGAAGACGATTTGGAATTGATGCGAACGGTCGAGGCTTTTGAGGCTGGCCAGCAACTCGGCCTGGGCCGCGCGGAGGGCGCTGCGTCCCGAGCCGCCCATGCTCCCCGACCGATCGAACACATAGACGAACTTGTATCCTTTTCCTTCGGTGCCGAAGACGCGGACCCGTGCCTTGCCTTGGCCGAGTTGGCCCTGACCGGAAGCCCCGGAGGTCGCACCGGTCGCATCGCCGACTCCCGCGTCGCCGAGCGAGCCGGCCCCGAGCGCGTCGGGGGCCGAGGGGAGCACGTTGTCGGGGTTGCTTGGCGTGGTGTCGCTGAAGAGCTGCTCGCGGCTGATCGAGCCGGGGGAGTCTTGGGTCGCCGCCTCGGACGGACCCGCCTCGGACGCCGAGACAAAGACGTCCTTGTCGCCTTCTTGCGATTTCAGGGCGATGCCTACCTCGGCGGTCCGCTCGGCGGCGGCGCCCGCGCGCGACGCCGATCGCGTGGTCACACCTATCAAGACGATCAGAACGACGTGCAGCACGACCGAAATTACCCACGGCGGCAAGCCGGGCCAGCGACCAAACCGATTGGAGCGTGGGGGCGTTGCCGTCGCGATGGAATCGTGTGGGACCACGCAGGTAAATCCCCAACCTGTTTTGCAAAAAGCACTTATAACGCAAACAAACTAGATGCCGCCGCGTCGGAATTCTAGAGCGGGCCGCTTGACAGGTCAACGCGAGTCGCCGATGCCCTTCGCCCTATGCGACCGTAGCCCTATAATCTCTGTAGACCACTACTGCTGGAGATATTCGCCGTGAAGATCGTCAAATACCCACATCCCTGCTTGCGACACCTATCCAAACCACTCGTAAGAGTTGATTCGGAACTGCGGCGCCTCGCCGCCGAGATGCTCGAATTGATGTACGAGTTCGACGGTGTCGGGCTGGCCGCCAATCAGGTCGATCTGCCCTATCGGCTCTTCGCGGTGAACTTCGAGGGCGACCAGGCCATCAAGGAACAGGAGTTCGTCTTCCTCAATCCGGTGATCACCAATCGTTCCGGCATGGACGAAGCGGAGGAAGGCTGTCTGAGTTTTCCTGGAATCTACGCCCCCGTTCGCCGACCCAACAAAGTCACTCTGACCGCGTTCGACCTTTCGGGCAACGAGATTCACCTTGAGCTTGAAGGCCTGCCTGCCCGGGCCGTGCAACACGAAACGGATCATCTCGACGGAGTCGTCTTCGTCGACCGGCTCAGCCCGACCAACGAAATGGCTGTGCGCGAACCGCTCGAATCGCTGGCGCGGCAGTTCGCCGGAGAGCAACAACGAGGGCTGATCGCAAGCAACGAGCAAATCGCCACGCGGCTTGGCGAGTTGGAGAAGCTGCGAACCTAGGTGAGCCCTTGGAACTCGCCATTCTCTCTTTTCGCAGGTGACCTGCAATGAGAACGGTCGAAGGGCGATGTGCTGTCAGGACGTCCAAGCCTAACCAATCTTGCCTTCGCTACCCCGACCTGCTAGACTCCGCAACCCATCAGGGAAGGTGGGATGCCGAGTCACTCGTAACCGGAAAGGGAGATCGATTATGAGAAATTGGACTATCGCCTGTTTGTTGGCGTGTGTTGTGTCGATCGCGGTCGTCTCGGTTTGGGCCGGGCAGCCCGTTGCGTCTTCCGAAAGGGTCGTCGCGGTCGACCAACCGCCCAGACAGTATTTGGTCAGCTGCAAGCTGACCGAAAAGAAACCCGATGGAGAATCCCGCGTTCTCTGTTCGCCTCGTTTGGTAATAACGGAAAATCGACTTGCTCAGATTCACATTGGAGAAAAATCCCTACCGCCGGTGGAGATCGAGCACACGGGTCCGTTCTTCGGGGGCATCCGCGCCAACTTCAAGATCTTCACGGCCACGAACCAAACCCTTTATATGGATGCCGAATTCAAGGTGAGTTCGTACAGGCGGGAACCATGGGACAGCGACGGCCAGTCATTTTCCGATCTGCTTGCGGTGGTCGTTGAAACGTGGAGCAAGAAGAAATGGACGAAAAAGAGTGGCCAGGCGATTGAAACCGGAGTCTATGCCCATCTCGTCGAGCCCGTCACTTTCGATGAAAAGACCGTCTTTCCGTTTGGCAACCACAACATGGAATGCGAAGTCATGGTTCGGGCCGTGCCGCCTCGGAACCAAATTAATGTAGCCCCATAGGTCGTGCAATGCCTGACGGCAACGTGTGCCGAACACAGCTAACCAACGACTGACCCGTGAGAGTGAGATATGCGAATTATAATGATAGGCACGGGTCCTTTTGCGGTGCCGACTTTCCGCGGGCTGCTGGCGTCGCGTCACGAGATCGTCATGCTGGTCGCCGCGCCGCTTCGTTTCTGTCGCGATAAGCGCACGCCGATGCCTTGCCCGATGCGCGAGGTCGCCGGGGAATTCGGCGTGGCGGTTTTCGATCCGGAGACGATCAACTCGCCCGAATCGGTCGCGCGGCTGGCCGAGGCGGCGGCCGACATCCTCGTGGTTTGCGACTACGGCCAGATTCTCTCGAAGGAAGCCCTGGCCACGACATGCCTGGGCGGTATCAATCTGCATGGCTCGCTGTTGCCCAAGTATCGCGGGGCGGCGCCGATCAACTGGGCCCTTTATCACGGCGAAACCGAGACGGGCGTAACGGTCATTCACATGACGCCGACGGTCGACGCCGGCCCCTGCATCGCCCGGGCCTCGACGCCGATCGACCCGGACGAGACGGCCGTCGACTTGGAGCAACGTCTCCGCGAACTCGGTGGCCCGCTGGTCCTGCAGACGCTCGACTTGTTGGAGGCCGGCCGCGCGGAATCGCTGGCGCAAGACGCCGGTCAAGCCTCGCGAGCCCCGCGGCTGAAGAAAACGGATGGGCTGGTCGATTGGTCCCGGTCGGCCCAGGCGGTCAAAAACCACGTCCGTGCGATGGAGCCCTGGCCCAAGTGCTACACGTTTTGGCATCGCCCGGGCGGCGAGCCGATGCGGCTTATTCTCGGACCGGTCGGCTTCGAGGAGGCTCCGGCCGAGACGGTCTCGCCCGGCACGGTCCTCGAAGCGGCCGCCGACCGGCTGGCGATTGCCACCGGCGAGGGCGCTGCCGTCCTCCAAGGCCTGCAGCCGGCCGGCCGGCGGATGCTGCCGATCGACGCCTTCCTACGCGGTTATCCGGTCCAACCGGGTGAACATTTCGGGCCAGCGTGATCTTCCATGACCAAACGATTCTACATCGAGACGGTGGGGTGCCAGATGAACATGCTCGACAGCGAGTTGATCGCGTCGGGTTTGTTGCGGCTGGGCTACGAGCCGGCCATAAGCGCGAGCAAAGCCGACGTCGTGCTTTTCAATACGTGCAGCGTCCGGCAACATGCCGAGGACAAGGTCTACAGCGCGCTGGGACGACTCAAGCACGCCAAGCAGCACAATCCGCTGAAGATCATCGGCGTGCTGGGCTGCATGGCGCAAAAAGACGGCCCGCTGATCTTCCGCCGCGCGCCGCACGTCGATCTGGTCGTGGGGCCGAGCCAGTTGGGCCAGTTGCCGCGATTGATCGAGGAGGTGGCCGCCGGCGCTGGCCCGACAATCGCCGTCAGCTCCGATCGGAAGGCCGAATCGCACCGCGAGGCCCGCGAGAGCTTCGCTCCGTTCAATCCGGCACGGCGCGCCGAAGCGCGGCCGGTCGCCCACCAGGCCATGGTGCGGGTCGCGTTTGGGTGCGATAAATTCTGCAGCTACTGCATCGTGCCGAGCGTCCGCGGGCCGGAGCAGAGTCGCCGCCCGGAAGATATCGAGGAGGAAGTGCAACTCCTGGCTCGCCAGGCGCGGCAGCGCGACGTGGCCCTTGAAGTGACGCTATTGGGCCAAACGGTCAACAGCTATCGCTACCGCGACGGCGGGCGAACGTTCCGGCTGGCCGACCTGCTCGCGCGGCTGAACGACGTCGAGGGGCTCGCGCGGCTGAAATTCGTGACGAACCACCCTCGTCACATGACCGAGGATCTGATCAAAGCGGTCCGCGATCTGAGCCGGGTAACGCCCTACTTTCACGTGCCGGCCCAGAGCGGCTCGGACCGGATGCTCCGGCGAATGCGCCGCGGTTATTCGTCATCCCAATACCGCGAGATGTTGGGCCGAATTCACGAAACGGTGCCCGGGGCCGCGGTGACGAGCGATTTCATCGTCGGGTTCTGTGGTGAAACCGAAGCCGAGTTTCAACGGTCGGTCGATCTGGTCCGCGAGGCACGATTCAAGAACAGCTTCATTTTCAAGTACAGCCCTCGACCGGGCACCCATGCCGCCGCGCGCTTCGAGGACGACGTGCCCGACGAGGAGAAGCGGCGCCGTAACAACGAGCTTCTGGCCGTGCAAAACGCGATCAGCGAGGAGGACAACCAGCCGCTGGTGGGCCGCACGGTCGAGATCCTGGTCGAGGGACCAAGCAAGACGAGCCTCAAGCACGAGGCGACCGAACGGGCGACGCAACTGGTCGGCCGCACGACCTGCGACCGGATTGTCGTTTTCGAGGGCGCCGGGGAATTGATCGGCCGGCTCGTTTCGGTCGAGATCGAAAAAGCCGCCGCCTTCACACTGTTTGGAAGAACAGTTACTTCAGCCACCAATTGACGGACCATGGACATCGACACGCTTCGCCAGTATTTGGACGATTCAGACACGGCCGCCGTCTGGCTGAGTTCGCTCGGGCTGGCCGATCCGGCTCGCGCGCGCGCCACGCTGGTCGAGATGGCCGCGTCGGGCATCACGCTCGACCTGATGGCGGCGATGTGTGACCACCTGGAGCGTTTTTTGGCGGAGTGCCCCGACGCGGACATGGCGTTGAACAATCTGGGCCGTTTCGTGGCGGCGACTCGAAACCGGTTGTCGCTGGCCGCGTTTTTCGAACGCGATCCGATCGCGTTGCGAACGGCGGTGCAGATTTTTTCGAACAGCCAATATCTCAGCGAATTGCTGGTGGCCGACCCGGAAAGCTTCGATTTGCTGCGGTTAACCCAAGGCCGGCCGCTGGCCCGGGGCACCCTGGTCGAGGAGTTGGTCGCCGAGATCGACGTGCTCGAGCAGGATCAAGCGGTCATGGGAGCTTTGCGCCGGTTCAAGTATCGCGAGACGTTGCGGATTGCGATGTTGGACATCATCCGCGAGGGCGGTCTGCGGATGGTCACTCGCCAGATTTCGTTCGTGGCCGACGCGATCCTGGAGGCCGCCTTGCACGCGGCCTGGCGCAAAAACGTCGCGCGGCGGGGAACGCCGCGCCGCGCCGACGGCGAGCCGGCAAGCATGATCGTCCTGGGGATGGGCAAGCTGGGCGGCGTCGAGTTGAACTACAGCAGCGATATCGACCTGATCTTCCTCTATGACGAAGACGGCATGACCGACGGCCAGCGGCCGATCACCAACAACGAGTTCTTCAACCATTTGGCCCGCGAGTGCGTGCGGCTTCTAACCGAGTCGACCGACTTGGGTAGCGCTTATCGGGTCGATCTTCGACTGCGCCCCGACGGCCGGCGCGGGCCCATGGTCCATAGTCTGTCGGCCGCGCTCGAATACTACGATCTGCGCGGCCGAACGTGGGAACGCCAGGCCTTCATCAAGGCCCGTCCGGTGGCCGGCGCGATAGAACAGGGCTTCGAGTTTCTCGATCGGCTCCGGCCGTGGGTCTATCGCCGCTATCTGAGCCTGGCCGACATCAGCGGCATCAAAACGCTCAAGCGGCGGATCGAACGCCGCGCCCACGACCAGGGGGTCGATCAGCGCAACGTGAAGACGGGCCACGGCGGTATTCGCGACATCGAGTTCGTGATCCAGTTTCTCCAACTGCTCAACGGCGCCAACGCGCCTCGGCTGCAGACGGGCAATACGCTGGAGGCGATCGCGCAACTCGAACTGGCCGGCTGTCTGAGCGATCAGGAACGAACGTTGCTGGAAGGAAACTACGCCTTTCTTCGCAAGATCGAGCACCGCCTGCAGATCATGTTCGATCTGCAGACGCATCTTCTGCCCGATTCGCCCGTGGAAATGCGAAAGCTGTCCTTGCGGATGGGCTACACTGACACGGCCGATCGCGGCGCGCTCGAAGCGTTCGCGGCCGACTATCAGGACAAGACGGCCGTCAACCGGCGAATCCTCGATCATCTGTTGCACGAGGCTTTTCCGGACGACGCGGAGACCGAGGCGGAGGTCGACCTGGTGCTCGACCCGCATCCTCCGGATGAACGCATCGAGGAGGTGCTCGGCAAGTATCCGTTCCGCGACTTGAAACAGGCCTATCACAACCTCATGGCGCTGGGCACGGAGGATATTCGATTTCTATCGGAACGGCGGTGCCGCCATTTCCTGGCGGCGATCGCCCCGCGGTTGCTGAGCACCATCGCACAGACCCCCGACCCCGACTCGACCCTGGTCAACCTCGGTCAGGTCAGCGCCTCGCTGGGCGGCAAGGGCGTTCTCTGGGAGCTGTTCAGTTTCAATCCGCCGTCGTTGCGGCTTTATGTCGAGCTATGCGCCTACAGCCCCTATCTGTCTGGAATCTTGACGAGCAACCCCGGCATGAGCGACGAATTGATGGACAGCCTCGTGCTGGACCGGTTGCCGACCGCCGAGTGGCTGAGGACGTCGCTGGCCGCGCTGTGCGAAGGCGCCGAGGATTGCGACCCGATTCTGCACAGTTTCAAGATCGACCAGCAGCTTCGCGTGGGGGTCCGCGACATGCTGGGCAAGGAAGACATCCAGTCGACCACGGCCACGCTTTCGGCCATTGCCGAGGCCTGCCTGGCACAGATCACCCGGTGTGAATATCAACGGTTGGTGGGCAAGTTCGGGCGGCCGACGATCGCCGACGACGCGACGGCCCGCCGACGACGCGACGAAACACCTTGCGAGGTGATTATCCTGGCGATGGGCAAATTCGGCGGTCAGGAAATGAACTACCACAGCGATCTGGATCTGGTCTTCCTTTACGAGGCCGAAGGCCATACGACTCCGACGCAAGGCAACCACCAAGAGAGCACCACGAATCAGCATTTCTTCAGTGAGTTGGGTCAACGAATCATCAACATGACCAGCCGCCTGAACGCGTTCGGTCGGCTCTACGAGGTCGACGCACGCCTCCGTCCCACCGGGCGCAGCGGTGCGTTGGCCACCTCGCTGGGCGAATTGGCCCGCTACTATACCGAGGGCCACGGTCAGCTTTGGGAGCGTCAGGCCTTGTGCAAGGCTCGGGTCGTCGACGGTTCGCCGCGCGTGGCCAAGTTGGCCCATCGCGTGGTGGGGCGCGCGGCCTTCGAGCATCCTTGGCAACCCGGCGACGCGAATCAGATTCGCGAGATGCGGCAACGCCTCGAAGCGAGCGCGACGGCCGACGATCTCAAGCGAGGGCCAGGCGGAATCGTCGACATCGAGTTTCTCGTCCAGATGCTCCAGTTGAAGAACGGCCGGCGCAATCAGGCACTTCGAGTTCCCAATACGCTTTTGGCGCTCAAGGCGTTGCACAAGAATGGACTTCTCACCGATGATGATTTCTCGTTCTTCGATCGCGGCTATCGTTTCCTACGCACGCTAGAGGCACGTCTGCGACTGATCAGCGTCACACCCCAGAGCAAACTGCCCGACGAGCCGACCGAACTGGCCAAACTGGCCCATTTGATGCGTTACGCGGAGGGAGACGCGTTGCTGGCCGACTATCGGGCTTGCCGAAAAGAGAATCGGCACCGGTTCGATCGGGTATTCGACGACGCCGCGTCGTAGTCACGAGTCGATACGTGGTCGTCGCACACCCGCTAGCCACCCAAGACGCTGCCCACCACCTCTAGAGGCGGACAATTTCGGAAAACCGCGCAAATTGGCGAAATCGCTTTCAGCCGCCTTCCGATCGTCGCCGATAAAAACGATACGAACCTGCAGGGAGGGCGGGACACGCGGTGTTCCGTTTCAGGATAAAGATCATGGTAAGACGATGGATCGGCTTACCATGATCTTTTGCTTTCTTGACTATCCGCGGGCAGCCTACGACCCGAGATCCTTCAACAGTTGCTCCGCATTTTTGCGTTGCGAGAAGAGACCTTCCTTCTTCACGACTTGCTCGAGCAGCTTCTTGGCTTCTTCCTTGCGGTCGGTTTCGGCGTAGAGGGCCGCAATGTAGTAGGCTGTGTCGGGACTCAGCGACTGACCGGTGGTCGCCACTTTTCGGAACACCTTGTCCGCGTCGGCATAGTGTTTCAGCGTGAACAGGACTCGCCCCAAGGTCGACGCTGCTTCCACGTCATCGGGACGAAGACGCGAGTTGATCTGTGCATATTGGAAGGCCAGCTTTCGCTTGGCCTCGTCATCCTGTTCGCAAAGGGCCAGCGCCAGGTTGTTGGTGGCGGCGAAGTTGGCCGGTGCGAGGGCGATGGCTTTCCGGAGATAGGCCTCGGCGGCCGGATAGTCGCCCTGGAAAATGGCGATGCTGCCGGCGAGGATCAAGGCCGCGCTGGGATCAATATCCTGCTTTTCCGCAAGCTGCAGAGCGATGTCGGCCTGAACGCGGGCCTGCTTGAAATCCTGCGTCTGAAACTTCCAATTGGAAGCGACGAAACGCGTGTTGAAGTCCGTCGGCGCGATCTTGATTGCTTCGACCATGTATTTACCGGCATTGGCGCGGTCGCCGGCTTCTTCATACCAATTGGCCAACGTCGCTTCGGGAGTCAGCGTCTTGGGGTCGGCCGTTTTGGCGGCCTTGAGTTTCTCCAAGGCTTCTTCTGCGTTGCCTTGCTCGAACAACACGCGCCCCAGCAGTTGCAGGGCTCGGCCGTCGTCCGGGTGGAGCTTGAGCGATTCGACCAAATAGCCTTTGGCGGCATCCCAGTCCTTCCGGTTCATGGCCAAGCCCGCCAAGGAACCGAAGACGATCGTTTGGAGCCCCTCTTTGCGTTTGGCATCGCCGGTGAAGCCTTCGAGCAACTGATAGCTCTTTTCGAACAGCAGTTGCGATTCGGCAGTGCGCTTGTTTTGCATCGCGTCCTGGCCGAGCATGACATACGCGTCGGGCTGGTTGGGCGATGCGATGATGGCCTGCTCCAACCAGTATCGTACCGTGTCGGCACGATTCGTTCTGCTCATGAGTTGTGCCATCATGACTTCAGCCGGTGGCAACTGTGGGTGCTTCTCCACGGCTGCCTTCATGTCGGCCAAGGCTCCCGCGACGTCACCCTTGTTGAGCTTCGTCATCACATCGGCCAGTTCGGGAATCGCCTCTTGCGTGGCGGGTTTCTGCAAGTCGTCGAGCGGCAACGTGTCGGCCGCCGACGGTCCTACCAGAGACAAAACACAAGCCAGCGCGATACCTCCCATAACCATCAAACCCATTGATGAACGTTGCATAGATCGCTTCCCCCTTTCATTGGAAGTGGTCTGATTTCTGAAAACTGCCATAACGGCTTCCCTCGATACGTGTACACAGAACGGTTTCCGAGGATCCGCCGAAGAAAACGCTTCTACTGATGTCTACATGGTAGGTGACCCATGGGGCATTGCCGAACGCCCCAAAATCAGGCTCGCATAGGCCGCCTTCCAATCATGGTCCCTGTGGGACTCAGTAAGTGTAGACTACCGCGAAAGCCGCGGTGGGACAAGGATTCCATGGACTCGGACTTATTGCCATGGAAGACGACCGATTGAGCGGCTGGCATGAATATTCCGACTGTGCCGGTTGCGGCAAGTGGAAGAAATCGGGCCGATCAACAAGTCGCTCGCCAACGCTATCGAAGCGAGACAACGCGGCTGCGACCTTCTTCCTTGATGTCGATCTTCTCTTCACGTGCAAGCCATCCCAAAGCCTGCATCACCAGATCGCGAGGTCGCTCCAAATGCTTAGTCAGTTTCGCCGGACTCATGGGACCGGATTTGTTCAACGTGTTCCAGATCAGGCCGGCCGTCTTGCCGATTTCCATAACGCACGTGTCGGGGGGTGCCATTGCCATTGGCTTCACCTCCTGTCTAGTTCGGCTCCCACAAGGGAAGGGTAAACTACGCAGAGTATACCGAATGATAGGCCCAACTCTCAAGGGGGCAACAAGAAGCACCAAGAATTGGCCGATTCGTAGCCTTCAAAAGCACCCCAAATATCCCTCATTTAGGTATGTTGGCTGCTTCTCATTGTCTACTCTCTTCCTAAGCCCTGGAAAGCGGATCAAACGCCGGCAAGCGACAAAAAAAGACCCGGTTGACCGTGGGGGCTGTCAACCGGGTCTTGCGACCGCAAAAAACTGGTGGTTCCCAAATGGGACGTAAACGCTGTCTGTTTAGCGATATTTGCCTTAGATTCGCGGTCGGTTCATTGTACGCCCCGTCTCCATCGAGCAACCCTTTCGCTCGGAGAAATCTCGTCGGGAATATTTCGTCAACAAGCGCGCCGTCCTCTCGCACAACCGACTCTGCCGCCGGCATTTCTGCCCGCCAGAGGCCCCGGGCAGCGGGATACCCGAGGCCGTTGGGTCGAAAACGGACAGCTTGCAGGTTTTCGTAGTGCAGTCAGCGTGCCAAACCGAACGTTCCGTCAATCGAACGTTACCAATGCAAAGCGTAACTGCTTCTGAAGAAACGATTTATCCTTTTTGTGGCCGAAGGGACGATCGCTCCTCACGTCTGTAAGGTTTACAAGAGAGCACATACCGGTCGTGTAAAAACTGGCAAACAGGGCAAGAGACTGTCAGGCCCTACCTGCCCGGCTCGATCAATTCATCGTCAACCGCAGTGGACAGGTCGGGCACGAGAAAGTAAGTCGCCTCACCATCCGGATCGGCCGATTCGGTCAGCAACACGTCCAAGTCGGGCGGCTCCGTGGCAGCTCTGCCCGGACTCCAGGCCTTGGCCGGACACGCCAGACCGTCAGGCCTCACCGTGTCGTCTTTGACCGGTTGCCTCAGTGACCGCGGGTCGAGCCGCAGTTGCCTGACCGCCGCGGCAAGCGATGTTTGTTGATCCTTTTTGCCCTTTGGCACATCCTGCTTGAGCATTGACCAGCCATATTGCTTGGCCGGACCGGGGTTCAATGCGAGAAGCCGCTGCGGGGCGAGACAGAACAGCATCGGACCGCGCAGAACGGCCACGCGTCCTTCTTGAAGCTTTCGCCCACGAACCAGCCGCCACGACATGGGCATGTCGAGTTCCACGCGGTCGCCCGGTTTCCACTCTCGATCGACAACAAAGAACGTGCCGGCGGCGACCGGTTGCTCGACCTTCCGGCCGTTGACACTCACCACGGCGTCCCTGCACCAGGCCGGAATACGCAACTGAAGCGGAAACCGGGCCGGCCGCGAAGGATCGAGACTCAGGACAACCTTGCCCGAGTGGGGATAATCGGTCTGCTGGCGCACGGCCAGCTTCAGGTTCTTGTCCAATGAAACGACCGCCGACGATGAGGTATAGAGGTTGACCGTCAGCCCACCGTCTTTCGACCGGTAGTAAATCATCGACGGCAATTCCGCGACGATCCGACGGAAATTGTTGGGGCAACAGTAGGTGTCCCACTTGTAGACGGGCCGTTTGCCTTCGAGCGGCGTGAAATAGCGCAAGCGGCGTCCGCCCGGAAGCTGCGCGGCGAACAGAGCGTTGTAGACGGCCCGCTCCATGATGTCGCCGTAGGTCGAGTTGCCCTCGATCGACAACATGGTGTGCAACAGACGAATCAGGTAAGCGGTGGCGCAGGTCTCCCCCAAGTGGCCATCGAGCCGCTGGTCGTCGTGAAAGCTCTCGCGCCAGGAACATGTGCCACTAACAATCAGAGCGTCTTGAGCCAGCAAGCGGTCGACGACTTGGCGACTCTGTTTGAGCAGCTCGTCGTCCGGCGCGATTGCATACAGATCGAGTTGCGCCAGGCAGACGTTCATGAACGTATAGGCATGACCTTTAACCGGAGAGTGCCAATTGCGAAGATCCATGCCGGCGACCCCGTAGTCGAGATATTGGTTCTCTCCCGTCGCCCGGCTAAGCGCGATGAAGGCTCGTTCGGTGTTCAACTTCCCTACCTTTCGTGGCGGGTCCGTGCTCTTGCGATGCTGGATGATGTAGTCGGCCAGCTTGTGTGCGGCTTCGAGCGACGCCCCGTTACCAAAGTGTTCATAGTCGGCGACCAACCCGTGGATCAAATAGACCATCTCGTGCAAGTCCCAATAGGCCGTTATTCGAGATTCGGACTGGAAAATTCCCATGTAGCCGTCGGCCAGTTGGGTCTTGAGCAGTTCGTCGACTACGTGGTTCTTCAGCGCGATAACCTCGGGATTTTTGGTATAGACGCCGAAGCTCACCAACGCATCGATGAACTTGCCCAACCCGATGTATTTTTGGGTGTGCCCTAACGTGTCGGTGCGTTTCCTCTCGCGGAAAGCCTGGAGAAAATCCTTGTCGACGTCCAGCGCCAGCACGTTGTTGCGGACCGTAAGATCGATCCGCCGTCCGATCTCACCGCCTACCGCAATGTTGCTCGGGTCGCAGGGAGCCAGCCGGTTGCCCTTGAAATCCTCCGACACTGCCGCGGCTACGGTCCCGACCAACAACAATCCAACCGCCAGCACACCCTGAAAAACGGCTCGGACGGCAAGCCCATCGAATGTCCTGCGACTTGTCAGCATCACCTAGTCCTCTTTCGCCAAGGATCCAATATTCGCCAGAAAACTGGTTATCATCGCGCGAAACACATCTCCGATTTGATCGAATTCACGGTCTTCGGCCTGGCAGAGAATCGTGTACGTTGCCTGGTCGGTTCGCACGCTGCGAATCCAGGCCGTGTTGGTCAGGTCGAGACAATAGAAATTGATGTCCTGCCCGATGAGCTGATGGCCCTCGATCTCTTCACAAACCATCTCGCCCTCTATCTCCTTATATTCCTCCCGCATTACCTGGACCGCCACTTCAACGAGTTGGGTGGGGTCGGTCAGTCGAGGGTGAATCGAGAGGGTCCAGAAGGCGCTCGCCGGACTGTTTACCGTTACGCTTCGACAACCGGCCAACGAAATATCCTCGCTCACGGACCAGTTTTCGGGATATTGGAAGCGGATTCCCATTTTGGCAAACTCGGCGGGCATAGGACGGTTTCCTTCTACACGAACGGGGCAAAGTATCTATCTTACCGTGGCGCGGGCCGACCAGTGAACCCCCGTCCGGTGGCATTATGCCGCGATTGTATACCCTTGAACACTCCCGTTCCCGAATCACCCCAAACCATCGATCGACGACAGCGCGCCTGACGAAGGACCAACCTCGCGGCAATCCATGGCCCATGAGCAGTAAAATCGGGGTAGTAGCTGCCGTGTCGCTCTGCTACCATACCGCGTTGCGTCCTCGCAAGCCTGGTGTTCTCTCCGGAAGCCGGCACGGCCAAACGCGCTGGACTGGGCGGTCTTCCCCCGGCAGCACTCGTCGGCGCGAGATACCGTCAGCCAGGACGACCAGCGCGCCTGGAACAACGGTTCTTCCATGAGCATGATGCCCAACCGACTGTTGCTAATCATCGGACTGATGGGGGGCGGTGTTTTCTTGTCGGGATGCCATCTGGCGGGCCACGACGGGCCGATCTCGCCGTCTCTGGCCCGATGTCGCGAGTATTCGCAACAGGGAGTCCTTGCTCTGGAGCAAGGACGCTGGGCATCGGCCGAGTTGTTGCTTCGCAAGGCCGTCGAGAGCTGCCCCGACGATCCCGAAGCACGGCGGCATTTGGCCGAGGCACTCTGGTATCAAGGCCGAAAGCAGGAAGCCCTCGTTCAGCTCGATCAGGCCATCGCGCTGGTCCCGAACGATGGGGAATTGCGAGTTCGGGCAACCGAAATGCGACTGGGGGTGAACCAGATTGAACCGGCTCGACACGAGATTGAAACCGCGCTCAATCTTGAACCCAACCGGGCGGATGCCTGGGCCATGCGCGCTCGCGTGCTGCGCGCCGCGAAGGACCCTCGCGGGGCACTGGCCGATTACCATCGTGCTCTGGGATACGCCCCCAACGACCGCGACTTGTTGATGGAAACCGCCGAACTCTACGCCGAACTGAATGAACCGGAGCAAGCACTCGCCTTGTTGCACAGTCTTATCGACGGTTGCGGGCCGGGGGAAGAACCGCAGAAGGCCCTCTACCTGGAAGGGCTGGCCTACGCCGCGTTGGGTCGCAACGACGAGGCGGCCGAAAGCTATGCCACGGCACTGGCTCGCGGCGCGCCCACACCCGAGTTGTTGTACCAACTGGCCTTGGTCCAATCCCATGCTGGACGGCCACGCGAAGCGGTGGTCGCTGCCGAAGCGGCCTTGCGGTTGGCGCCGACCCACGGGCCGAGCCGTCAACTCATCGAACGGCTGAACGTTGCCCAGTGCCCGGACCCTACGATCCATCGGTAGCGATTGCCGGAATTCTCCAGAAACGGTCTCTGTCCGCCGTTTTCATCGTTGCAACCTGATCGGTGTGCACAATCGATTTGACCTTCGGAAAACCGCGGTCTAAAGTTGCATGGAGCCAATGGGTGTCCGCGATCCGTGTCAGATCGCCATGTGGCTTTCGACAATCCGAAAAACATGAGTGAGAGACGTCTCGGATTGCGATCCTACCCCGATCATCAAGAGGAGAATTCCGGTCATGTCGCAGATCACCGAGGGAAATCATGCGACGTTCGTCGATCGTCGCGAGGCCGGGGTCGACCCCCTGGCACCGGCGCGAGAACGGCGCCAGTTCGCGAATAGCCACGACGGGCTTTCGCCCGAGGCCCAAGAACTGGCCCAGGCAATCGACGGCTACAAGCTACGACACCGTCGCCGGTTCATCACCTATGAAGAAATGCTGTCGGTGATAACGTCGCTCGGCTACCACCGGTAGTCCGCCGCGCCGGCCTGATTGAAAACCGACGGCACGATCGGATCGATTCGCTCATGGGGCGCGCTCAACGCCCATGAAACAGCGATTTTCTCAGACTACCAGCAGTCACGATGCCCACCGTCCCTCCCTGCTGGTCCACGACGCGCGCGAGGCTCTCCCCGGCGTTCTCCATCCGCACCACGGCGTCAATGTGGTTCGCGGTGCGCGGAATTTCGATCAGCGGACGCAGCGGGCCCACCTCCTCCGAGTCGTCCAGCGTCAGCTCGATCACCCGCACGTAGCCGATCAATTCGCGACTCGCTCCGGTTGCCTCGACCGGAACATCGGCAATGCGATAACGCTTCGCCAGGCGAAGAACCTCCTGTTTCGGCATGGTTTCCCGGGCACGCGGCATGTCATGAAGCGCGACGGCGAATTGGCTGACCGGGCGATCACTCAGCGCGAAGATGCCGCGGGCAAGGCTTTGTTGTGCTTGATAAAGGATGCCGGCCTCTTGTCCCTCGGCCAACAATTTTTGAAGTTCGCGCCGGGCGAGTGTCAGGCAAACCTCTTCCGGTGGTTCCGCGACGAACCGGGCCAAGAGCCAATTGAGCCCCCAAAGAAGCAGGCTCCCCGGAAGCAGCAACACGAAAAACACCAGAAACAACGGGCTTCCCAGCCGAAGCAGCCGATTGGGAGCCTGAAGAAACAAATGCTTCGGCAATAATTCGCCGTAGACGAACAACACCGGCGCCAAGATCAACGGCGCGATCAGTTCGGCCGCGCGGGCAGCTCCTCCACAGGCAATCTGCGCCCCCATGACGATCGACAACGACAGAAGGTAGTTGGCCAGGTTGTTGCCCACCAGAACCGTGGCCACGAACAGCGTGGGATGATTGGTCAACCAGACCAGGCCGCGGGCAACGAGGTCCCCACCCAACGCATCCAGAACCAATCGCACGCGCGTCGCGCGGTAGAAGCCGGTCTCCAGGCCGCTAAACAATGCGCTGAGGAATATGCCGATCACCGCCAGAATGAGTACGCTTGTCGTGGTCACGCTTGTGACTCCCGGGCTTCGGGCATGGTCATCTCGACGGTCAAAGGACCCCGGTCGGGCACGTCCAATACTCTGAATTGAAACGGTCCCCAGCGACAGACGTCGCCCGGTTGAGGAAACCGCTCGAGGACTTCTTGGATGACGCCTCCCACGGTAATGCTCTTGCTGGGTGGCCGGGGCACGTTGAAACGCCGCGTCAGACGTCGAAGGCTCGTCATGCCCGTCACGTGCCAAACGCCGGGCGCTTCGCGGCGAATCGGCACGCGTTTGAGCAGACGTTGACTGCGGCTGGAGGAGCGCGTGAAAATCGTGTCGAGAATATCGTCGAACGTCAACACGCCGATCGTCTCGCCCAATTCATTGACGACGGCGGCCACCCGTCGATCGCGCTGGCGCATGGCTTCCAGGACGGCAGCCACCGTCGCACACCAGGGCACGCAGACGACCGGCTCGGCATGGTATTCGAGATGTTCCGTGGGAACGCTCGACAGATTGCCCAAATCGATCGCCGAGGCCACTTCGTCGTTGTCCGGCTCGGTGATCAGCAGGTACCCGCTGGGCGTCATTCGCCCTTCCAGATCGGCCAACGAGACGGGCGGCCGAAACGCCGTAAACTGGGTCCGAGGTCGCATCAGTTCATCGGCGCGAATTCTCGAAAGCAGGACAATCCGCTGTAGAATCACTTGCTCCTGTTCAAGCAACGCCGTATCGGTCGTCGACAGCTTCACCGCCCGTTCCAAATCGCCAACGCGAAGGTACGGTTCGGGTTGAAAACCGGGCCACAATACCCGGCGAGAAAGTAGAATTGCCACACGGAAGCCGGGCAGCGCCGGGTCGATCAGGCGCACCATGACCGAGAGGGGAATGGCAAACAGTGCGGTAAGTGCCTGCGGCTTCAGCACGCCCAGGCTCTTTGGCAGCATTTCGCTCAGCCCGATCAGCACCAGCAGCGAGCCGACGGCAAACGAACCGGCCAATGTCGTGTGTCCGTCCCGATCGAGTTGCAGGCTGGTGATCGAGACGATGGTGAAGTAGGCCAGGTTGACAACCAGATTCCAGAAGAGCACGGCCGTCAACAACCGATCGGGATCGTCCAGAAGCGCGACGGCCATGCGTTGCGCGCGGTTGCCTTGCGCCATTTTTCGGCGGTCTTCCCGGCGCAGATAGAACCATGCCGCCTCGCTCGACGAGAAAAACGCCGAACCGAGAATCAGCACGCCCATCGCTACGAGCCAGGGCCAATATTCCAGCATGGAATGGCGGATCTCCTTCGTCCAGATCGGTTTAGTCGTCGATCGTCGTCCGGCCGGTGGCCACGTCGAACTCGTAGATCGCCGGGATCAACATGGCCGCCGTCATGAAACCATAGGCCACAACGGTAACCAGAAACAAGGCCATTGGCTTATCGAGCAGAAAACTGGTGATCGCGTAGAACGTGGCCAACGGGCAAGCAAACGACGCGATACCGATTGCCGTCGAAGGATTTCTCGCGCCCAAGGCCACGTAGAGCCCGATGCCGCCGCCAATCGTGAACGCCAGAAACGGCTGCAACTGCGCCTGGAACGAGCCGCTGAAAGCAATCATCATGCGCATGCAGGTCGCCACGCCCAGGAAAAGAAAAAACAAAGTGCCCAGGCTGGTCGCCACGGCGTTCCGCGAGTTGACGTAGTTCATTCCGGCATGGATACCCAACATGGCCGCGAACACGAACAGGACCACGAGGCCCATCGAGAGAAAGATGAGATTCTCGGTTCCGATTGCCCCTCGCCACCAAAGATAGACACACAACAGGATCGGCAGAAGAATCATCTCCTTGGTATTGTAAAACACGCCACCGAGCTTCCCGTAGATGATTTCCCTCGGCGTCAAGTCGGTCACCAGCAACAAGTCCATGGCGCGCGTGTCGCGCTCGGTGGTGAGCGAAGTCACCGCCTGAGTGTTGACCAGAAAGAGACTCAACAAAAACAGCGGCACCAGAGCCAGAGCCCCGTCGACACGGTTCAGCGTCTGGTGCGTCTCGATCATCCAATACAAACCGCTCGCCGCCACGCCGAAAAGCACGAGATAAGCCAGGCGGATCAGCAAGATCTTCCGCCCGTAGGCCCAGGTGCG
>JAFGIR010000311.1 GCA_016929515.1 Pirellulales bacterium | reverse complement strand
GGCGAACACGAGCACGTCGCCGATGGGGCCTCGCTCGGGCACCGCCGCCAGGGCCAGCCCGGGCACGGGCTCGGTCGAGAGATCCTTCAGGCTATGCACGGCCAGATCGATTCGCTCGTCCAGCAGTGCTTTTTGAATTTCCTTGGTGAAGACGCCCTGGGTGCCGATCGTGTCGATGGGGCCTTGCTGTTGCTGGTCGCCGGCCGTGCTGATGGCCACGAGCTCGATCCGTACGCCTTCGTTCGTCAGACGCCGCGCCACCCAGTCGGCTTGCCAGGTGGCCAGCGCGCTGGCTCGTGTTCCAAGTCGCAACTTCATGACTAACACCGACCTGTTATTGAAATGGCAAGGCGGACACGCTCCACCGAACGATCCACGACGCGGCAAATCTCCTCATCGGGGCGTTATTATAGCAGAACACCGGCCGCTTGAGAGGGTGCCACGAACGCACGCGGGCAGACGCGTTTGGGAGAAGGCGGGGGAGCGAAACGCGCGCCGAATTGCAGGAAGGCATTTGAAAACCGCGTGGCGGCACGGCGTGGCTCTGATCGCTGCAAGGAGCGGTTCCGCGCGCTCTGGGCCAGCGCTGCGCTAGGGCCCAGCCACCCCATTCTCGCCGGCGGCCGCCTGGCCGGCGTCCGACTCGATTTGCTCGGCCTCGGCCTTTTCTTCCAAAGCCTCCTGCAACTGTTGCGGCGGGACGACGACGCCGCAGCTCACGATGAACTGAAAAGCCTGGTCGATCGTGATGTTCAGGTCAAGGGCTTCGCTCTTGCGGACGTTGATCGTGTAGCCCGTCACCGGCATGGGCGAGGTCGGCACGAGGATCGACAGGACGGGCTCGTTGGCCGCCGCGCGTATATCGAGCATGCTTTCGCCGGTGACTAGGCCCAACGACCAGATCCCCGCGCGCGGATACTCGATGGCCACGACGCGGGTATACTCGATCTGGCGAGGGCTGAACAGGAAGTCGGTAACCTGCTTCACCGAGGAATAGACGTTGCGAACCAACGGAAGCTGCAGAATACCGCGTTCGAACGCGCCGACGAAGATCCGCCCGATTCCGGCGGCCATGAACTTCCCAAGAAGATAGAGAACGAGAATAAAAATGGCCAAGAAAGTGGGGACCACGACGTGCGGTTTAAGATAGCGCAGCTCGACGTACCGACGATAGACACCTTTGGCCGTCTCGGGCAGTGGTTCCGCGCCTTGGTTTTTCCGAACCAGATCGTAAACCGCGTAGGGCACGAATTTTCGGTCGGGCGTTTCATAATAGTACTGCGTTGGATCCACGCCGGGCTTCAGTTTCGCGGCCACCCGATCGGCCGGCACCTCTTCTTGTATTTCATCCTCGAAGTGCCAGACCAGCGCATAACGCACGCCCGAGGCGAACGGCCGGAGCACGAACTGATTGACGGTGCCCGCAACCCAAAGAAAAATGACGATCGTCAGCAGCGGGGGTACGACCACGCCGAGACCGCGAAGCACCGCCTTGCGAAACGGGTGCTCGGTCGAGGGTTGCAAAGGATCATTTCTTGGGGACATATCTGCCATTTTTCACCGTGGCGATGCAAAAGCCGACTTTCATCCATTTCCGAAGGCTGTCCGAGCGGCGACCGCCACAAAGACCTTCTCGGCTCCAGCCTTTTTCAAGACTTTGGAGGCCTCGCTACACGTAGCCCCCGTGGTCATGATATCGTCGATCAACAGTACTCGCGCACCTTTTATATCGTAGCCCCTTCCCAATCGGAACGCCCCGCGAACGTTTTCAAATCGTTTCGTCGCGGAAAGACCTTCCTGGGGACGAGTGTTGTTGCGACGATTCAGCATCTTCGGTTCAAACGGAACCCCCAGATGGCGGGAAACGCAACTTGCCAGGATTTCCGGACTGTTCGTGCCGCGCAACATCCGCCGCCACCAGTGCATCGGAATGGAGACCACGACGTCGGTTTCAAAGGCCGCCAGTTGGGCGCCGCGCCGCCGCGCGAGGAGTTCACCCATCGCCGCGGCCAGATGGTCTCCGATCGGTCGTTTCATCCGCAATACGGCTTCACGAAGGTCGTCTCGATAGTGACCCAGCGGAACCACGCCGTCGAACCAATAAGGCTGTTTCCAACAACGAAGGCAACTCGCCGGCGGCAAGAGCCCTTCGGCGTCCGCCGATTGGGTTGCCGCCGAGGGTTCGTCGGCCAGCGTGCCGCAGCCAAGGCAAATCTGCCACGTGTCGGGAGCAAGCCGCTTGACGCAAGTCTCGCAGAACAGCGGTTTACCGTCGCGTGGTTCGAGATCCGCGTCGCAAAAGGCACAGCCTGGCGGCAAAAGCAGGTTGACTGCCGCCCGCCATGTCTGGCGCCACCCGCGTGCCATGTTGTCTCGACCGGGTCCAAGCCGAAACGGCCTGGAAGTCGTCGGTTGAACCGAGGGCTCCGGCAGCACCCTGCTCCTCGATGAAACGGCCAAGATCTGTCCCTTTCCAAGGCTCTGGCGGCGAACCGTTCCGAAATTCCATTCGTCTATTATCATAGTGATTGGAATGCCGTTTGACGAATCCTTCCTTGACTTCCTGGGGCCAAATCCCCTATGCTACCAGGATTGAGCCCCTCTGTGCCCATTGACGGTTAGGCGGCACGAAGACAGCGGGTACTATCGCGGATTGCATGGCCCATTTGGGTGGATGTCTGGCGGCCGCCAGGAATTCCCGATGCGTGCATGTCGTGGTATTCGTCCGTCCGGCCACAACCTTGAGTTGTGGTTGTGGGACGCGCGTTAGCCTGTTTTTTGCGAATGGCACCCTGGTCGGGCATGGCCTCCTCCATAGAAAGTCGACATCGTTCCATGTTACGCCAACCCGGACTTAGTCGCCGCGCTCGTTGGGCCGGCGGCGACCGAGTCGTTTCCCAACTGATGGCCAAGGCGTTGGCCCACCCGAAGCTGGTGTCGCTGGCGGCCGGTTTCACCGACCAGCAGACCCTGCCGGTCGAGCCCACGCAAAAGGCGCTCGAAATTCTCTGGTCCGATCCGGCTCGATCGTTGGCGGCGTTGCAGTATGGAACGACGATTGGCCATGGGCCTCTCCGCGAGCTGTTGCTTGAGCGGATGCTTCAGGCCGACGGCCGGACGGCCGCCGAGATGAACGTGTCGATCGATCAGGTGGTTGTCACGGCCGGCAGCAACGTGCTTCTTTTCCTCGTTGCCGATTCGCTCCTCGATCCGGACGATATTGTTCTCTGCGGCGCGCCGAGTTACTTCGTGTTTTTGGGCATCCTGGCCAATCTCGGGGTCCGCGCCGTCGGCGTCGAGACCGACGAGCAGGGGTTGATTCCCGAGGCCGTCGACGAGGAACTGGCCCGGCGAGCCGCCAGCGGCGAACTCCATCGGGTCAAGGCCATTTATGCCGTCAGCTATTTCGACAATCCGAGCAGCGTGTCGATCTCCGTCGAGCGACGCGCGGCGCTGGTCGAATTGGCCAAGCGCTACTCCGGCGAGCATCGTATCCGGATCATCGAGGACACGGCCTATCGCGAGCTTCGTTATTCGGGCGAGGACGTTCCGAGCATCCGATCGTTCGACCCCGAAGGCGACACGGTCGTCGCGGCCGGATCGTTCTCGAAGTCGTTTTCGCCCGGCATTCGCGTCGGCTGGGGCGTTTTGCCGCCCGATCTGGTCGGGCCCGTCCTCGGCCAAAAAGGAAACATTGATTTCGGCTCCCCCAATTTCAACCAGTACTTGATGCACACCGTGTTGGCCGAGTCGCTTTACGACGATCATTTGGAGCGAATTCGGGCAAGTTATCGCGAGAAGATCGACGCCACGCTCGAAGCGGCCGAGCAATTCCTCGCGCCGATCGAGGGGGTGAGTTGGGGACGTCCGAGCGGCGGGCTTTACGTCTGGCTCCGCTTGCCCGAAAACGTCGACACGGGAACGGACGGCGCGTTGTTCGATCGGGCGGTCGACGAAGGCGTTCTCTACGTGCCCGGCAGCCACTGTTATCCCAGCCAGAGCCGGGTCTTGCCGAGAAACATGATCCGCCTGAGTTTCGGCGTTCCCTCGTGCCAGGAGATTCGTTGCGGGGTCGAGGCATTGGGCCGGGCCATTCGACAAGTTGTCCGTTGAGGTTGTTTTCGACGCAAGTCATCCTCCGTCCGCGCGGCGGTGGAGATACGGGGCACGGGCGGTGTCCACGAGGAGACGATGAACCGCCGCGGTGTTATTCGGCTGAAATGTTACGGAAATCAAGGGCCGACCATGCGTATTATCGATCGCTATATCCTGCGTCAGTTCCTGCAGACGTTCCTGATTTGTTTTCTCAGCCTGACCGGGCTGTATATCGTCTTCGGCGCGTTCACGAATCTCGACGAATTCTTGAAGGTCGCCGAGAAGCAAGGCAGTCTCCTTTCGGTCATCGGCACGTACTACGCTTATCAGTCGTTGTTCTTCTTCGATCTGATGGCCGGAATGCTTGTCTTGATCTCGGCCATGTTCACCATCACGTGGTTGCAGCGCCACCAGGAGATGACCGCGCTGATGGCCGCCGGCATTCCCCGTGTTCGCGCCGCGATGCCGGTCATCATCGCCGCCGCCTCGATCGCCGTGCTGGCCACCGTCAATCGCGAGTTCATCATGCCGCACTATCGAAACGAGTTGGTGCGCAAGCCGAACGATCTGGCGGGCCAGACCGCCCGCCCGATGGAACCTCGTTTCGACGAACAAACCGATATCCTCATTCGGGGCGTGTCGAGTTACGCCGCCGAGGAACGCATCAGCAAGCCGAACTTTCGGTTGCCCCCGCAACTCAACGACTACGGCAACGAAATTACGGCCAAAGACGCGTTCTATCGCCCGCCGGAGAAGGGCCGGCCCGGGGGATACTTGCTGGTGGGCGTCGAACAACCGAAGGACCTCGCCTTGTTTCCTTCGCTTCCGTTGGACAAGGAACCGATTATCATCACGCCGAAAGACGCCCCGTGGTTGAAACCCGACGAGTGCTTCGTGGCGAGCAACGCGACTTTTGATCTACTGACCGAGGGGCTCGATTTCGTATCGACCGCCCAACTCATTTCGGGGTTGCGCAATCCGAGCGTCGATTTCGGAACCCAAGCCCGCGTGGAGATTCACTCGCGCCTGATTCGGCCCATCTGGGACGTGACGCTCCTTTTTCTGGGGCTCCCCCTGGTCATGACCCGGGGAAACCGCAACGTGTTCGTGGCGATCGGCCTTTGCATGTTCGTGGTTTCGATATTCGTGATGGTCACGTGGATCGCGCAGGCACTGAGTACGACCTATCTGATCTCACCGCATCTGGCGGCCTGGTTGCCGCTGATGATTTTTGTTCCGATTGCCGTCGGCATGGCGGCCTCCATGTGGAAATAGCCTACCCCGGTTCGCCCCGCCCGGTTGCCCGTTGTATACTGAATGAACCGAGGATGAGTCGGCCGCTTGCAGGCGGACCAACATCCTCCGTCGGCAGAGTCTTGTCGCGAGACCTCTGCAAAAGGCTCTTCGTATTCACGTTGAGGTTACGATGATTCTGAAAAATCCCGTTCCGCGTTGGTGCGTCCGCGTCGATCGTCCCGTGGCGCATCGTTCGAGAATCGTTGCGAGGTCAACGTGCGTCGGCTTGCTCGTAGTTTTTGCGTTGGCGGCCGGTCGCACGGCGGCCGCCGCCGAGCCCGCCGCCTCCCCGCGGCAGGAACCCGCTTCCACGGTCGAGACGCTCGACGACCTGGTGCCGCGTTTGATGGTCCGCGATCGGGTGCCTGGCGTGTCGATCGTCGGCATCGAACACCACCGGATCGCGTGGCACCGCGAGTACGGCGTCC
>JAFGIR010000310.1 GCA_016929515.1 Pirellulales bacterium | reverse complement strand
GTGGCGCGAGTCGTCGCGAAATTCGACGCCGGCCGCACGTTTCGATCAACCTTGGCTTGGCGAGCGGTCGGCATCCCAGCGTCGGGGAGATCCATGATGTCGATGACGCGATCGGGCAAGATGATCCGGCGCGGGGCTTGCTCCGCAACGAATGTCGACGGCGTCGAAGCGGGTGCGACGCTTCCGCCGCTCGTCGTGGTGCGAGACGCGGCGGACCGATTGTGCCATGACGCGGTGCTCGACGACGCGGTCGACGTGCCGGGTTGGGAAGCGGGGCTTGTCTTCTTGGGCTCTTTGGGTTTTCGGCCGGCGGCGGTTGCGAGTGGCTGCATCACGCGGATGATTCGCTCGGGTTCTCCCGGGCTCGCCTTGGTCGAAACGCAGTCGGCGGCCACGCTCGATGAGGATCGTTCCGCGGTCGAGTTGGTTGCCGATATCGCGGGCTGTTCGTGCGTTGCGTGGGACGCGTAGTCGGGTGGGTTAATTCGCGTGCGGATGGCCGCGGGATCGCGCGAGCCGACGGTCCATGAGGAGTTGCTGTTGCCGGACACTTCGGCACGATCCTCGGACGTCGGCGTGGAATCCGTGTCGGCCGCCGCCACGGTGCTGGACGCGGACGGCACGGCGTAGTCGGCCGCCGTCACGTCTTCCGGCTTGGACCACGAGGCCGAGCTTGACGCGGCTTCAACGCGGTCGTCGGTGTCGCGTGGGACGGCGGACAGCCCGGCCGAAGCGGCATAGTAGGGATCCCGAGACGACGGCGCCGACGACGCGCCTGTGCTGGGCGGCGGAATGGCCGTGCGACCAAAGAAGGGATCGGGCGCCAACGGCTTCCGGCTCGCGCAGCCGGCAAGCAGAACCATAAACACAATAACGTAAGGCCGTTTCATCGGGCGGACTCCTTTCCACCTCGGCGACGGCTCGAATGAACCAGCGCCGACGAGAAAAGTCGACGCCTTTGCCGCATCATGATGCCTGCACACTCAACGAACGATCGCCCGGGCCGCGCGCCTCAAAGCCGAGTTTCCGTCGGTCTTTGGGCAACACAGGGTGGCAACCAATCGACGAATCCCTCCCCCGAAAGACATACCAAGGAGGAAGCGTAGAGTACCGTTTTTTCGATCGTTGTCCAGACCGATTTGCCGCGAAACGGTGCGTCGACGACAGTCGCAAACGATTAGCGGCAGATCCATAACCCTTAGTCAGGCCCTGATCTTTCCCGGCGGCGTCACCCGTCGGATTCCGACTTGGAGTCCACGTAGGGGTTCTTGATCCGCAACGGTTTGACCGTTGAAGAGCCACGAGCTGCCGCTTCGGGCGAGTCGTTTGCAACAAACGGGTTGATAATTCGCAGCGGAGACGGCTGCCGGTCGACGACCGACCATTGGCCATAGCCAGTTGCGTCACAGGATCTCGAATAATGAGGGCTATAGTAAAGTGGCACAAAATAAGAAAAATAAGGTGGTCTTTCGTGGTACAAGCCGGGCGGAAGGCAATTGCAGGAGTACCCCCCATAGGACGCGGAAGGCCCGTAGCACCAACCACACGCGCTCGGGACGAACAGGCCGAGCACGAGAAAAGCAGACAACAGCCAAATTCCCTTTGTCTTCGTATCCATGGCAGTCACCTTATCTATACCAATCGTTAAGGCTTCATTATGCTGCTATGGTAACGCCACTGGCCAAAGACACAACCCATCCGCCTGGCGAGAAACTGGAATTTCGCAGTCCTACTCAGGCATCGCGTCGGAGCGGCTCGCTGGCGGCAAGTCGTCGGACGTCGGGCCAAGGGGCGAAGGCGGACCGGTAGGCTCCTCTGACGCGGCGCTTGGGTCCAACTTGGGCAGCGGAAACTCCTTGTCGCTGCCGGGCACCTCGGGCACCTCGTGGACGATGGTTCCCAGTTCCTCCTCCGAGCAGCTGGGGCCGCAGCCAGACGCAGCCGGGAACAGGGCCAAAAACGCGGTCAAACCGATCAGACGCAAGATGGAGACGTTTCGCACGGATCAAGACACTCCAGGCTGGAACGGGTAGAATCATCGAATTGGGGACCATTTCCCGTCGACGCTTACTCCGATTCTAACTCCGTTGTGCCGACGAAAACAGGCCATTGCCCATGTCGCCCGACGATTTGACCCGTTCTCTCAAACAGGAGGCCCGACGGCTCGGTTTCGACCTGGTCGGCGTGACGCGGGCCGCCGAGCCGTCGGGTTTCGGTCGGCTCGAGGATTGGCTTGCGTCGGGTCATGCCGGCCGGATGAGGTATTTGGCCGATCGGCGGGAGGCCTATCGCCATCCGCGCCACGTGCTCGACGGCGTTCGAAGTCTACTGATGCTGGGCGTTGGCTATCGCTCGGCCGAACCGGTGCCGATCGAACCGGGGCAAGGCCGAATCTCGCGCTATGCGTGGGGACTTGATTATCATGAGTTGATTCACGCGCGGCTGAAACGACTGGTTGCGTTTCACCGCCGCCTTGTGCCCGAGGCGGTCGTCCGGGGGGTCGTCGATACGGCGCCGTTGTTGGAGCGCGAGTTTGCTCAGCGGGCCGGGCTGGGTTGGATCGGCAAGAACACGATGCTCATCAACCCGAAGCTGGGTAGCTGGGTCTTTCTCGCGGCGCTGCTCAGCGGCGAAGCGCTCGACGTTGATTCGCCGTCGGCGGAGTCGCATTGCGGTTCGTGCCGAGCCTGCCTCGACGCGTGTCCGACCGGCGCGCTGATCGAGCCCTACCGGCTCGACGCTCGGCGGTGCATCAGCTACCTCACGATCGAGCTGCGCGAGTCGATCGATGAGCCTCTTCGGGAGTCGATCGGCGAGCGGCTTTTTGGATGCGACGCGTGCCAGGAGGCGTGTCCCTGGAATCGGCACGCGCCGGCGACACGAGAAGAGGCGTTCGCGCCGCGCGACGGCGAAAATCCCGTGGACCTGGGCGAGTGGTTCGCCCTGGACGACGAGGCCTTTCGCGATCGATTTCGTCACACGCCGTTGTGGCGCGCGCGGCGACGCGGGCTGTTGCGCAACGCGGCGATCGTGCTGGGCAACACGCGGCCGGCCCCGCCGGGCGCCGAGGCCGCCTTGCGGCAGGGGCTCCGCGACGAGGACCCGATGGTCCGAGAGGCCTGTAGCTGGGCGCTTGCTCGGCACGAGGCGTGACGTTGCGTCTTCTACTTGGGTTTCAGGACGTGGCAACGTTTGGCCCAACGTCCGTACATGGCCTTCATCGCGGCAACCCGATCAGGCAGCTTGTCGGCCAGGTCGATCATTTCCGTCGGATCATTCTTCAGGTCGTAAAGTTCCCACGGTTTGCCGCGCAGGCCAACGAGTTTCCAGTTGCCCTGGCGGACACCGCGATTGCCGACGTGTTCCCAGTAGATGGCGCGTTCGGGCAGCGAATCGCCGGAAAACGCCGGCCGCAGGCTTGTTCCCTCGGGCGGGATGGGCTCGCGATCGCCGAACCGTTTCGGAAAAGAAACGCCGCCGGCGTCCAAACAGGTGGGCAGCAAGTCGATAACGTGGCCGGGCTGCCGGCGGAACTCGCCTTGGGCCTTGATGCCCCGGGGCCAATGGACGATCAGCGGCGTCGACGTCCCGCCGGCGTGGATTCGCTTCTTATACAGCCGAAAGGGCGTGTTCGAGAGATTGGCCCAGCCGACGCCGTAGCTGGCGAACGTGTTGCGAGGCCCCGGCATCAAGCCGGGCACGTTGCCCGCCTTCAAATCGTCGACCGGATAGTGGTAGTAATTCTTGCGATATTCCGTGTCTTCTGCGTTCATGATTTCGTCGCATCCGCCGTTGTCGGCCAAGAACATCAGGAGCGTATTCTCGAGGCGTCCGGTCTCGCGGAGCGCGTCGACGATGCGTCCGATTCCTCGGTCCATGGCATCGATCTGGGCCGCGTAGACCGCCATGCGTTCCATTTCCCAGTCCTTCTGTTCGACGTCTTCCCAGGCCCCGACGCGCCGGTCGCGCTGGGTGAGCCGCCAGCGATCGTCGACGAGCCCCAACGCGTTCATTCGCGTAAGGCGCTCTTTTCGGAGCACGTCCCATCCCTTGCGATAGCGATCGCGGTACCTGGCAATATCGTCCGGCCTGGCGTGCAGGGGCCAATGAGGGGCCGTGTAGGCGACGTACATGAACATGGGCCGCCGGTCGCCGGCGTGGTTTCGAACGTATCGGGCCGCCTCGTCGCTGATCGCGTCGGTGTAGTAGTAGTTCTCCCGCCCCGGTTCGATGAACCGATCGTCGCGCATGAGGCCTCTCGGGTCGTAGTAGCTTCCGCCTCCGGTGAGCGCGGCATAGACGTGGTCGAATCCGCGACGGCAGGGCCAACTGCCTGGGTCCGGGGCCTCCCTGGTCGCGTAGTCAAAGGGCGAGACGTGCCACTTGCCGGCCATGAACGTCCGGTAGCCGTTCTCGCCGCCGAGGCATTCGGCGATGGTTGGCGTGTTGGGGTTGAGTCGACCTCGGTAGCCCGGAACATGTTGATCGGACACCATATTGCCGACGTCGGCCTGATGCGGATAGACGCCCGTCAGAAGCGACGCCCGAGTAGGACAGCATCGGGCCGTGTTGTAAAACTGGGTGAATCGCAGGCCGCCGGCCGCCAACTTGTCGAGATTGGGTGTCTCGATTTCTCCGCCGTAACAGCCAAGGTCGGAGTAGCCCATGTCGTCGGCCAGGATAATCACGATGTCCGGCCGCTCGGCCGAGAGAACGGCCGAAGCCATGACCGCCATGGCGAAGGTCGCGAGAAAAAACTTGACGTTCATGAATCAATCCTCTTCGGCGAGATGGCTCGGATCGGGATAGCGGCCGGGCAAGTCCTCATGATACCACGCGGCGAGCACGGTTGCCAATTCCTTGGGCCGGTGCACGTTGATGAAGGCCTTGCGGACTTTTTCGCTCTCGGGGTGGAGCCGGGCATAGTGGATGCCGAATTTGCGCATGATCCGCCCGCAGCGCCAGACGCCGTAAGTCTCCTCGGCCATCCGGTAGTGTTCGACGATCACGTCGCGCTGTTGGTGGAGCGACGGGGGCGGCGGCAAGGGCTCTCCGGCGAAGAGTGCCCTCGCCTGCTCGAAGATCCAAGGGTTGCCGATGGCGCCGCGCGCGACCGCCACGCCGTCGACGCCCGTCGCGCTCATCATATCGAGGGAAGCCTGGGCGGTGAATAAGTCGCCGCTGCCGAGCACGGTTCGGTTGCCTGCGTGTTGTTTCACTTGCCGCAAAAAATCCCACGAGGCGTTTCCCTGGTAGCGTTGCTCGACGGTTCGACCGTGAACCGTGACGGCGGCGACGCCTCGTGCGAACGATCCGTCGAAAATCGAGTAGAATTGGTCGAGACTTTCTTGGCTTTCGTCGAGTCCACGACGCATTTTTACGGTCAGCGGAATCTCGGCCGGCAAGCAGACGCGCAGACGGTCGACGATTTCCAATGCTACGTCGGGCCGGCCGAGCAGGTACCCACCTCGACGGCGTCCGAGCACCTTGCGGACCGGGCAGGCGAAGTTCACGTCGATGCAGTCGAAACCGAGTTCGACCAACTTGAGGGCCGCCTGTTCGAATTCCTCCGGCGCGTTGCCCATCAGTTGGGCTCCGCACGGATGCTCCTCGTCGGTCACGCGGAGAATTCGTTTGGCTTTGTTGCCCTGCGTGACTTGCATGACGAACCGATCGAGCATGACCTCGCAGAGCGTATAGGCGGCGCCGTGGCGACGCGAGATCACGCGCATCGGCCAGTCGCTATAGCCGCTCAACGCGGCCTGGGTGATTGGGAACCCGACGGCGAGAGGGCCGATTCGCAGGGGAGGAAATGCTTCGGGCATGGTTTGTGGCCGGTTTGAGTTTCCGCTGAGTAAGAACGTGTTTTGAAATTCTCCCCTCTCCCAAAGGGAGAGGGGACGGTTTCTTGCACTCCAAAACATGGTTTAAGGGGCGATCGTCGTGAGCGCGGCGGAGGGTCTCTCACGTTGCGGAAGACGAGATCCTTCGCTGCGCTCAGGATGACCGTGTTGAAATGCTCGCTAGTGCAACACGGGGCACGTGTCGAACCACTGGTGCCGCCTGTTTCGCATCCACTCGCTCGACGTCGAGGGGCCCCAACCGCCCGGATCGTATTGGGCCAGCTCGGGCAGGCCCGACTCCCACCCTTGTTGGATCGGATCGACAATTCCCCAGGCCAACTCGACCTCGTCGGCCCGGGCAAAAAGGCTCGCGTCGCCTTGGAGCACGTCGAGAAGCAGCCGCTGATAGGCCTCGGGCATTTCGCCGGCAAACGCGCGTCGGAAATTGAAGTCGAGTTCGGTAAGACGCAACTTCATTCCGGCGTCGGGCACCTTCGTTTGGAAGTGCAACTGGATGCCTTCGGCCGGCTGGATTTGGAGCACGAGCCGATTTGCGTCGCGGGCGTTTTGGGGGCCCGCGTCGAACATCATGTGGGGAGGCTGGCGGAACTGGATCACGACTTGCGTGGTTCGGCACGACATGGCCTTGCCGCTGCGAAGATAAAAGGGCACGCCTTGCCATCGCCAGTTGTCGATCGACAGACGGACGACGCCGAACGTGGCCGCCTGGCTGTCGGGCGCGACGCCCGGCTCGTCGCGATAACCTCGGTACTGGCCCCGCAGCGTCAGGGCAGCGACGTCCTTGGCCGCCATGGGCCGGATTGCGCGAAGCACCTTGACCTTCTCGTCGCGGACGGCGTCGGCCTCGAACCGCGCCGGGGTTTCCATGGCGGTGAGCGTGAGCAGTTGCAGCAGGTGGTTCTGAAACATGTCGCGCAACGCGCCGGCCGAATCGTAGTAGCCGGCCCGATGCCCTATGGTCATTTCCTCGGCCGCGGTAATCTGCACGTGCTCGACGTAGTTGCGATTCCAGACCGGTTCGAAAATCGTGTTGGCGAACCGCAGCACCAGGACGTTGCTCACGGTTTCCTTGCCCAGGTAGTGATCGATTCGATAGACCTGGGGTTCGCGGAAGACCTCGTGGACTTTTTCGTTGAGTCGTCGGGCCGTGGCCTGATCGGTTCCAAAGGGCTTTTCGATGACCACGCGGCATCGCTCGCAAGACGGGTGGGCCAGGCCGGCCGCGCCGAGCCGCGCAATGGCCGACTCGTAAAACCGCGGCGCCGTCGAAAGATAGTAGATCCGCGTCGTTTCGCTGCCCGCTTCAATCTTGTCGAGCGTCTCGCCGAGCGTGACGAAATCGCCGGCTTGCTCGATGTCGCCCGGCTGGTAAAAGAGCGATTGGGCAAACGACTCCCAGGACGACTCGTCGAGCGGCTGGCCGAGGTGTTCGGCCGTCGACTCGGCCAGGTTTGCCCGCCACCGCTCGTGGGTGAACGGCGTGCGCGAGAAGCCGACGATGCGAACCCCCTCGGGCAGCCGCCCCTTGCGATGGAGTTCGTAAAGCGCGGGCACGAGCTTCCGGCTGGTCAGATCGCCGGAGGCACCGAAGATGACGATGGTATGAGGCACTGTCCCCCTCCTCCTCGAAAACACGCCTGAGCAACCTTGTCAAGTGTAACGTGTAGGAGCGAGGAGGCAAGGGCAGAGAGAATGCGGGAAGGTGCGTGTTGCCGCGAAGATGCTACGCAAGCGATCAGGGTTACATTGCAGTTGCGACCCCGGGGCGCCGCTCAAGTGAAGAAGCGGGTCGGAAGCCGGCGGGCGTCCGGTTCCCAAAACACAGTCAATTCGGACGAGTGGCCAATAGACGAAGTTCAGTATTTTGTTAGCGATTTGTTGCCACTCATTGACGGGTTCTACAAAGTAGTTTCTGTTGCGGAAAGCCTTCTGTCGCCTTTCGCTCCGCGAAAGCAGCGGT
>JAFGIR010000037.1 GCA_016929515.1 Pirellulales bacterium | reverse complement strand
TGCTACAGCGTTTGGCCCGGCACTCCCACGTGGCGACCACGATGACTTACTATGTCGCCCTGGGAGCCGACGACGTCGCGGCCGACTTGTGGGCCAACCATGGGGGCAACGACAACAATCACAACACTCGGCACAACAGCGGCCAAAGCCAAATCGACGTAAGTCCTTTGGTGCCAAGTGGACAGGGCCGGGGTTGAACCGGCGACACCTGGATTTTCAGTCCAGTGCTCTACCAACTGAGCTACCTGTCCGAGACGCTCGTCGGGCGAGCGTAAACACTGTAATATAATGCGTTGCGCCGGGCTGTCAATTCGTGCTCGGCGATCCGGCCGAAAAAGGTTGCCCTCGGATACACTTCGACGCCGAGCCGGTGGAAGTCGGCAATCTGCCTATTTTCCTTCGATTTCGCTCCTGTTGTGTGAGGAGTGGCCACATTTTGGGGCATGTCCAGTTTTTCAGGTTGGACTCAATGTGCGAAAAGCACTGGCGGCCGGCCGGCGGCTCTGGTTCCACGGCGCATTTCAGCCCGGTGTGAAAAAACGCATCAACCAGAGAATTCCCGTCAGCAGCAAGACGAGCGACAACGGCAGGGCGACCAAGACGAACAAAGGCGAGACGAGGTTGCGAGGCCGGCGCCGCGGCAAAGGCGGGACCTCGGGTTCGAATTCGGATCGCGTTTCGTCGCCGGCCGCTGCCACGGGTTGCGTGCTCTGGCTCGTTTCGATCCATTCTTCCGGCGGTTCGATCGGCGGGTCATCGATGCCGGGCGACGCATCTTGGGTCTCTCCCGCGTCTTCGCCGTCGACGGCGGCCGATCGGTACTGGAGCGTCGAGGCGAAAACCTTGGCCGGCGTCGCCGCTTGCCCGCGCGAGGCCTGACGAATGGGACGCGGTTGGCCGACCCAGGGGGCCAGTCGAACGATCACATCGGCGGCCGTGGGAATCCGTTCGCTTGGGTCCTTCGCCATCATGTCGGCCAGGACCTCGACAAACTCGACGCTGAGCGTGGGGTTCAGTCGCCGGGGGTCCAAGGGACGCATTTGACAATGGGCGCGAGCCTTGTCGGCCGTCGAACCGCCGGGAAACGGCACCTTGCTCGTCGCGGCGAAATAGAGTGTGCAGCCGAGCGAATAAATGTCCCAGGCCGGCGTCGGCGCCCAAGGCGTTCGAATATGGTCGGGCGAAAGATAGTCGGCCGTGCCCACGATCTTGCCGAATCGGGGATCGGTTCGCGGATCGCCGACGATCGATCCGACCAGCCCCAAATCGGAGAGCTTCGCGCGTCCGTCGGGCGTCACCAGCACGTTGCCCGGCTTGACGTCGCGATGGATCAGGCCCCGGTCGTGGGCGTGTTCGAGGCCCTTGGCCACCTGCGAAATGATGCTGGCGGCCGTCTGCATGTCCATCGGGCCGGTGCGTCGCACGAGCTTGCGCAGATCGGTGCCGCGCACGTATTCGGAGACGAGATAGTAGACGTTCAAGTCGTGGCCTGCGTCGAACGCTTGCACCAGATTCTGATGGCTCAGGCTGGCCTGGGCGCGGATTTCGCGGGTAAAGCTCTCGATGGCTTCGGGCGTCGATCGGTCGCGCGGAAGCACCTTGATGGCTGCCACGCGGCCCAAGACGTGATGCTTCGCGAGATAGACGTGGCCCATTCCGCCGCGGCCGAGCCAGTCGATGATGCGGTAGGGTCCGAGATCGAACTTGTCGCGTCCTTCGAGGAGTTGTTTTGCCTGCCAGGCGTTCAACACGCCCGAGGCGACCAGGTTGTCGGCCAACTGCTGCTCGTTCCGCGAGTCGTCGGGCGAGGACGTTTCGTCCCAGGACCAGCGCAGCTTCGCCCGGGCCTCGTCGAGCTGGCTCTCGGTTGCCAGCCCGGCAGCCAACGCACATCGTTCGAAGTTCGATCGATCGGGATCAGTCACGGTCGTAAACCTGAGTGTCGCGGCGGCCGATTTCGTTGCGGCAAGAGCCGGCGCCGGTGAGCCATGGGGGGCTCAATTAAGAGTATACCCCGTTGGGAAAGGATTTCGTGGGTTCCACGGACCGAGAGCGTCAGACGGTCACGCCGAAACGCGTCCAGGGTTCGGGCAGCGAGGCCTCGAACGTGACGGGCGACCCCCCAATGGGGTGACTGATCGCGAGGCGTCTCGCGTGCAACGCGATGCCCAGCGGCCAGGGGCGGTGGCTTCCGTATTTTCGATCGCCCAATATCGGATATCCTCGATCGGCCAATTGCAGCCGAATCTGATGCTTTCGGCCCGTTTCGAGCGTTACTTCCAAAAGCGAGCTGCCGGCCGGCGAAGCCAGCCGGCGATAGCTCAGCCGGGCTTCCTTCGCGTCGGGCATCGTGGGCCCCACGACGTGCATTTGCCGATGGCGTTTGTCCGGGGCAACCCAGTTCTCCAACCGGTCTTGGGCCGGACGAATCGTGCCTTCGACCAGCGCCCAATAGGTTTTTTCGACCGTTCGCGAGCGGAATTGCTCGGTCAAGCGGCGAGCCGCCTTCGAGGTGCGAGCCAGCAGGACGACACCGGTCACCGGAGCATCCAAGCGGCTCAAGACGCCGAGATAAACGTTGCCCGGCTTCTGGTAGCGATCCTTGATATACTTCTTGGCCAGCACCAGCAGCGAGGGCTTGTCGGCGGCGACGCCCATCGTCGGCAAACCGGCCGGTTTGTTGACGGCCAGCAGATGGTTGTCTTCGTAGAGGACTTCGAGCGAGAAGCGTTTCATGAGCGTTGTCGTTGTTCGGCAAACCAAGGCCGGTTGCGTCGCGAAGAACAGAGGATAAAATCAACCGACCAGGCGCCGCCTGGTTGCGTCGACGGCCGCCAGCCAAGGCGCCCTGAATATCCGCTAGGAGTTGCCGGTGAACGCACCGCCGCTACGTCTGATTTTGGCCAGCAAAAGCCCCAGGCGGCGCCAGCTCCTGGCGGACGCCGGGTACACGTTCATCGTACACCCGGCGGACGACCGCGTCGAGTCGGGCGTGTCCGACGCGCTTGAGCCCGACGGGTTGGTCCGAGAGCTGGCCTATCGAAAGGCGGCCGACGTCGCCGCGCGGTTTGTTTCAGCTGCGCCCGACGCGCCGAGGGCCGTGGTGTTGGGGTGCGACACGATCGTCGAATGCCAAGGCCAAATGCTGGGCAAACCGGCCGATCGCGCCGACGCCCGGCGCATGCTCCAGGTTCTCCGGGGTCAGGAACACCGGGTCATCAGTGGGTTGTGTCTCTGGCCGACCGATCAGGGCGAACCTCTGGTTGACGTGGCGTCGACGACGCTGCGCACGGACCCGCTGGGCAACGAGCAGCTCGACGAGTACCTGGCCGGCGACGACTGGCGAGGCAAGGCCGGGGCGTTCGGCTATCAAGATCGCCCCGGCTGGGTACACGTGGTCGAAGGAAGCGAGTCGAACGTCGTCGGCCTGCCGCTGGAACTGTTGGCCACGATGCTTGGGCGACTTGGTTTCTGAAACTCTCGCGTGAATCGAACCGGCGGCAATGCACCGCCAGATTTCGCGGCATTGGACTTCAGCGCGCAACCGGGCAAAGAAACGAGCCGCCCTACCACGAGT
>JAFGIR010000309.1 GCA_016929515.1 Pirellulales bacterium | reverse complement strand
CCGCGGTTTGGGCTATTTCCCGTTCGCTCGCCGCTACTGAGGAAATCGATTTTTCTTTCTTTTCCTGCGGTTACTGAGATGTTTCAGTTCACCGCGTTCGCCACGCAAGCCTATGAATTCAGCTTACGCCAGTTCAGGTATCCCGGGATCAACGCTCGTTTGACAACTCCCCCGGGCTTATCGCAGTCTTCCACGCCCTTCAAAGCCTTCTAACACCAAGACATCCCCCATGTGCCCTTAGTAGCTTGGCCACATGAATCCAACACTCGAAAAGTGCCGTCTTCACGAGACACGCCACCGCATCGGACTATCGCGACGACACTTCGCCGCCACGCTCGTCCCGATCCAAGTAACGATTGCTCAATGCAGCAACAGGCCAAATCGACCTGGTGCTGCGTCTAAAGGCTCTCAAGTGAAACTCCACTGAACACAAATTGTGCCCAGAGTCGTTACACCTATTAAGATGCCACTTAAATCACAACTAAATTGTCAAAGATCGTCCAAACCAGCGATCCCCAGAAGGGGGGCTGTTCTGCTGTCAGTTCGACAGGGAACGGGTTCCATTCATCTTCGCCCTAAGGAACACGTACCGCGTCACACTGTCCGCACGCTCATCACTCCAACAGCCGAGCCTCTTAATATACCGGTCCGGCCAAAGCCTGTCAAAGGGCAAAGCTCGACAAAACAAAGTTTTTTCCTGGTCTCGCTCATCACCCTCCGTTGGGCCACCGCTTCTCGGGGATGAGCGACCAATTATATCGGCCAGCAACCTTCTTGCAAGCCAGGCAAATCTCATGTTGCCCGCTTGACGCAATTAACGGCCGAAAGGCAACAAACGCCCTTTCCGGGGAGACTTGCCCTTCGTCGGCCAACACCACCTCTCACCCGAGAATTTACCACCAAGGCACGGAGGACACCGAGAAACTGGGATGCGGCAGACCTCGACCCAAAGTACCCCCTTCTCGGCCATCGTGTCGTTCCGGCTCAAACGGCACCGTCGCGAACGAGACTCCTTGGCTGTTGCCCCGAACCGAACGAACCGGACTGGCTCAGTTGGGCTTCGCGGCAGCAACGGAGTCACAAGTCGGGAAGATTGCCCGGCTAGAAATCGGGCCCCGTACGGTCAATTGGATTTTCGAGTTGCTTCCAGGTTTCACCCATGTTGCCAAACGTTGGGGCGATTCAGGAACGATCGTCCGTCGGATTCGATTCGTTCATCATCTATCCAATATCCGTCGGTCGTCGAGGCGGGCTGCAACGGCGCCTCTCGACGAATGGACGCCATGTCGCCATGGTCGCTCCCTATCTAGAGGGTGTTTGTTTCTTGGGACTTTCCGGACAACAGAAAACCCTCGCCACCGATCGGCCGAGACCCTATAATCGCGGCATGCCGCCGCAGCGAGTGCTTTTCGGATTTCTCGCGTTGCTGGCGGTTGCACGGAGGCTGAACTTGAACAAGCGATTGCCGATGACGCCACAGCGGCGATTGGGGGAGTTGATCGAATTCAGTGGGCGCGGGGTGCATCTTATGGCGTTGACCCGGCAACACCGTTGGTTGGGTGAGCTTTCCGCTTCCGATGCTTTGCCGAGGTGTTCTTGTGGCTGACCAACAACGTGAAGTCGATCGCTTGGCGCGGGAGCTTGCCGAGACGCGCGACGGTCTGGCCGCTAGCGAGCGCGACCGGGCGCGGATGCCGCCCGAGTTGGAACGCTCGGAAGCACCCTATCGCGAATTGGTCGAGAACGTGGGCAGCATCATTCTGCGGCTGGATCCTGAAGGGAACATAGCCTTTGCCAATCAGTTTGCCTGTTCTTTCTTCGGCTACTCGAAGGGTGAATTGGTCGGCAAGAACGTCGTCGGCACGATTGTGCCCGCCGTGGACGGCGCCGGAGAGAACCTGGCCGAGAAGATCCGGATGGTTTGCGAGCATCCCGAGCGTTTCGAGAACAGCGAGAACGAGAATGTTCGTCGTGACGGGAGTCGAGTCTGGATCTCGTGGACCAACCGGCCGTTACGTGACGAGCAAGGGCGTTTTTCCGAAGTTCTCTGCATTGGGAACGACGTCACCGCTCGCCGGCGTGCGGAGGAGGCGCTGTTGGAAAACGAGCGCAAACTCTCGGCCGCCGTATCGATTGCCAAGCTGGGATATTGGGAATACGACGTCGCCGCCAACCTCTTCACCTTCGACGATCATTTCTACGCCATCTTTCGCACGACGGCCGAGCAGATGGGCGGTTACACGATGTCGCCCGATCGCTACGCCGAGATTTTCGTGCATCCCGACGATGCGCACATGGTTGCGGACGGAGTGCGCATGGCGATGGAAGCCGAGGATGAAGACCGGAGTGTCCATTTGGAGCATCGCATGCTCTATGCCGACGGCGAGATTGGGTACATGGCGGTGACGTTTTTTGTCGTCAAGGACGAGCAGGGGCGGACGGTCAGGACCTTCGGGGCCAACCAGGACATTACCGATCGAAAACGGGCTGAAGAGGCGCTGAAGGCATCGGAACGAAACTACCGAGAGATCTTCAACGCCTCGACGAGCTCGGTCGCGATTGTCGATCCCGCGTCCGGTCGGTTCGTCGACGTGAATCGGGCCATGTTGGACATGCACGGCGTCTCGCGCGAGGAGGCCTTGCGCATGACGGTCCGCGACATCAGTGCCGACCAGTCGCCCGATGCTCAACAGAAGGCTCTCGAAATCATCAACAAGGCAGTCAACGAAAAACCACAGAAGTTTGAGTGGCTCTGCCGGAGACGGAACGGTCAACCCTTCTGGGTCGAAGTGGTGATTCAGTGCGTAATCATCGACGGCGCGTCACACGCGCTTGTATTGGCCAGCGATATCAGCGATCGGAAATTGTCGCAGCAGCGGCAACTTGCGGAACAGCGAACCCTCCGTCAGTTGCTTGAATCTCAAGAGCGTGAACGGCAACTGGTTGCTTATGACATCCACGACGGTTTGGCCCAACACCTTGCCGCCGCCGCCATGTATTGCGGCGCGTTTGATCAACTCCGCGAGACGAACCTCGAGGAAGCGATCAAGGCGCACGAAATCGGGACGTCCATGATTCAACGTGCCCTGAGCGAAGCCCGACGTCTGATCAGCGGCCTGCGCCCGGCCGCGCTCGACGAGTCGGGATTGGTCGCCGCCGTGGAGAATCTCGTTTCCGACATCCGAACGAAAGAGGGCACCGAAGTCGAGTTCGTCCACGACGTTCGTTTCGAGCGGCTCGACCCCGCTCGGGAGAACTCGCTGTTTCGAATTATCCAGGAGAGTCTCACCAACGCCGGGCGCTACAGCGGAAGTTCGAAAATCCGTGTCCGGCTCGTTCAGGAGTTGGACCGTTTGATCCTCGAAATCCGCGATTGGGGTCGCGGTTTCGATCCGCGAGACGTCACCGAGAAGTCGTTTGGTCTCATGGGAATCCGCGAGCGGGCCGGATTGCTAGGTGGACAAGCCACGATCGACAGCACGCTGGGTGAGGGGACGCGAGTCCGCGTCGAGTTGCCCTTGGAGGAAACGACGGGTGAGGAGATCGCATAATCGGTTGCTGCCGCTACAATCCGACTTTTGGATGTGTCTGTCCGAATATCTTCACGCACACCTCGGATTTTCCTAAAGTCTCCAATTTGACATTGGCCATTCGTGACTTACTCTTCATACAGGGAGCTGGTGTGAGATCGGTCTATTTGGTCGTGACCACATTCTGGTTTCCTCGGTGAGGCTATTCTGGGGAAGCACGGTAAATATCTTGTCTAATCTTCAGGATGTCTCGTCGAACAAGGCCTGAGTCTCTTATCCTCGACAAAGGCAAACCAGCCAATAGGCTGGGACGCAAAGCCTAGGGCCAACGGGGTTCGCCCCCTGGCAGCCGGGTTGCCGAAAGGATAGCGTTTTCGGCGTTATGTGAGGGAGAGGCAACTTTTCGTTTTTTCAACTGGTTCGGGAGGGCACATCGCAGGCCAGTGCCGGCCGCGAGGCTGGCAACGTGTCCAACCGTCCACACAAGTTGGTCTCGGACCGCGTCTTGGCCAAAATAGAGGCCGCTGACGGGGTTCGCTGAAAGGGAGGAATCCTCATGAAGTCGCTCGCACAGAAGATGCACCGTTTCCTCGTTTCCGAAGATGGCCCAACGGCGGTTGAGTACGCCGTCATGTTGGCTCTGATCGTCGTCGTTTGCCTGGGTGCAATCGACGCCATCGGTCAACGAGCCAATAGCACCTTCGAGGGTGTCGAGACGGGCATGGCCGCCACGGTCGGTGGTACCTAATCGCTACTTGTGGCGTCGGGTAATCTGGGCAATTGCCCGGGCTACTCCGTAAGACGCGGCTACACGAAACCCCTCGGTGCCTTCGATTGGGCACCGAGGGGCCTTTTTTTGACCTAGGCTTAAGGCGAGGGACTGGGCCGACTGGTGGCTGCCTGCAGGCAAAAGTTCCCCATTCGGTATGTGGAAAGGAGGCAAGTCCGTATTTTCGGTGGGCGTTCCACGGCCGAAGTGGGTGCGGTTGCCGCAGTTGGATCGGTCGTGTTTATGGTCCACCTTGTTGTCAATGGGGAGATGCGTTTCGACAGAAGATGGTGTTGCCATGTACTGGCTTGTGCCCGCGGAAATGATCAACACGGCAGTTCAACTGGTGGTCCTTTCGTTCACCGTTGCGGCGGCCTTGTTCAGTTTCATGCTGACCGTGCGTGCGTAACACCCTGTCGGAGGAAGAAGCCCTGGGTGGCCCGCATCCCGAACGCGGTGCTGACCCGATGTTCCTGTTTTCCGGAACACGGCTGCCTACGGTAATCTTCCCCAGAACCAGAAATACCCAATCACGAGGAAGCCGAGAAGCGGCGACGGAGAACAATCCATGTTTAGTCAAGAGGTTTCCAGCCCCATGGCCGACCTTCAGGTCGTGTGTGTCTTGGTCAGCGTTATCTTGATCGCCGCGGCGATCATCGACGGATGGAAGTTAAAGGTTCCCAACTGGCTTACTTTTCCCATGGTGTTCAGCGGATGGGCCATGAGCACCTATCTGTTCGGCTGGGAAGGGCTGATCGGGAGCCTGATCGGCACGGCGGTTGGCCTGGCGCTCTTGTTGCCTCTCTACGCCATTGGTGGCATGGGTGCTGGTGACGTGAAACTATTGGCCGGCGTGGGAGCCTGGGTGTGGGGTTGGGTAACGTTCTATGCCTTCTGCTTCTCGGCAGTGATTGGTGGCCTAATTGCCTTGGGGATGGTGCTTTATCACAAGAAGTTCCATCATCACATGGGCCAATTTCGGGCAATCCTGACCGAAATTCTCGTCGTTCGGGATCCCAACGAGCTCTCGGCGATGGCTGCCGAGCGCAAAAGCACGATGATGCTACTACCGTACGGAATTCCAATTGCTATTGGTACGATTACCTATTTCGCTTGCATGGGACTACTACTATGAAACAGCCTGAAGTGCCGACAAACGGCGATTTTGTGGCCCGACTCAGTTCGGCCGCCGACGATCAGCAGCAGGAAATGAGTTTCAAGGTGGAGAAAATGTGTCGTTCATGCCGAAAACATCGACGAGGTGCCGCAGCGGTGGAGTTTGCCATTGTTGCACCAGTCTTCTTCTTGATGATCCTCGGGATGATCGAGGTCGGTCGCGCGGTGATGGTTCAACAGATCATCACGAACGCGTCTCGAGAAGGAGCGCGGTTGGCTGTTTTGCCCGGCACCACTGCCACGGATGTTACCAATCGCGTGGAGGAGATTCTAGCGAATCAAACCGTCACGGGGGCGACGGTCGAGATCCTCGACGAGTCGGGAGGAGTCGTCGATCCGACGACCGCGCAGTACGGCGACGTGATCAAGGTTACGGTTTCGGTGCCATTCAGCAACGTAAGCTGGATGCCTCCGTGGAAATACTTCAAAGACAAGACGTTAGTTGCTTCGACAATTATGCGTACGGAGCGCGTCCAGTAGGCGGTTCCCGGCGACGCGTTTGTCGGCGCCTGCCCGATAAGATGACCAACGGGCGGAGCGACTTTCGAGTGGTTCCGTGACGGTCGTTCCGATCACGGGCGATGCGAACATCACTAGATCGACCAGGCGGCATTGGGGGGGGAATCCATGCGAGCCAAATCAGCCATTTTACTCTTGCTTGCCCTCGCGTGTGGCCTTGTGGCCGCCATTGGCGTGACCCAGGTCATTAGCAGAAACGCCGAGCCGGCAGTTCAACAGGGCGATACCCGGCCCATCATTGTGGCCGTCGCCGATATTGCGCCCGGCGAATTGATCACGCCGCAGATGGTCAAGCTCGAACCGTGGCCCAAGGAAAAGGTGCCGGAAGACGCGCTGAGCCAAATTGAAAAGGTGGACGGGTGCCGCGCCCGGTCGGAGATTTACCAGGGAGAACCCATCCGAGAGAAAAAACTGCTCGGTCAAGGTTTCACCCGACAAACGGCCACGGATTACATTCCCAAGGGGTATCGCGTGGTTGGAGTCAAGGTCGACATGGTGAGCGGAGCCGGGCTTATTCAGCCGGGGGATCGCGTCGACGTTCTGGTGCATCTCAGTCGCAATGTGAACAAGGGCATTCTCGAAAACCGGACGCAGACGGTCTTGCAGGATATTAAGGTCTTTGCCATCGACGATATTTTTCGACCGGATCCCGCGGCCACCGAAGAGGATTCGATGCGGGCCAAGGTCATTCAGCTCTTGGTGACTCCGGACGAAGCCGAAACGCTTGTTCTGGCTCAGCAATTGGGCAAGGTGCAGTTGACGATGCGTCCGCCGGGCGGCGAGGAAGCCGTCAAGACGTCGGGCAAGACCCCGGGCGAGTTGTTCGGCGAGCCGGCCATCGGTGATCGCGCGAAGGAAGAGGCGGGAAGCAAGCAATGGGGGCAATCCGGCGGCGGTGGAATGTTGGATTTCCTCAACAACCTCGGAAAGAAGCCCGCCCCGGTCGTCAAGAAGAGCGAACCGGCCGAACACGTTGACGACAACAGCGGCAACCGCTGGAACATGCGAATTATCACGGGAGCCGATCT
>JAFGIR010000308.1 GCA_016929515.1 Pirellulales bacterium | reverse complement strand
CGCGGTTGGCGGGCACCAATTCGTTTCGCAATTCGTCGTCGGCCGCGTGGAGCGAGATGGCCAGTTGGTATTGGACGTCGAGCCGGGCAAGCCGGCGGATGGCCTCGGGCAGGCCAACGGTCGAGATCGTGATGCGACGCGGGCTGATGCCGAGTCCCTCGGGACTAGCGGCGACGGCCAAGGCCGGCAGGAGCCCGTCGAGGTTGGCCAGCGGCTCGCCCATGCCCATCACGACGACGTGACTGAGCCGCTCGTCGGGCGCAAGGCATTGTTGGAGCCGGAGCATCTGTTCGACGATTTCGCCCGACGCGAGGTTGCGTGCCAGCCCATCCATGCCGCTGGCACAAAACGCGCAGCCCATCGCGCAACCGACCTGGGTGCTGACGCAAACCGTGCAATGATGGCGGTCGTTGCGCAACAGAACACATTCGATGCGCTGGCCGTCGCTCAGTTCGAGCAAGAGCTTTTCGGTGCCGTCGTCGGCCGACCGGTGGGCAACGATCTGGGTCGTCCAGATCCGAAACTCGCCGGCCAACCGCTCGCGGAGCGTCTCGGGCAGGTCGGTCATCTGGTCGAACCGCTCGGCACGGTGTGCAAAAACCCATTGCCAAAGCTGGCGCGCCCGATAGCCAGGCAAGCCGTGCTCGGTGAACCAATGGGCGAGCCTCTCGGGCGTGTAGTCGAGCAGATCAAGCATGGGAACGGTTTGTTTGAAGATCGTTCGCAAAAAGGGTCACAAGAGCCTATCCGCGGTTATGTTTGTCATCCTAAGAAACGCAACGAAATTGGATCTTCCCCGCCTTTCTTCTCACGGGTCCGCTTGGTTCAAATGTCCACGTAGCTCGGCGATTTGCTGGGCGAGTTGGCCGGTGCATAGGTCGGCTTCGAACGCGACAAGGTCTCGATAGACGACGTGGCTGAGGAACCGCACGGCCCAATTGACCTTCAACGGGCTGATCGTGATGACCACGGCGCCGTGTTGCCAGGCTTCCCACATTTCGATGGCCGTGCCCATCGAGGCCTCGGGGACAAAGGCCAGCAGGATGTCGACGTCGCGGCACATCCGGTTGTGGCGGAAGAACACGTCTCGTCCGGTCGCGTCGTCGTACTCGATCGAGTTGGCATGGTCGGCCAACGGATCGTAGAGTTCGGCGTCGGGCAGGTGCTCGGCCAGCAGTTCCTTGAGGTGGCGCCGGTAGTCCTGGTCGTGAACGGCCGCATGGACCAACGAACCTTGCATGATACCGGCAAGAAAAATCCGCATGAAATCTCGGTGCCGGGCGTCGTTGGGACGCCCGCGTGGTCGGATGATTGGTAAGCCACCGCGAAATGGCCGGAAAACGGCCCCGATCTTTCAGTATAGACGATGGACCCGGTGGGGCAATGCGTCGAGGAGGTGGAGGCATCTGCTTGTCAAGCAGCGTCGATTCGTTACGATAAGGGCAATCGTGATCGCACGCGATCGGGACCTCGGCCATACTGCTCCCCCTCAATCGTGGATGGATAGCAATGAAAAAGAAAACCAAGACAACTTGCCGCAAGACTTCGAAGTGCCCAGCATCCTCAACGGATGGGGTGCCTGAACCGAACCTGAAACGTGCCGAGAAAATCCTGCTGGAGTTGGTGAAGCTGCCCGGCCCGAGTTGCGAGGAAACCAAGGTGGCCGAATACATCACGAAGCAGCTTCTCGCGGCCGGGGTGCCGAAGTCGGCGATCAAGACGGATAAAGCGCATTTGCATACTCCCCGCAAGGGACAGGTCGGCAACCTGAGCTGCAAGTTGCCGGGTCGCGGCACGCCGGGCGTCGGGCGCCGGATGTTCTCGGCCCACATGGACACGGTCCCGTTGTGTGTCGGCGTCAAGCCGGTGATTCGCGGCAATCTGATGATGCCGGCCCAAAAGGACAAAGCGCTGGGTGGCGATAATCGCAGCGGCGTGGCCATCGTGTTGAGCACGGCGTTGGAAGTCATCGAACGCGGCCTTCCCCATCCGCCCTTGACCTTCCTTTGGACCGTGCAGGAAGAACTCGGGTTGCAGGGAGTCAAACAGGCCAATCTGCGATTCTTGGGCGAACCGGAAATGGGAATCAACTTCGACGGCGGAGAATATGAAGATCTGACGATCGGCGCCACCGGCTCCTATCGGATGACGATCGGAGTCCACGGCCGAGCGAGCCACGCGGGCATGCACCCGGAAAACGGCGTCAGCGCGATCACGATTGTCTCGCTGGCCGTGGCCGAATTACACAAGGAGGGATGGCTTGGGTTGGTCACGAAGGGCAAGAAGTCGGGCACGAGCAACGTCGGCATCGTCCAGGCCGGCGACGCGACCAACGTGGTCACGCCTTACGCAATGGTTCGCGCCGAAGCCCGAAGCCACGACTCCGCCTTTCGCAGGAAGATTGTCGCGGCGATCGAAAAGGCTTTTCAGAAGGCGGCCAAGGCCGTGCGTAACGACTCGGGCAAATGTGGGCGAATCGAGATCGATAAAAACTTGGACTACGAATCGTTCCGGCTGGCCGAAGATGGCCCCACCGTGGTCGCCTGCGCGGCGGCGATTCGCGCGGTGGGCGGAAAACCGGTCACGTCGATCTCGTCCGGCGGATTGGACGCCAACTTCCTCAGTACCGAATGTGCCCCGACCATCACGCTCGGTGCCGGCCAGATTGGTGCGCACACGGCGGGCGAACAACTGAACCTGACCAAATTCCGGCAGGCGTGCCGCGTGGCGTTGCGATTGGCCACGGCCACCGAAGGAGCCTAGTGTCCCGAGTTGGAGATTCGTTGCATAATTTTGGTGCCACTGGCGTCCCGCCAGTGCCGAAGATCAGGGTGTTTCCCAAAGGGAGTTATTAAACGAACCAGCGACTCAGGACACTAGTTGGTCGCCGCATGGGGTCGTTTTGTGCATCGTGGCTCGCCGGGGTACTCTGGCCACCGGCCGGTGGATCGGTTATGATAGAAGCCTGTAGACGGTTACCCCCCGAATGGGTTTTGGTTGTACGGGTATTCGTCGAAAATCAAACGTCATAAGCGAGCTTGGCGGATTGAGCGATTGCAGGGGACACCCGCCTGTCGAGGGAGAATCATGGCACGTAAAATCGTTAATCGAAAAGAGTTGCGCGAGCAAAACGAAGCGGCCGAGAAGGCGGAAGCGAGTGCCAAGAAGAAGGTAAAGAAGAAGGAAGTCAAGAAGAAAGCGACAAAACGCAAGAGTCGGGCCAAGACGGTCAAGGAGGTTCGACTGAAAGCTTTCTGGGGAGTCTTCAGCCAATCGCTCCGTCGTGTGGCTCTGTTCGAATATTCCGAGCGGAAGGCGGCCGACAAGAAAGCAGAGGAACTGAGCGGATCGCAAAGGACGCCTCATTTTGTGAAGTTGGTGAAGGAAGTCATTGAGGAGTAGACATGCCAAGGAGCCTGTTGGCTGGGCGACCTGGGCCTTCTTTCTTTTCTCTTGGGTCAGGTTGCGGCTTGATGCCACGGCCGCGCGGAAGACGGACCTGCCGCGGAGGTAACGTGGTTTCATGGTCGGCGCCGGAGTGAAGACCTTCCGAACAGGGTGATGAGGGTGGTCCGCAATGGTCCGAGCTGCATGTTGCCGAACTCGTGCCGTGTTGCTGTCGGTTTCCCTGACGGCCATATTCGGCAAGGGGGATCTAGACGCGCCGACGCCCCGCACGGCCGAACGGGCGAAGCTTGGCCACTCTCTCGCGCGGCTCGACCGAAGACGCAGTGAGCACGCGCCGTGCGACGCTCGTTCGGTGGTTCATCTTGCGGAATCATGTGGTCCGAGTTCCCTGAATAGGGTTTTGACGGTGGAGAACGCGCCCAAGGTGACCGAAACGGGCGCGAAAACGTCTGCGGGATGGCTTATCGGAATTTGACGAGATCGAAGACGACTAATGAGGATCCCCCATGGAATTCAAAGAAGGCCAAACCGTCGGCGTCGACTTGGGAACCACTTTCTCGACGATTGCGCAACTCGATAAGGATGGAAATCCCAAGGCTCTGCCGAACGAAGAAGAAGAGGAGGAAACCCCGAGTCTTGTTTTGTTGACCGACAGCCACCACGTCATCGTGGGTCCCAACCGGATGCGCGCAGCGTTGGAAGATCCGGACCATGTGGTTGAGCGGATCAAGCGTCGGATGGGCGATGCCGATTATCACCGAACGTTCGACGGCCGGGAAATCACGCCCGAATTCCTTTCGGCCCTGATTCTCAAGAAGCTCCGCCAGGACGGCGAAAAGAAGATCGGCAAGATCAGCAACGCGGTCATTACGGTGCCTTACTATTTCAACGACATGCGTCGCAAGGCGACCGAGGATGCCGGGCGGATTGCCGGCCTGCACGTCGTCGACATCATCAATGAGCCGACGGCCGCCACGCTCACGTATGCGTGGCAATGCGGCGAGCTTGGAGCGGGCGGAACGGGCGAAGAGAAGGCGCGCCTGGTTTTGGTCTATGACTTGGGCGGCGGGACATTCGACGTGACGGTCGTCCGCTACACCCCGACCCACTTTCATGTCCTGGCCACCGATGGAGACGTGCAACTCGGAGGCGTCGACTGGAACGACCGGATCCTCGATTTCGTGGCCGAAGAATTCAAAGCTCAGCACGGGCTCGATCCGCGCGACTCGCGACAAGCCGTCCACACGCTCCACAACGATTGCGACTTGGCCAAACTCGACCTGTCCAATCAGGAGGAGGTCAAGCTGAGGGTTCGCTACGAGGGCAAATCGCTGTCGGTGGCGATCACGCGAGAGCAATTCGAAACGATAACCGCCGATCTGTTGCAGCGCACGGCGGACACCACCGAATTAGTCTTGGAGCAGGCAGGCATTTCAGCGGAACAGCTCGATGCCGTGGTGTTGGTCGGCGGCGGAACCCTCATGCCCCAGGTGCCGCGGATGTTGACGGCGTTGCTCGGGCGCGAACCCTACACGGGCCTTTCTCCCTACACGGCCGTCGCCCAGGGGGCGGCGATCCACGCCGCCATCCTCGAAGCCAAGCACCGCGGGGACCAGAGCGAATTGGCCGCGACGATTCGGAAAAAGCTCCAATCGGTCAAGCAAGAGAACGTAAACTCGCATGGATTGGGCATCGTGGCCGTGAACCCAAAGAGCGGCAAGGAAATCAACCACGTCATGATTCCGCGCAATACGCCATTGCCGGTCGAGGTATCGCAATCGTTCCGGACACGCTCGGCAAATCAGCAACGCGTCAGCGTGCAGGTGCTCGAAGGAGATGCGCCCGACCCGACGGCTTGCTCGCTGTTGGGCAAATGCCGCATCGAGCATTTGCCGGCCGACTTGCCCAAGGGATCGCCCATCGAAGTGACCTACGCGTTCGATGCCTCGGGGCGAATTTCGGTCAGAGCCTGCGATCAGGCGGGCGGCAAGGAAGCGACCATCGAAATCGACCGTCGCGGCGGGCTCGACGACCAGCAGATCGACACGTTTCGAAGGCTGGCCGACGAGTATCAAGTCGACTAATCACGAGAAGATATTTTAGCGCTTACGCGATGACAGTCTTGAAGTGTCCTCCAAGCAGTCTTCAACGGAGGACGAGTGAGAATCGTAGAGCGGAGTTATCGTCATGGTCAAGGAAATAGACGTTTATCGCGATTGGCTGGGAATCCAGGATGCGACACCGCCGCTGAACCACTATCAGCTCTTGCGGCTCAAGAAATTCGACGACAATGTCGCGACGATTCGATCGCATTACCGGAAAATGAACGCCCACGTGCGCAAGTTCGCCGCCGGCGATTACGCTGCCCAATCGCAGACGCTGTTGAACGAGTTGGCCAAGGCCATGCTTTGCCTGACCGATGTTCAGCGCAAGCGCGAGTACGACGCCACGCTGGGACGAACGGACGACGGAGGATTGCGCCGGCGGTCGTTCGAGGAGATCCTGTTGGCCAACCGGGTGATCGATCAGGCCCAACTAGCCAAGGCACGCAGCTACGCCAAGGCGGTCGGGCTGGAAGTCCGCGACGCCGTGTTGCAGCAGAAAATGGCCGCGCCGGACGTCGTGATGCTGGCCTACGCCGAGTCGATCGGGTTGCCCTACGTCGAGTTGGAGGACATGGGCGTGGCCGAGGAATTGGTACCGCTGATTCCGCCGCACACGGCGCGCCAACACTCGTGCGTGCCGGTCATGGCCGACGAAACGCAAGTACTGATGGCCTCGCCCAACCCGTTGGTGCCCGATGTCGAGGAGGATCTTCGGTTGCGGCTGGGCAAGACGATTCGCACCGTGCTTTGCACGCCGGCCGGCATCAACGCGGTGGTCGCGAAGTACTATCCGCCTGACGCCGTGGCCGCCGCGCCGGCACCCGCCCAAAAATCATCCCAACCAGCCAAGCCCAAAGCCGCGTCGAAACCGAAAACCAGCGAAGAACAGCAGAAACAACGACTGATGATAACCATCCTGGCGTTCAACATGGCCGTTATCCTGACGGTTCTGGCCTTGATGTTCCTCAAGGGCGGCCTCTCTCGGATGAGTATGTCCGACGCGATCATCGCTGCGGTCCTCGGTACGATCACTGCGGTAGTCGCGTTCTTTGTTGGGCCAAAACTCAGCCAGTGAGAGCAACGAAGCGGGGTGGGTGGAACCGCGCCGTTACTGCCCAACTTGCTCGTCGAGCCACGCGGCGTAGGGCTGGCTGGCCTCGATGATTTGGACCGCTAGGATTTCGGGCACTTCGTAAGAATGCTGACTCGCGATGGCTTGTTCGACTCGCGAGAAAAGCTCGCGGCGCGTCTTGACCACGCATTGCCATTCCTGGGCCGTCTCGATCCGGCCCTTCCACCGGTACGTGCTCTCGATCGGCCCGCGAATTTGAACACACGCCGCCAGGCGTGACTCGACCAGCGCTTGGGCGATCCGCCTCGCTTCGGCTTGCGTTTCGGTCGTCGTGATGACTTCGATCCGACTACTCATCGTCCGTACCTGAAGCGTAGAATTGCCCGGCGATCTGCTCGGCATGGAACAACATCCATTGCCGGCTCGTGTAGACCGCGTGGCCGGCCAGATGTTGGGTGACGTCGCCTTCCAACGGGCCGTAGTCGACCAGCAAGGTCGTACCCGCGTCGGGCACAATCGCGCCGGCGCGAAATCGGTCGCGGCGTCGTTCCGCCGTCAGATCCTCTTGCAGTAAGTGACCCAGCCGCTGATCGGCCAGCCAACTTCGCCAGGCAAACACGCTCGGCATGACGTTCGTGCCGGCAATACCCAATTGCTGAATGTAATCGCCATAAGCGGCCCGGGTCACGTCCTCGATCCGTGGCGGAAACGGAGCCCGATACTCGGGCAGCCCCTGGTATGGGCGGTGGTTGACGAAGTGCAACAAGCGGCGGTACCCGCCCGAATCCCAACCGTAGCGGATCGGCGTGCCGAAGGTGACGAAGTCCAACGCAGCGTCGGCCAACGGGGCTCTCGGCGACTCAAGCAACCCGCGAACGTGCCGCCAGACGGGCACGTCGACACAATGGACCAAGGGCCACGAGTAATAAATCTCGGTGGCCTCGAAGAACTGGTCGATCGCCTCGCGGTTGCCCGACAGAAGATGGGTCATCAGCGCGAAGACGTTGCCCGCGTGGCTGTGTCCCCAGAGCAAGATGCGTTTTCCGTCGGGTGGTCTGGCTTGGGCCAACTCGTCGATGAGGCGTACGGCGCCGTCGGCTCGGCCCAGGTGGTGGTTCTCGCTCGACCAGTGAAAACGGCGGACCGGGATGTGGGGCCGCCGCGGACTATTGATGGCCTGCTCGAAGCACTGGGCGAACTCGCCCGTGTAGTTGCCCACCTCGCCGCTGAGTTTGTCGACGATTTGCTTGATCGCGCGGCGGACGGCCCGACCCGCCTTGGGAAACACGCGGGCCAACTCGGCCACGACGCCGGCCGCGTCGCCGCCGACAAACGTGCCGTGGACCAGATAGACGGCCGCCACGCCGGCCGCGTCGAGCCGGGCTCCCACCCGATCCATCCGCCGCGCGAACTCGTCGGACCCGACCGGCGGGTGCGTGCCCGGCCGTAATGAGCTATGCGGCGAGGGAGGTCGAGTGAAACGATAGGCTTGGTGGTGAAACGGACTAGTCTGTGACTTGGTCGGCTCAGGCATGGTCGACTCGGTGGATCGGCGTCGGCGAACGGAGCATCCCCTGTATTGGCAAATATCGGCCTTGGTTCGCAATGTAAATAAGGGTTCTCCGGGTTGCGGGCTTTTTGTGAGAAGATGCTGGTTAGGTAATTTTATCCACGGGCCGAGCGGGCGGCCATGGCTTGCCCTATCCCGAGGGGCTTGACGCATGACCCTGGCCAGGGCATCATCGCGAGCAACTGTCTCTCCAGAGGTTCGGTCTTCACCGACGGAAGTGCCGGATATCATGGGGGTTATCGTAGATTGCCGTTTCTTGTGTAACAAAACGGCCCTCGCCACGTTATCTCCATAGAACACTACCCGCGGTGGGAAACAACGGATGACGAAACCCCGCAACCGTCGTCGGCAATGGGTGCTTTCGACGCTCGACGAGTACGAGCGTCGTCTGGTCCGTTATGCCCGGCGACTGTTGGGCGACGACTCATCGGCCCGCGACGCGGTTCAGCACACGTTTGTCCGGTTGTGCGAGCAGCCTCCGGAGTCGCTCAACGGCCGGCTTGGGCCGTGGTTGTTCACGGTTTGCCGTAATCGGGCGACGGATTTGTTGCGTTCGCGGCAGCGGACCGAGTCGCTCGAATCGGCCGACTTGCCGCCGGCGCTTGCCGCCGAGCCCGACCCGGCCGAGGCGGCCGAACGGGGTGAGCTTCACGAGCAGCTCCGCCGACGCGTCGCACGACTGCCGGCGTCGCAAAACGAGGCGGTCAACCTTTGGGCCGACGGATTCTCGTACGGCGAGATTGCCCAAATCATGGAAACCAACCAGGGCAACGTCCGCGTGCTGGTCCATCGTGGGTTGAACACGCTGCGTAACGACCCGGCCGTTCAGCAATGGATCACGTAGGGCACCGCGCGGCAACAAGAGGTATTGCGGAATAAACCCAAAGACCTCTTGTGCCTTCGGCACACCGACGATTTTCCGACAGAGTCAACTCCAAGAGCGACACTTATGGCGGAAAATCATCGGTGCCACCCACTTATGGTGAGCGTTGCCCACCCTGCGACCTTCGTGGTGAGGATTTCAGACAAAACGAGGTAAGTCATGGATTCACACGAGCAGCCCAGCCAACGCGAACTTTCCGAGGCCCGATGGACAGCCCTGGCCCTGGGGCAGTTGCAGGGCGACGAGAAAGAGGCCGTCGAGCGCGAGGTGCACGACGATGCCGAGGCACAAGCGTTCATCGCGGAAATCCGCGCGCTGGCCGAGCACGTGCAGGCCGCCCGGCGGGACGAGCCGCTGCCGGCCGCGTCGAGTGAATTGCGTCAGAGGATTGTCGAAGAAATCGAAGATAAGGAGATCGCCATGAGTGAGACCAGTCATCCTCGCCCGAGTGAACCAACGCCGCCGCGCCGCCGGCGCTGGTCGCCCGTGTTGACCGCAGTTTGTTCGTTTCTTGCCGGGTGCATCGTGGTCGCGTTGATCTTGCCTGCGCTCGAACCGCCGCGCTCTTCCGGGCCGACGCCGGGAGCCTTGGCACGCGCGAACGAGGCCGCTTCGCCGGGGATCGAGAAAACGGCCAGCGGGCCATCTGAAAAAGGGAAGACGGACGAGCTCGTGGAGGCCGTGGCCCTGAAAGTAGCGCCCGGCTCGACGAGGGAAGTCCCCATTCGCCAAAATCCATCCACGAAGCCCGTAGCCGACGCAAATCTCACGGCGGCCCTGACGGCGACGAAGCGGCCAAGCGGCGCGACGGCCGGCGGTCCGACGGGAACAGCAGCGAATGCCTATTCCCGGATGGTTCCGCCGCTGACGGGCGACGGGGAGAGCCTGGGGCCGTATGACTCGGTGACCAAGAAGCCTGTCGCCGCGATGCCCGGCCAGGCGGAACAAACTGGCCGCTTCATGGTTGGCGTCGGAGTCAATTCGGACGCCGGTTTGCAGGGCTCAATCGTCACCGACGAACGATTCCAGTCGTCGGTTTCCAAGCCGAACGCCACCGGCGGAACACCGGCGGCCAGATACGACGCGGTTGTCGTCCCCCAAAGCCTTGGCACGCCGTGCGTTGAGTATAATCGCGTCGCGACCGGCCCAAGCGCCTCTCCCGCGACGGCACAAGGGCCGTATAGCCCCTACATGCGGCTGAACGGCAACCTGCCGGCAGCGCCGCAAATGCAGCAACCCGTCACCGTTCGTTACGGCGAGAACTTGTTCACATTCTCTGGTCGAACCACTTCGACTGTCGACACAAGCACTGAAGGCGAACTGGCCGAGGGGCGCTTCGCAACGGTCGGCTTGACCGCGCCGGGAGTGTTCTCGGCTGACTTGGGAACCGAGCAATACGCTCCCATCATCGAAAACCGGTTCCTCGCCCCCTACGACATGCCGCTGTCGACTTTTTCGATCGACGTCGACACGGCTTCGTACGCCAACGTTCGGCGGTTCCTTGTCGGCGGCCAGTTTCCGCCCCCCAACGCGGTGCGAATCGAGGAGATGGTCAATTACTTCTCCTACGACTATCCCCGGCCCGAAGGCGACAACGAACCCTTCTCGGTCAATTTCGAGTTGGCCGACTGTCCCTGGAACACCGAACACCAGTTGCTCCGCGTGGGGTTGGCCGGCCGCAAGATCGATCGCAACGAGCGGGGGCTGAGCAACCTAGTCTTTTTGCTCGACGTGTCGGGCTCGATGGCCAACGAGAACAAGCTGCCCCTGGTCAAAAAAGCGATGCGGCTGCTGGTCGAACGCCTCACCGAGGACGACCGCGTGGCCATCGTCACCTATGCCAGCGGCACGGCCGTGCGACTCGAATCGACCAACGCCCAGGACAAAAAAGCCATCCTCGACGTGATCGATTCGCTCACGGCGGGCGGGTCGACCAACGGCAGCGGCGGCATCCAGCTGGCCTATGAACAGGCCGCCAAGAACTTTCTGAGCGAGGGCAACAACCGCGTCATCTTGGCCACCGACGGCGACCTGAACGTCGGCATCACCCAGGACGACGAACTGGTTAAGTTCATCGAGAAGAAGGCCAAAAGCGGCGTCTTCCTCAGTGTGCTCGGTTTTGGCATGGGCAACCTGAAGGACGCGAAGCTCGAAAAACTGGCCGACCAGGGCAACGGCAACTATGCCTACATCGATAATCTCCGCGAGGCCCGCAAGGTGCTCGTCGAAGAAATGAACGGCAGCCTGTTTACGATCGCCAAGGACGTGAAAATCCAGATCGAGTTCAACCCGGCTCGCGTGGCCGGCTATCGGCTGATCGGCTACGAAAACCGCAAGCTGCGTGCCCGAGATTTCAACGACGACACGAAAGACGCCGGCGAGATCGGGGCGGGCCATACGGTCACGGCGCTTTACGAACTCGTGCCGGCCGTGGCCGCGGCCGACCAGAAGGACGTCGCCGGAAGCCGGACGACGCTGAAGTACCAGAAGCTCGTTCGGCCGGTCAGTACCTTGACCGAAGACGCCAACCGCGACGAATTGGCCACGGTCCGGCTGCGTTACAAGCAGCCCGACGGGAAGGAGAGCCGCCTGATCGAGCGGGTGGTCACCGACGTGAGCGTTTCGTTCTCCGGCGCGACGCCTGACTTCCAGTTCGCCGCGGCGGTTGCTTCGTTCGGGATGATTCTGCGCGGGTCGCAATACGCCGGCAATGCGACGCTCGAAGCGGTCGAGGAATATGCCGCGCCGGGGCTGAGCAACGACCCGAACGGTTATCGGGCCGAGTTCGTCGACCTGGTCCGCAAGGCGCGGCAGTTGAAACCGGTGGCAGCCATCGATCCGGACGTGCCCAACGGCGAGAAGTAGGGTGGACATCGCCCACCGACATGGCTCGATCATGAGATCGGGCTATCCGTGACGAACAGACATGGGGGCCATTCCCAGGGCCGTTGTTCCGCTTCACCACCGGCGGACGGCGGCCTCTCTTGTTGCGCGGCGAACGCTTCGCCATTCTGGTGGGCGGTGCCCACCCTGCGTAGATGCTCATCGCGTGCGAGCGTGCACTCTACTCCTTCTGCTTCAACGCCGAGGAGATGTCCCACAGCAACAGGGTCGTGTCTTGGCCGCCCGAGAGGAGTCGCCGCCCGTCCGCGGAGAAAACGAGGCAGGAGACGTAGTCGTTGTGGCCGCGAAGCGTCGCGAGTCGCTTGCCGCGATCGGCCGACCGGAGGTAGATGTGTCCTTGTTGATCGGCCGAGGCGATAAGCTTGCCATCGGGCGAGAAGACGACGGGCCCCAGCGTGTTCGCTTGCTCCGATTGCCATTTTTGCGTCTTGCTGGCGAGGTCCCAACACGCCACAAATCTGTCCCGCGTCTTTTCGTCGCTGCCGCCAATGGCCAGAAGGCGGCTATCGGGCGAGAAGGTCGGCTTGCACGCGGTCGAAGAATGCTCGATATCGAGTACCGGCTTCTTGCCCTCTGGCCAATCGAAGACCTGAATGCGTCCGAAACCCGCGACCGCCAGCTTCCGCCCATCCGGCGCAAACTGAATTCCACACGCGAAGGGGTACTCGAAGTCAGCGTTCTTCGAAAACACGTCGTCTTCGCGGCTCCAGAAGAACATCCGCGTGCCCAACGATCTCTCGGAGGCCGCCGGGCCGGTCGTCTCGGCGTTGGAAACGAGTACTTGGCCGTCGGGCGAAAACGCCAACGCGTGGACCATGTCCGCCTGATGGTCGAGTTGGCCGCCCGGCAGCGGTTGACCGGTCGCCGCGTCATACAACCTCACCATGCCTTTGCCGACTGCCGTGGCCAGGGTGTTTCCGTCGGGGGCCAGGGCCATGGGCGCCGGCGGACAGGAGCGAGCTTCGACGGAGTCGGTCTGGCGCATCGTGGCGATGTCCCAGAATCGCAGAGTCGAGTCGCCGCTGGAAACGATTCGTTTCCCGTCGGAGAGGAACGCGGCCGAAGCAACGACGTGCGAGTGGCCGGGCCAGGCTAGACGCGGTTGGCCGGTGGCCGCGTCCCACACGTTTACGCGAAAGCCGCCGGAAACGATCGACGTTGCGTCGGAGGAGAAGCACACATTGCAGAAGTTTGTCCACGTGCGTATCCGCCGCAGGCGCTTGCGGGTCGCCGCGTTCCAGACCTCGATGGCCTCGCCGGAGGCCGCGACGATTCGCCGACCGTCGCGAGAGACAACGACCGAACAGACCATGTAACTGTCAGTCTTCATCTGGCCAACCGGCCGGCCGTCGGCCAGATCCCAAACGGTCACCGTCCCACTCCAATCGCCCGAGACCAGTTGCTTTCCATCCGGCGTGAACGCGACGGAAAAAACGAAATTGTCCAGGCCGGTCAGACTGCGCTCGATCTTGCCGGTCTCCAGGTCCCAGATGGCGACCGCCCCGCTGCACCCACTCCCGGAGGCCGCGTTCTTCGAGTCCAGAGACAAGCCGACGGCCAGACGCCTGCCGTCGGGCGAGAAGGCCACGCTGAACGGTTTTCCCTCGGGCTGTTTGAATTCGGACTTCTTTTCGCCCGAGAGAGTATCCCAGACGAAGATGGAGCCGTCCTCGCGGACGTCGGCGATTCGGCTTCCCTCAGGCGACCAGGCAGCGCCGTAAGCTGAGCTCGCGCCGACGTCAAACTCGTGCTTCAGCGCGCCGGAGTCCACGTCCCAGAGACGCACGCCGTTGCCGCCCGTCGCCGGACTCCCGGACGAGGCGAGTGATCGGCCATCGGGCGAGAACGCGACGCGATCGACCCAGACCGGTAACGGCTGCCCGTTGCGCCGAGGCGGCTTCGGAATCAGTTGTCGTACGAGCTTGCCGCTCCGGGCGTCCCACAGGCCGATTCCGCGAAAGCCGTCGCCCGAGGCAATCAGCCGGCCGTCGGGCGAGAGGTCGACGCCGGCGCAATAGGTGCTCAAGCGGACCGTGCCGAATCGGGCCACCGCGTGCTCGGGTAGCGGGTCGCCGTAGAGATCGGTTCGCGGCGACGGTTCGCCGGCCGCGCATTCCATTACAAGAATGCCCAGCCATAGAGAGCACACCAACACTCGATGAGTCATGGTTTCATATCCTCTCCGATAGAGATCGATTCGCGGAGGAACCTCCATTCTGACATGGCCGCCCTGGGCCGGTCAAGCGTGAGGTCTTGGTCGTCGGTGGCGAAGCGAATGAGGGTGCGTGCTTGCACGCCTACGCCGAAACGAATCTCCAGAGGCAGCACGTGCGAGCACACACCCTAGGTAACTGCAAATCATGCCCATTCCCGGGGGTCGCCGTTGCGCTTCTCCATGGGCG
>JAFGIR010000307.1 GCA_016929515.1 Pirellulales bacterium | reverse complement strand
TCGTGGCGGTCGTCGGCGGCACGAATATCGGCAAGTCGCTTCTTTTCAATCATTTGACTGGTGAGCAATCTAGCGCGGTCAGTCCCCTGGCAGCCGGCACCAAACACCCGGTCTGCCTTGTTCCGCCCGAGACGGCCGACACCGAATTGCTCGAACGGCTCCTCGAAGGCTTTGAACTCCGCGTCTGGCAATCGGCCGACGACGCGCTGGCCGAGAGTCAGGAAAACCGACTTTTCTGGCGCGTGGGAGACTACGTGCCGGCTCGGCTGCTGTTGCTCGACACGCCCGACGTCGACTCCGACGTCGAAGTCAACTGGGAGCGTGCCCGGGCCGTTCGCCGCGTGGCCGACGTTCTGGTGGCCGTTTTGACGCAACAGAAATACAACGACGCGGCGGTGAAGCAGTTTTTCCGCGAAGCGGTTGCGGCCGACAAGCCTATCGTTGTGCTTTTCAATCAATGCGACCTCGAAGCCGATCGCCCCTATTGGCCCGAGTGGCTGGCCACGTTTTGCAGCCAGACGGGCGCGACGCCCGAGTTGGTCTACGCGGTTCCGCTCGATCGCCAGGCGGCGGCCGAGCTACGGTTGCCGGCCTACCGCGTTGGCCCGACGGGGCGTGAAGAGCCGAGCGAGCCGTGTCAACTCCGCGAGGACCTGGCCGCGTTGCACTTCGATAAAATCAAAATCCGCACGTTTCGCGGCGCCTTGCGCCAAGTGCTCGATGCCGACCACGGGGCCATTGCCTATCTCGAAACGATCCGCGCCGCGTCGGGCGAGTTCCAGGCGGCCGCCCAAGCACTCTCGGCCGCCGAAATGGCTCGCGTCCGGTGGCCTACCCTGCCGGCCAGCGTTCTGGTCGACGAAATTCGCGCGTGGTGGGACACGGATCGGGCCGCGTGGTCGCGGCGCGTGCACGGTTTCTATCGCGCGCTGGGCGAGGGGGTCACATGGCCGATTCGCGCGGCCTACGGAGCGATGGTGTCCGGCAAGATCGATCCGGTCGAATCACTTCACCGCCAGGAACGAGACGCCATCGTCCTGGCCGTCGAAATGCTGCTGGACGAACTCGACCGGCTCGCCCAAGTCGGCAGCGATACGTTGAAACCGCATCTTCGCCGCCTGCTGGGCGGCCACGCTCGCGAAGGACTTCTCCGACGCGTCCAAGCGGCCCACGACGACCTGCCGCCGGTCGACGACGACTACCGTACGTTTCTCCATGGAGAGCTCGATGCCTGGAAACAGGCCAATCCTCGGGCAGTCCGTTTCTTGCGATCGTTGGATCACGCGGCAGCCGTCGCGCGGCCGGCCATCACCATCTCGCTGGCCGTCAGTGGATGGATCGTCGCCGGCGACCTCGTTTCGCAAGCCGCCGTGCACGCGGCCAGTCAGACAGCGGGCAATTTGGCCACCGAAGCCGCTATCGCCGGAGGAATCGCCGGCGGAGGCGAAGCGTTGGTCAGCACGACCAGCGAGGGAGTCCGCCAGGCCGCCGGTCGACTCTTCACGCAACTCCAAGCACGCTACGCCCAAGGCCGCGCCGCTTGGCTCGCCGACTGGCTCGACAATCAACTGCTTGGCGGGCTACTGGCCGATCTGCGCCGCGGCGCCGAAGTGCCCGAAAGCGATGAATTTCGCGCGGCTGAAAACGCCTTGGCTCTGCTCCGAGAAGATGAAGCTTAGTACAGGCATTGCCCAACAGGCAAAGTCCACGAGTCCCCCCTAAATCCATCACGTCGCGAGCATTGGGGCAGTTCACCGTGGATACGCAGCCTTCGCATATCGACTATCTGACGAAAAGATGCGGTACCCTGGCCGACCTTGCAGGCAAGTGGCCGCGTGTTGGCTCCGCTGGACCGTGCGGCTGCAGCCCGAGTGTTCCTATTCGGTAGACATTCCATATAGTGAGCCGCCCACGGGCGGCATGTTCGTCGGCCGGCAACATGCCACACTTGTGCCGCTTGTTCCCTTTAGTACTGGGCAATGATCTGGTAGGATTAAGCGGTTAAGGACAGTCTGGTTTTTGCGGTCGACTGCGTTGGCTGCGAGATGTTCCGCCCTCTCAAGCAGGATACGCTCCTGGTGTTTTTCGAACGCCTTGGCAACCTCGTAGCATATCACTGGCGCCCGGTACTTCTGATTTGGGTCCTGGTGGTCGCCGGCGTACACCTTGCGGCGCCGCGTTGGGACGACGTGACGCACGACGGCGACTTTGCCTATCTGCCCGACGAGATGACCAGCGTTCGAGGCGCGAAGCTGCTCGAAGCGGCCTTCCCCGATTTCTTCTCGAAGAGTCAAGTCGCGTTGGTTTTCGCGAGGGAGAAAGGCCGTCTCACCGGCCCCGACCTGAAAGTGGCCGACCAGCTCCTGGCTGCTTTCCCGCCCAACGACAACGGCGACTCGTATGCCGTGTCGGAAAGCGATAGCGACGACCCGGGACCTTCGGCGCCGATTGATCCCGGCGAGCCAAGCCCGCCGGCCGAGTCGAGCGGACCGGCTGCGAAGCCGGCCGTTGCGGACGACACGGTTGCTGCCGAGCAGCCTCGTCCGTCCGTTGAAACCAATCGCGACGAAGCCAACAAGGCTCCAATCGACCCCGACAATCCGATCACGGCCGTTTGGAGCTATGACACGCCGGTGATCGGCAAGAAGCTGATTACCGAGCCGAGCGGAGCGGGCCAGGCGGCGTTGGTCGTGTTTCATTTGCGCAACGAGTTCATGGCCATCGACAACATGGCTTTGTTGCGGCGGATTTATCAGAAGCTCGACGAGCTGCGCCGCGCGCCCGACTTTCCCAAAGGACTCAAGCTGGGCGTGACCGGATCGGCCGCGATTGGCTCGGACATGCTCTTCTCGGCCGAGCAGAGCATTCGCAACACCGAGTTGACGACGATTGCCCTGGTGGTGCTCATTCTTCTGGTGGTCTATCGCGCGCCGGGCCTGGTGCTTGTGCCGTTGGTCACCATCGGCGCCTCGGTCTGGCTGGCCATGGATTTAGTAGCATTGGCCGCGCAAGCGAGTGATTGGCTGCCATGGTTCGATTTCAAAATTTTCAAAACGACGCGGATATTTGTCATTGTGATTCTGTTCGGGGCCGGCACCGATTTCTGCCTGTTCCTGATTGCCCGCTACAAGGAGGAATTGCAGCTCGGCTTGAGTTGTCCCGAGGCGGTTGCCGAGGCGCTCGCTCAGGTGGGGAGTGCCCTGGCCGCGAGCGCATTGACCACGGTTTTCGGTTTGGGCATGATGTTCTTTGCCGATTTCGGCAAGTTCAGCAACAGCGGGCCGGCCATCGCCATGTGTCTGGTCGTGGCCCTGGTGGCCTGCATCACGCTGGCGCCGGCTTTGTTGCGCGCCGCCGGCCAGGTGGTCTTTTGGCCGTTCGGTGTTGGCGCGGGTACGGTCCACGATGGCAAGGATCAAGCACGGCTCGGCCCGACGTCGCGTTGGACCGGATCGCTCTGGGAGCGCATCAGCCGCGCGATCATCGCCCGGCCCGGCTTGATTCTGGTGGGGAGTCTACTGCTGTTGCTTCCCATGACCCGACCGGCCCGCGTTCTCACCAAGAATCTTCTGTCGGGCAACGTGGCCGGCGCCGAGTGGCAATTCAGCGCCCCGGTCACCTACAACCTGCTGGCCGAACTGAGCCCCGACCAACCCAGCGTGCAGGGCACGCATCTGTTGTGGCGATACTTTCCGGCCGATCAGACGGGCCCTCTGACCGTGTTGATCTACCAGCCGGGCACGAATTTCGACAGCAAGCAAGGGCGACACAAAATTGCCCGGCTCACGAAGGAACTCTTCAACTTCGAGTACCACGACGCGTCGGGTAAACCGGTGTGTCCGATTGTCAGCGTCCGCAGCTTGACCGAACCGATGGGCGACGTGCCGGGCGGCTTCAACCCGCTCAGCGCGGCCGGCCGGCGCAAACTCGTCACCATGCACCATCCGCGGACGCTGGCCGCGTTCGTTGGCCAAAGTTCGCCGGCGGCCGGGCAGGTGACCCGATTCGACTTGATCTCGCGCTACGCGCCGTTCTCGAAAGAAAGCGTCGACCTGCTCAACCAGGTCGAAACGATGCTGCTGGCCAAAACCGTGACGGCCGATTCTCCGTGGCACGGCGCCGAAGTTGATTTCGTCGGCACCACGGCAGGCATCCGCGACCTGGAAGCCGTCACGGCCAGCGACCGGCTGCGGATCCAACTGCTGGTCATGCTGGCCGTGCTGGCCGTGCTGATCGTCATCCTCCGCCGGCCGCTGATTTGCATCTATTTGATTCTCTCGGTGTTGCTGGGCTACTACGTGACGATCGGCACGACCGAATTGCTCTTCTCCTGGATCTACGGCGACGCGTTCACCGGCCTGGACTGGAAAGTGCCCATCTTCTTGTTCGTCATCCTCATTGCCGTCGGCCAGGACTACAACATCTATCTGGCCACGCGCGTTTTCGAGGAACAACGGCAGCGCGGGCCGACCGAAGGCCTCCGCGTGGCCGTGGTCCGCACGGGCGGCATCATCACGAGTTGCGGCGTCATCATGGCCGGGACATTCGCCTCAATGACTAGCGGCACCTTGCACACGATGCAGCAGTTGGGTTTCGCGCTGTCACTAGGCGTGCTCCTGGATACGTTCGTCATCCGCACGATTCTCGTGCCGTCGTTCCTGGCAATCCTGGCCCGGCGAGAAGAAAAACGCGGCTCATCGCCTCCGGAAACGGCTGCCCCTCAGCCATGCGAACCAAGCGAAACGGTCTTGGTTTAGTCGGCGGTTAAAGACGGCGAATGGCGCCCTTTTCGCCGTGGGCCGGGGCCAGCTTCCGTGGTGTGCAATCCGGAACACGCTGGCGCGAGAGCGACGCGTCAGAAAAGCCCCCGCACCGGTTCGAGGCATTCCGGGCCTTCGTGTCGTGCATTGTTCACGTAGGGACCGACGGCCGCCGAAGCCATGGCTTCGGCGGGATAGGGACGCAGCATCGCGGCCAATGCGTCGGCCGGCGTCGACGGATTGAGCCACGACTCGTAATCGCCCGGCGCGAGGATGACCGGCATCCGATCGTGAACCAGTTCGACACAGGCGTTCGCTTTGGTCGTTAGAATCGTGCACGTCTCCAACGCGCGGTGATCCGCGCCTTCCCAATGTTCCCACAGCCCGGCAAACGCAAACGGCCGGTGGTCGCGGAAATGAAAGAAATAGGGTTGCCGCCGCCCGCCGGCCCGCTCCCATTCATAAAATCCGTCGGCCACCACGAGACATCGCCGGTTGCGAAACGCATTCTGAAAGGCGGGCTTCGCGGCAACTGTCTCGGCCCGGGCATTGATCAACCGTCCGCCAATCGCCGGATCGTTGGCCCAGCCGGGCACGAGACCCCAGGAAAGCGCGACCAACTCGCGCCGCGGTGGCGTTTCGACCTGCGGCCCAAGTCGCACGACGGGCACCGGTTGCGAGGGGGCTACGTTGAATCGCGGCGCAAAGGGCCGTATCTCGAACAACGCGAACTGCTCGGCAATCACACTTGCCGGCGAGCGCAGCGTAAAACGTCCGCACATGGCTTTCTCACTCCCCGGAGTGTGTGCCTACACGCTCCGAGAGTCTTCGCGGCGTGGGCACGGCCCACCAAAATACCCGATCGTCCGCCGCACAACAAGAGAGACTGCCGTCCGCCCATGGAGAAGCGCAACGGCGACCCCCGGGAATGGGCATGATTTGCAGTTACCTAGGGTGTGTGCTCGCAC
>JAFGIR010000306.1 GCA_016929515.1 Pirellulales bacterium | reverse complement strand
TCATCGGCACGGTCAAAGGCGACCTGCACGACATCGGCAAGAACCTGGTGGCTTCGATGCTCGAAGGCGGTGGTTTCGAGGTGACCGACCTCGGCGTCGACGTCGCCCCCGAGCAATTCGTGGCAGCCGCCAAGCAGAAGGAAGGTTGCATTGTCGCGCTCTCCGCTCTATTGACGACCACCATGACAATGATGACCACGGTCATCAAGGCTCTTGAAGAAGCCGGCATCCGCGAATCGACCAAGGTCATGATCGGCGGTGCCCCGATCACCGAACAGTTCGCCAACGAAATCGGCGCCGACGGCTACAGCGACAACGCAAGCTCGGCCGTCGCGCTGGCTCGCAAACTCGTCGGCTAGAACTCGCAAGAAGTCGCCGTGAGCGGGGCCCCCAACATCTTGCCCGGCCAGGCATCCGAACGCGCAGCGCTCTGCCCAGGCGACGTAGTCTGAGGACACATCTTGAACGCGCATCGCACTGCAGGCTTTTCCTGCAATGCGATGCGCGTTGCCCGAAAGAAACACTGCTGGGCTTTTCCAGCAGTGCTGCCCAGGCAAGGGCGACAGTCCATTCCAGAACGCGTGCTCAGAGTTGAATCACGCTTTTCTGGCTGTTGTCGACCGCGAAAGGTCCGACATCCAACCGGACCTGCACTTCAAATTCACCTTTGACTTCAGGAGGCACTTGCCACAAGTGCCGGCAACTGAAGCCTCAGCCCCACTCGAACTTGCCGGTGTAGACCACCTTGCCTTCCTTATCTCGGACCTCGAACACCGGCTTCGGCGGGTTCTTGCCCTTGATCTTGCAATTCGTGCACCGTTCTCCCCCTTGGCCCACCATCGCCAACGACAAACCTCCCTTTTTGCTTCGTGCATCCTGGATGGTCACCACGGGCTGAAATGGCGTGCCGAACACCAACGCCACCGTCTTCTCCTTGTCGACCACCACACTCGGGGCGTCGCCTGAAAACGCGGCGGAGACAAACGTTCCCTGGGCCGGGCCGCCCGCCGTGAGCGTGTAGTCGGCCACCTTCCACTCGCCCTCGGGCAGCGGGATTTTCTGGCCTTTCGTTCCACCGATCATCACCACGCCGTAGTCGTCGTTGTAGACCGTGGCGCGATACATCGGGCTTGCATTGGTCACGTAGCCCATGGCGAACTCGGCCGGCTCCAGTTTGACCTGATCGCCGCTCGGCGTCACTTCCATTTTGTAGAAATGTCCGCCAACACAAATCGTCTTGCTGACGAAATACTGGTCTCGGCCGAGGGTCGGGCCGCCGGTGCGGCTTCTTGTGTTGGGGTTGACCAACAGAAAATCGCCCATCGACACGGACAATCGCGACCCAGCCTTCCGGACCGACACGCGATCGTCGAAACGACCGTTGCTGTTTTGATCGACGAGCACGAGGCGGATTTTGCGGCCGCCTTGTTGGATTTGGCCTTCGCGAATGACGGTCGAACGCAGCAGGGCCCTCGCGTAGTCCACTGGCCCTATTCGGCCACAAACGACGCTCAGCATGAAAGTATGCTTGATCTCGTCGCCGTCGATGGTCAATGGTACGTGGATTTGCGAAAACTGCGAAGAGGAAGTTCCCTTTGCCGGATCGCCCGCCACGTCGGTCGCCAGAGCCCATTTGTCGTCGGTCAGGTCGCCGTTTCGGTTGGCGTCGAAATAGAGCGTGTTGTAGCCCTTCGGCGCCTTGCCGGTCGCGTCGAGCGCAAACGCATAGTCCTCCGAGCCAAACCGCGCCACGGCCCGAAAAGGCTTCGCGACCTCGTACTTGGGCTCCTTCTCGACCAGCCTGCTGAACCGGGCCTCATACGGGCTCTTGCCCCGGTCAAGCTGCACAAAGAAACTCTGTGGGCCGGTCACACCGAGCATGTAGCGGGTCAAGGCGTCGGGCTTCCGGCGGCCCTTCCCCAACTTCAACGAAACCGGTTTCATTTGGACAGTCTGGAGCCCCAGCTTCTCGGCCACGGGCTCTTCATCCTTCGATTCCGGTTCGGTTCCCTCGTCGGGCTGGTCCTCGGGCTCGGGCTTGCCCTGCCGGCGCATCTCGGCCTTGACCCAAGCACGGTCTTTCGGGCCGAGTTTTTCAAACGGCACGACGATCTCCTTGCCGTCGGCCTTTTCCAACCGGACCTTGCCCTGGCTAAAGTCAACCATCTTGGCCCGCACCGTGAACTTGCCGTTGCCACTTTTCCAAACGCGGAATCCATTCTTGGCTTGGGGCGATTCTTCTCCGGCTTGCGGAAACTGCTTCTTGACGAACTCCCGATCCTTGGCCGAGAACTTCGAGAGCGGCACGGTGATTTGGCCCCCGTCGTCCTTCTTGAGCGTGACCTGGCCGTCTTTGAAATCGGCGAGCGTCGCCTCGATCGTAAACTTGCCGTTGGCGCTGGTCCACGTTCGCGCGGCCGCCATGCTTGCCGCGGCCAACAAACCCAAGACCATCACGACGACCCCTACGTGTCTTCCGGTGGCCATTGCAGCACGCTCCTTGCATCGCGTCATGAAACGTCGTCGGTGCCGACCGCCGTCGTGCCGTTCGAGACACCCGCGTGGCCAACCCTTGGCAACCGAGCAATACGTTTTTATCCTATCAGAATGGCACGGTGGTCGATACCCTTAAATAAGAGGGGATATTCGCGGCGGATCGCCAACGCTTCACGGTGCTATACTTGCGAAAAAGGAGCGCACCGATGAACGACCGAACGAACGTGATCAACACGACCGAACTTCGCTGGGTGGTGAGTCTTTCGACGAATTGTCTCCACGCGGCCGACGTTCTGCGACGCGGCCACCCGCTGGCCAACACGTCGCTGACCACGGCCATCGCCGAGCCCGCCCGACGCCTCCAGGAGGAAATCCACACCCAAGGGCTCGACGAAACGTCGTTCTGGAATCACCTGGTTCCGCTGTCGGCCAGCATCGAAAACAACACGCAGTTGGTCGAAACCGTCTTGCGAAAGGCCCTTGGTTACAACGGCCGCGCCCAAGCACTCGTCGGCCCACTGGCCGGACGCGTCGCCGACGTCGAGGCGGCCGTTCGCCGCGCACTGCCCGAGCTGGTCGAGCAACTCGCCGATCGGGCGGAGCGTCTCGAACAACATTGGCAACAGGTCGGCGCGGCGATGCTCGACCTGATTGCGCGGCCGATCGACCCGCGGTTGATCGTGCCCAAGGCCGACGTCATCCTCGTGCCGGCGGTCTGCGGCGGCGACGGCGTGGCTCATCTGCCGTACAACACGGTGCGGATTGAGTCGGTCGAAACCGACCCCGTGCCCCAACTGCCCGAGGTCCTCCGGCTCGCCTGGTTGCTCGCCCAACTGAACGTCGATCTGCCGATGTTCAGCGAGACGATCCACCGCGACCATCTGCCGCTGGTCGCCTCGCTGGCCATGTTGCCGGCGTCGCTCGCGTCGGGCCGCGAATTGCGTCTGTGCGATAACGACCCGGCAACCGTGCGGCTGGCCGTCGATCGTTGGCATCTGACCGGCCCACCGGGCGTCGATCTGGCCGACGTCGTCACGAGCTGGTGGAACTCGCATCTTGACCTGCAACCGGCCTGGAACGTCTCGCTCGCCGCGTTGGACCGAATGATCCACGACGGTGGACTCTAGGAGCCTACTCAAGGACTTCCCGAGCCTCCGACTCGGAAACACCCAACAAGAACGGCATGCTACGGAACCGTAACCGGCATGCCCATCAGCGGCCAAATCCACAACACGAACACGGCCAGAACGAACATCAGCAAGATACTGGCAGGGATGCCGGCAAGCAAAAACGTCCCGGAGGTGAACTGGCGGCTTTCGTAGGCAATCGCGTTCGGAGCCGCGCCCACCAGCAACAAAAAGGGCATTCCGGCGACGACCAGCGACGAAAACAACACAACCTCCGGCGCTACGCCCAGATAGGGCGCGATCACCAGCGCCACGGGCAGCGAGATGGCAATCGCCGCGACGTTCATGATCAGATTCGTCATGACCAACACGAACAGGGCCGTTCCCATGACAAACACGAACCCCGGCGCATTCTGAAAAAGAACCAGCCACTTGACGGCCAACCATGTTGCCGCGCCGGTTTCCCACAGACAGAAGCCGATGCTCATCGCTCCGCCGAACAATAAGACGATGTTCCAGGGAATGCTCTCCAGATCCTGCACCGTGAGAATCTTGAAAATAAAGAACAGAATCGTGGCCACCAGAATCACCGCGCTTTTGTCCAGGTTCTCCGCCAAGGCAGGCACGAACGATCGCAGGCTCATGACGCCAATGGCCGACAGAACAATAACCAGCGTGGCAATCTCCTTGCGATTCATCGGACCAAGTCGCTGGTGGAGCATTCGGGCCCGCTCCCGAAGGCCGGGAATCGTCCGCTCTTCGGGCTTGAACAGCACCATGCAGAGCACCCAAAGCAGAATGACCATGGTGCCGCCGACAGGCAGCATGTAGTAGCTCAGCTCGAAGAAGGTGATCTCGCGGCCGACAATGTCATTGAAAAAGCCAATGGCCACGGCGCCGCGGGCGGCTCCCAGCAGCGTAACAATGCTGCCGGCCCCCGCGACAAAGGCCATGCCGATGAAGAGCCCCTTGCCGAATTTCGTCGGTCTCTGGTCGTCGCTGTAGAGCGAGTGGATGGCCATTAGAAGCGGATAGATCGTGGCAGCCACGGCCGTGTGGGCCATGATTAGAGTCAGCCCCGCCGTCACGAGAAAACACCCGAGGTAAATCATGCTGGTCCGCTCGCCCACCTTAACCAGCATCCGATACGCCATTCGTTTCGTCAGCCCGGTTTTCGAGAAGACGATTCCGAACGTAATCGAGCCGATGATGAACCAGACCGACGGATCCATGAAATCGCCGAAGGCCACCTTCGCCGGTCTGATCAGGAACAAAACCTGGACCACGCCGATCATGATGCTCGTGACGCCGATCGGGATCACTTCGAACACCCACCACGTCGCCGCCAGCAAGAACAGTCCCAAGGCGGCCTTGGCCTGGTGAGTTAAGACAAACGATTTTCCCTCGGGATCGACGGCGTCGGAAAAGGCGGGACACAGGTAGACGATCGCGAAAAGCCCGAGGCCGACAAAAAGCCAGATATGCTTTCTCCAATCAACCCATTTGCCCCTTCGTACCAGACGGACATGCGGCGTCGTGCCGTCCGCGCCAGGGTGATGGTCTTTGCGGGCCGCGTCTTTCACCATGGTGGCAACTCATTCTCGCGATGAACGGGAACTTGTCACTCGGAACTCAGAAACCTAGGGGGCGGGCAAGCTCGTTCAGCACGTCCACCGAGCGCAGCACGCCGACAACGTCGTCGTCTTTCATCACGGGAAGCAGGCTTGTATTCTTGTCAACCATTTCGCAGACGGCCTTCATGATGTGATCATTATCATTGATGGTCGCCTTGATGGGGATCATAAAATCCTTGATTTTCCGGTCGGCGCGGCGACGAATCCCCAACATGGCCTTGTCGTAAGAAAATTCGGACAGATTCGGGTCGATTTTCACGTTGTAGGGCATTCGCCGAGTTCCGATCGGTCCGCGGACCATGAATCGCGGTTCGAGTCCACGCATAATGTCCCGGCGTCGGAGCATTCCCAAGAGCTTGCTGTGATTCTCATTGAAAACCAGCACCACCCGAGGCACCGTGCTCAGCTCTTCTCTCTGGATCTGGACCTGTATTCCGAGAATAGCGTCGCGAAGCGTGAACGTGTCGGGAACGCAGGGATATTCTTCAAGAGGGATCATAATGTCCCTCACGAGTGTTTCGTTCATGATTCCGTTCCTCCTCCTTGTCAATGTCTGCCTGGTCGGTCGCTTCGACTCGATTGATCGTGATGGCGTAATCGATCGTCCACGGACAGAAGCGCGTCGTCTTCCGATACCCCCCACACAGATTCAATCCCATACCCCCCGCCCGATCACTCCCCCTGCATACGTGATACACAAAAGGGCGAACAGCGGGAGCCTGGTTTCCAGGACATCTGGCGCCACCCTTCCCGATCACTTGAAATGGAGCCATCAATCAATACGGCTGGCCAGCCATTGAGTTACACGCGGCCATCAGCAGTGCCTGCACTATACCCGACACGGCCTGTCACCCGCAACTGCGAGATGAAGGCGACTCGCTGTCTGAGGGCCGACCGCGTCATCCACGCCGGGGGTTTCGTATTCCGGGCACCGCAGCGCCGCGACGTTCGTTTCAAGACTCGCCCCGACGCGACAACTGATCCACGCAGACGGGAGAACCTACGCTCGCGCGCCGAGTTCGCCGAAGGGAAAAGAAAGGCGATTGCCCAAACCAAAAATTCACCGATGTAATGGAAAACGCGGTGCAAACATGGTATTTTGGTGGTTTGTGCGGATCGAATCGGATCCCCATCAACACCCGTCGCAAAATGACGGGTGTTTGCGCTTTTTGCGGTGTTCTCAAGGAAGCTGTAGGAGGGTGACCTTCGCATGACTGAGCCCGATCGCATGACCTATCGTGAGATCCTTGCCGACGACCGATTCCACTATGGGGCGGAGATCGTCACCAGTCGCGGATTCAGCCCGGTCCCGTCACAGAGCAAGCTGGCCGGTTTTGCCCAGGATCTCTTGGACCATCCCAGCATCGATTGGGTTTCGGTGACGGACAATCCGGGCGGGGTGGCCATGTTGCCGCCCGACTGGTTGGCCGGTCTATTCACCGAGCACCGCGAGCGTGTCGTCTTGCACTTGACCTGCAAGGACATGAACCGCAACGGCCTTGAGTCGGCCGCGTGGCGATACGCCTCCGAAGGTTTCGACAACCTGCTGGCCATCACGGGCGACTATCCGACCGGTGGATTCGCCGGCACGGCCGAGCCGGCCTTCGATCTCGAAAGCGTCGGCCTGATCACATTGCTGCGGTCGATGAACGAGGGTTTGCGGGTGCCGGGACGGCGGGGCGCCCTCGAAACACTCCCCGCAACCAATTTCTTCATCGGCTGCGTGGTCTCGCCGTTCAAGCGTCATGAACGCGAGTTGATGCCCCAGTATTTCAAACTCGTCCAGAAGATCGCCGCCGGGGCCCAGTGGGTCATTCCCCAGTTGGGCTACGACATGCGGAAATTCCACGAAATCAAGCTCCTGCTCGATTCTCGTGGGCTGCCGGTGCCGATCGTTGGCAACGTTTACGTCCTGACGGGGTTCGTCGCCAAGATGTTCCACGGCGGAAAGCTGGCCGGCTGCGTCGTCAGCGACGAGTTGCTCGCCACCTGCCAGAAATACGCGGCCGGCGACGACAAGGGACGCAAGTTCTTTCACGAACTGGCCGCCAAGCAACTCGCCGTTTTCAAAGGGCTCGGTTTCGCCGCCGGTTATCTCGGAGGATTGGCCAAGGCCGAAACGTTCGGCCGCATCATCGAGCTGGCCGAAAGTTTCGGCTCCGACGACTGGCGCGACTTCCTGCCCGACATTTGCTACTCGGTGGCCGATGAGTTCTTCCTGTTCGAGCACGACCCGAAGACGGGCATGAGCGATCCGTCGCGGATCAATCCCGAGTACATGAAATCGATCGCCCGGCCCGGCCGATCCAAACACGTCAACCTCAACTACCGAACGTCGCGGCTCGTGCACAAACTCGCGTTTGATCGCGGCCACAATCTCTATCCGCTCATGACGCGATTGTTCAAACGCCTCGACCGCTCGGGCAACCCGGGGATCCTCGGGCGGCTGTCCTACTGGATCGAGAAACTCTCGAAACACATCGGCTACGGTTGCGAAGACTGCGGCGATTGCAGCCTGCCCGACTGCGCCTATTTGTGTCCCAACACGGCATGTTCGAAGGGGACGCGCAACGGCCCGTGCGGCGGATCGCGCGACGGACGATGCGAATTGGACGACAAGGACTGTCTCTGGGCACGCGCCTACGAGCGGCTGAAGCACTACGGCGAATCGGAGACCATGCTCGATCGTCCACCGATTATCCATAACGCGGCGTTGAAACACACGTCCGCCTGGGTCAATACGTACCTCGACCGCGACCACTACGCGGCAAAGCATCCCGATGACGGCTCGTCGCAAGGTCATACTGAATAGCAGGTCATACTGAATAGCAAGTTATCCAAGAACTTGGTCATCCTAAATACACGGTCACTCCAAAACTCTGTCATCCTAAATACACGGCCATCCAAAAACCCTGTCATCCTGAGCGCAGCGAAGGATCTCGTCCACGTTTCGTTTTCGTTACGCCGATTGACGCATGCCCGAGTACTACGTCTACATTATGACAAACAAGTCGCGTACGCTTTATACGGGCGTAACGAATGACCTCGAACGCCGAGTCCATGAACACAAACACAAATTGACGCAAGGCTTCACCAGCAAGTACAACATCACGCAATTGGTCTGGTACGAGGCTTTTTCCGATATCCAACAAGCCATCGAAGGAGAGAAACGGATCAAGGGCTGGCGGCGGTCAAAGAAGATTGCGTTGATCGAATCACAGAACCCGCAATGGCAGGATTTGAGCCGATGCTGGTATGAAGATCGAGATTCTTCGCTTCGCTCAGAATGACAGTAGCACCGAATGATAGGAACACGGAATGACAGCAACTCGAAATGACAGCAACTCGAAATGACAGCAACTCGGAATGACAGCAACTCGAAATGACAACAACTCGAAATGACAGCAACTCGGTCATCCTGAGCGCAGCGAAGGATCTCGTCGGCATCGCCCTTCAGATCGCCTTGCCGAGATTCTTCGCTTCGCTCAGAATGACAGGAAGTGCGAAAAACCAATAAACACCCATTAACCACAAAACTGGCAGGAGTTTGCCCATGGCCATTGAAGGTTTAACAATCATCGGCGAATCGATCAACGATTCGGTTCCGTCGACGCACAAATTGTTTGACGCCGAGGACATTGACGGGCTGTTGGAACTGGCTCGGATGCAGGATGAGCGGGGAGCGGCCTACATCGACGTCAACATCGGTCCTCGCTCGCCCGAATTCATGGCCGATCTGGTCCGCAAAATTCAAGGCGTCACCGCCAAGCCGCTTTCGATCGACACGCCCGACGTCGAGATCGCCCGCGCCGGGCTCGCGGCCTACGACGCCGATCGGGCCGGCGGCCAGAAGCCCGTGCTCAACTCGATCTCGCCGTTGCGGATGGAGATGTTCGAGCTCTACGCCGTCTGCCCGTTTCGCCCGATTCTGCTCGTTTCCGAGCAAATGGTCGACGGCCGAAGCGGCGGCTGCCACACGGCCGACGAGACCTGCGCCGCGGCCAAGGCGATGCGCGCGGCGGCCGGAGCCGTCGGCGGCGGAATCCCCAACGACGATTTGATCTTCGACCCGGGCATCGCCCCGCTCGGATCCGACTCGGAGGGCAACCTGAAGCGGTTGATTCAGGCAGCCGCGATGATTCACGACGACCCCGATTTTGCCGGCGTGCACATGTCCGTCGGGCTGAGCAATTTCACGGTGATGTTGCCGCCGAAACGAGCGGACGGTTCGCCGGTCAAAGGCCCCTTGGAAAGCGCCTTTTTGACCAAGGTCATGCCGCTGGGGCTCGACATGGTGATCGGTTCGGTCAAGCGCAAGTACGAACTGCTCGGCGCCGATCACCCGGCCATGGTCTGCATCGAGGATATCCTCCAAATGGAGGACGGCTTCGAGGCGCTCATGCGAGTACGCGATTTTTACGCCTGATCCCGATTCCGTCGCGTGGCACGGGCGATGCACGTCGTGAGCGCGAGTGGTCGATGCGAGCCATTTTTTGATTTTCTTCGTTTCTTTCCGACAAGGTACGCTCATGACCAGTGCTTCCTCCCCTTTGCCGCCCGATATCGAGATTGCTCGCGGAGCGAAAATGCTCCCCATCGACGAAATCGCGGCCAAGTTGAATATTGACACCAGCGACCTGGAACACTTCGGACCGGTGAAAGCGAAAGTGCGACTCGATCTGTACGATCGTCTGGCGGACGCGCCGACGGGCAAGCTCGTGCTGGTCACCGCCATCACCCCAACCCCGGCCGGCGAGGGCAAAACCACGACCAGCATCGGGCTGGCCGACGGCATGAACCGGCTCGGAAGACGCACGACCGTCTGTCTGCGAGAACCGTCGATGGGACCCTGTTTCGGCATGAAAGGCGGCGCGGCCGGCGGCGGCTATGCCCAGGTCGTGCCGATGGAAGACATCAACCTCCATTTCACCGGCGATTTGCACGCCATCGAGCTGGCTCACAACCTTCTCGCCGCCATGCTCGACAACCACATGCACCACGGCAATTCGCTTGAAATCGATCCTCGGCGAATCATGTGGGGGCGCGTCATCGACATGAACGATCGCGCGCTGCGCAACGTGGTCGTCGGCATGGGCGGAATCAACGATTCCATTCCCCACGAGTGCCACTACGACATCACGGTCGCTTCCGAGATAATGGCCATTTTCTGCCTCTCCGAATCGCTCGTCGAGCTGAAGGAGCGGCTCGGGCGGATCGTCGTCGCCTTCACCAGCGATCGAAAACCCATCACCGCGGCCGATCTGAAGGCCCACGGCGCGATGACCGTATTGTTGAAGAACGCTTTGAACCCGAATCTGGTCCAGACGCTCGAAAACAACCCGGCTTTTATCCACGGCGGCCCCTTCGCCAACATCGCCCACGGTTGCAACAGTCTGATTGCCACGAAGCTAGCCATGCGGCTCTCCGACTATACGATTACCGAGGCTGGCTTCGGCGCCGATCTGGGCGCGGAGAAGTTTTTCGACATCAAGTGTCGCCAGGCGGGTCTCAAGCCCGACGCCGTCGTCCTCGTCGCCACCGTGCGTGCCTTGAAAAATCACGGCGGCATCTCGGTCGCCCATCTCACGACACCCAATCGCGACGCGCTCCAAGCGGGCCTGGCCAACCTCGCGAAGCATGTCGAGAACCTCCGAAACTACGGCCTGCCGGTTCTCGTTGCGCTAAACAGCTTCTCCAGCGACGCCGAGGAAGAACTCCAGGCCGTCCAGGATCAGTGCGACTCGCTCGGCGTCCCCATGGCACGCTCCAATCATTGGCTCCGCGGCGGCGAAGGCGCCGAGGAACTGGCCCAAGCCTTGATCCACCTCATGGACAACACGAAACCCCATTTCAAACTCTTGTATTCCGACGACTTGCCCCTTTGGGACAAGGTCGAGGTCATCGCCCGAAAAATCTACGGCGCCGACAAGATCGTCGCCGACAAGCGAGTGTTTAACAAGTTCCGGCACCTCGAGGACTCGGGCTACGGCAAGTTGCCCGTCTGCATGGCCAAAACACAGTACTCGCTTTCGACAGACCCCTTGCTCAAATGCCGGCCCACCGGATTCGAGGTTCCGATCCGCGACGTGCGGGTTTCGGCCGGGGCCGGTTTCATCGTGGTGCTTACGGGCGAGATCATGACCATGCCCGGGTTGCCCAAGATTCCCGCCGCCGAATCGATCGATGTCGACGCCGACGGCAACGTCGTCGGACTGTTCTGAGCGTCGGTCGGAAGACGCCCGGATGTCTTGACCAGAGCGCTGCGCTGGCTGGCCGGCGTTCAGCGGCGTTCTGCTTTCGTCCAGCATTCGTTACAAATCGCACAATCGGCGCGATGCGCCCGATTCTCCCGCGTCCGCGTGTGACTTTCTCGGCCCACAACCTACGTTTTACTGTGTGTCCGCGCCCTTTCCCTTGCCGCTATCGACGGGACCGCCGGCCATTGCGGCAGCGTTCGGATTCACGTTTGATGCTATGCTCCAATCCCGCTGAGAAACCTACAACGCCATGGCGGACATCCCTCCATCGAATCGCGACAACATTCCCGAACGGAATCCGTTGTTGCTGACCACGCTCCTGTGCCTGGCCATCCTCCTTATCGGAGGCTATTCTCTCGTCCGGCAGTACCGCTTGACCACGGAGGCCACGAAGATGATGGCCAGAGACGCGCGTCAGGCCATCGTCGTCGACAACGTGGTCCAGGCGGCACTTCAGTGTTCTCGCTACGAGAAGGACCTGTTCCTGAACCTCCAGAATCCGGCGGCGCGCAATGAATACGCCCGGAAATGGAACGCCGCCTTTGTCACGCTTCGCGGCGCGCTCTATGACTACACAATCCAGAGCACGAACCTCGTCGAAAAACGGCGGATTCGCCTTTGGCAGACGGCGGCCCGCGATTATCGCATGCACTTGATGGACATCGTCAGGGCAGCCGACGCTGGAGAGCTGAACGGCGCCGACGAAGCGGATCGGGCCATGGAACCGTTCAAGCCAGGCATGCGTGCCTTGCTGGACGGTGCGTGCATTACCTCCGAGGAGTATTCCGCCCGAAGCATTCACAGCAGTCGCGTTCTCGAATCGAGCATCAACACGGGCATCCGCGTCACGGGCATGCTCGCCGGCGTTTCTATTCTGCTGGTGATCGCGTGGAGTCTTTGGTTCACGGGCAACATTGTCAGCCGCTCCTCGATGGCCGAGGAGTTGAATGAGCGATTGGAGATGGACCTTGCAAATCGCACGTTGATTGAGGACGCGCTTCGGAAGAGCGAGGAACAATACCGCTCGCTTGTCGAGCTCATGAGCGACTGGATCTGGGAGATGGATTCCACCTGCAGAATCACCTATGCCAGCACCCAGGTCCAGGACGCCTTGGGGCTCGAACCCGAGGAAGTCATTGGCAAGACGCCGTTCGAACTCATGACCCCCGACGATGCCGCGGGAGTCGCCGCCTTCTTCAAGAGCGCGGCGCGCGTCGGCCAGTCCTTCTCGGGATTGGAATGCGCCTACCTCCATAAGAACGGCTCGCCGGTGGTGATCGAAACAAGCGCCACTCCCATGCTCGACGAGGAAGGCATGCTGGTCGGCTACCGGTGCATCAACAGCGACGTTACCCAGCGCAAGCAGGCCGAGGAAGCCCTCAAGGACAGCGAGCACAAATTCCGAGCCCTCTACGAGCTTTCGAGCGACGCGGTGATGCTTCTCGACGAGAAAGGCTTTTTCGACTGCAACGAAGCCACGCTTCGCCTCTTTGGCCTCACTTTCAAGGAGGAGTTCTGCGGCAAGCACCCCGGCGATTTGTCGCCCACGACCCAACCGAGCGGCGAGAATTCTCGCGAGTTGGCCGACCGGCGGATTGCCGAGGCCATGGACAAGGGCAGCGTCCGCTTCGAGTGGATGCACCGGCGCGTCGACGGCTCGGAACTGCCCGTCGACTGCATTTTCAATACGATGGAAATGAACGGAAGAACCGTTCTCCAGGCGGTTGTCCGTGACATGACGGAAACCAAACGCGACGAACGCGACTTGCGCGACTATGCCGAAGCGCTAGCCTCGGCCAACAGTGCCCTCGAAGAACTCAACGAGGCTGCCCAGGCCGCAAGCCACGCCAAGAGCGAATTTCTGGCCAACATGAGCCACGAAATCCGTACGCCCATGACCGCCATTCTCGGGTTCTCCGACGTGCTTTTGGGAAGTCTCCAGAAGGAAGAAGACCTCACGGCCGCCGCCACCATCAAACGCAACGGCGAGTATCTTCTCGAACTCATCAACGACATCCTCGATCTGTCCAAGGTCGAGGCCGGCAAGCTGGAAATCGAACGGACCGCCTGCTCGCCGACACGGCTCGTGGCCGACGTCGCCTCGCTGATGCGAGTTCGCGCCGAATCGAAGAACCTGCGACTCGCCACGGAGTTCGTCGGACCGATCCCCGACTCCATCCAGTGCGACCCCAACCGCCTCCGCCAGATTCTAATCAACCTCGTCGGCAACGCCATCAAATTCACCGAAACCGGCGGAGTACGCCTCGTCACGCGACTCGTCCAAGACAATCCCAAAACGCCCCTGCTGCAAGTCGACGTCATCGACTCGGGAATCGGCATTCCCGAGGACCAGGCCAGCAAACTCTTCAAACCGTTCGTCCAGGTCGACGCCTCGACCAGTCGAAGGTTCGGCGGCACCGGCCTGGGATTGGCCATCAGCAAGCGATTGGCCGCGATCCTCGGCGGCGACATTACCCTCAACAGCAAACCCGGCCAGGGAAGCACGTTCACCGTCACGGTCGACACGGGCTCGCTGAGCGGCATCCCCTTGCTCAGGAACGTGAGCGAAACGTTCGCCAAAAGCCACCGCACGCCCCAAGAAGAAGCCACGCCCAACGCCCGGCTCAACTGCCACATCCTGCTGGCCGAAGACGGCCCGGATAACCAGCGGCTCATCTCGTTCCTTTTGAAGAAGTCTGGCGCTCAAGTCACAATCGCCGAAAACGGCAAGCTGGCCCACGACAAAGCCCTGGCGGCCAAGGCCGAAGGCCACCCGTTCGACCTCATCCTCATGGACATGCAAATGCCCGTCATGCACGGCTACGACGCGACCCGCTTGCTCCGCCGCGCCGGCTACACGGGCCCCATTGTCGCCCTGACGGCCAACGCCATGCTCGGCGACAGTCAGAAATGCCTCGACGCGGGCTGCGATGCCTATCTGACCAAACCGATCGACCGCGCCGCCTTCCTCCCGATCATCCTGAAATACACCCAGAAGACCGACCAGCAAGACGAACAACCCGACGACGCCGATCTCGCTTCGTCTTCCCTCGCGGAACCAAACTCCGACTCCTCCTCATGACCTAATCGCGGTCTTCTTTCGAAGCCAAGCCGCGCCACGTGAGAGAATGGTCCAACGGCCGGTCAGAGAATCTGCAGCCCCTTTGGCAGGGCCTCGCCGAAGACGAGCCCTTGTTCCTCGGTGTCGAGCCGGTCGGCCTGTTCGACCAATTGCCCGTAATGGTCCGGCGCGCCGACGGCCTGGAGCCATCGGACGACCTCAGCGCGAGCCTTGTCGGGCAGATCGCGATACCGGTCGTCGGTCCGCCGCGCCAATTCCATGACCGCGAAGCTCGCCAGCGGTTCGTCGCCGGGGGCGTCCATCACGCGCCGCAGCCACTTGACCGCCACTTCCGACGGCACCACGGTGTTCAACGGACCGTAGACCGGTCGCCGCGCCCCGATCCGGCCGACGGCCCAGCCCATGGAGGGGCGGACCGGCGCCATTCTCGGCTTCGGCAGCAGGTCCAAGAGCATTCCACCCAACTCGATCTTGGTCGAGGTGTCCAGCAGTTCGAGCGAACCCAACAGCCGCCAGACTTCGGCCGTCTCGTGCGACCCCGCGGTAAACTGGCCGCCGCTTCCCTTGCCCGTGGTCATCTGCCGATGCATCGCCCGCAACGGCCCGAGCACCGGATCCGCCAGCGAGCGTTGCTGTCCGGCGGTCAGTCCGCCGGCGATTCGCCGCCAGAGAATCCACCACTCGGCCCGGCACATCACGGTCGAGTGGACCAGGTTGCCCTGCAGCCGTCGCCACGTCTCGCCGACCCGCCAGTCGTCGGCCGCCAGCCCATAGCCGGGGCGCAACGCAAAACCCAACAGATTCAGCCATCGGGCTTCGTGCAACGGGCTGCGCCGCCGGCCCGCTTCCTCCTCAAGCAGCAACTGACCCATCCGCCGCAGCAGCGAGGCCGGCCACTCGTGGCGGCTCGCGCCGACCGCCTCGGCCAGGTGCTTGACCAGCCGTGCCGGTTTTTCCTTGGCGTCCGGGCCGAACGTGTCGACGATTCGCTCGCGGCACGACTCCCAGACCGACTCGTCCAAAAAACCCTCGGCCTCGGCCGCGCTTGCATGAGCCACTCGGTCGGTCTCGGTCGTCGAGCGAACGTCAAATTGCAGCCGCCATCGGCCCGGCCCGTCGACCTGCTCGCACCAGAGCTCAAGCGTGCCGATTTCGCTCAAGGCGGCGTGTAGTCGCACGGAAACCTCGTCGGCGTCGCCCTTCCTTCGCTTCCGCAGCACGGTGCGAATGGGCGGCAGGGGGGTCATCTGCTCGCGGTCGATCGCGACCACCTCGCCCGGCGCGTCGGTCAATCGCGTGCTGCTGGCCAACAGTGGAAATTCGACCGGCGTGGAAACCAACAAGCGGAATTCCCGATCGACCGGCGCGATCTCGCCGCCCGGCTCCGCCCCCGCCGGAACCAGACAAACGGCCGACGGCCGCTCGCTCTCGACGCCGATGTAATAAGTCCTCGCCAGACCGGCCGCGATCCGTACCCCGTGGCCACGACGGACCATCCCGTAGTAGGCCGCTCCCCGGGCAACCGCCAGATCGAGACGCTCGTTGGCTAACACAACCGGCTCCCAGCCGGGTTCGTCCGCGTCGAACCAACCGCGAATCACCTCCAACACCCGGGAGCGAATTTGCGTCGACTCGAACAGCCCGCCGTTGAAAAGCACGACGTCGGGCCGCGCCGCGTCGGCCGCTTGGGTGCCACTGCCGGCTTGCCCAACAGGGCTGTCGTATTCGACGCCGGCGAACCGGTGGTTGCGCAGGAACGCGGCCAGATAGCGGGTCACGGCCGGCTCGGGTGCGAACGGCAGCCCAAATTCCTGAAACCCCGACGCCAGATTTCGCGGCGACTCGTCGAATTGCGTTCGCGGAAAGAACCCCTCCAGCAGTAGCTCGGCCACTTCGACGCGTGTCACCTCGACCCGCAACCCGCCGCCGATCAGTCGCGTGCCCGCGCCCGGCAAATTCACGGTCAACCGCTCGGGCGCGTCGGCCCCGAGCAACGTCTCCTTGACCGCGCGGCATTGACAAACCAGCACGGCCCACTGGCGAGGCTCCAACCGGCCGTCGCCGACCAACCGCTGTTCGAGATGCCGGGCCAGGGCCAGATCGAGATTGTCGCCGCCGAGAATCAGATGCTCGCCGACCGCCACGCGGTGGAACTGTACGCAGCCGTCTGCCGTCCGCCGCACGCGGATGAGCGTGAAGTCCGACGTCCCGCCGCCGCAGTCGCACACGAGAATCTTCTGGCCCGGCTCGACCCGCGTCGCCCACGTATCGCGATGGGCGTCGATCCAAGCATAAAACGCCGCCTGCGGTTCTTCGATCAACACGACCCGAGCCAGCCCGGCCCGGGCAGCCGCCTTGACGGTCAGTTCCCGGGCGATTTCGTCGAACGAGGCAGGCAGCGTCAGTACAACATCCTGCTCGGCTAGCGGCGCGTCGCCCATGGCCGCGTCCCACGCCTTCCGAATGTGATTCAGATAACGCCCACTGACTTCGACCGGCGAGAGTCGCGCGACCTCGGCCGCTCCCTGCCACGGCAACAGGTTGGCCGTCCGATCGACGCCCGAGTGGCACAGCCAACTCTTCGCCGAGGCGATCATCCGGCCTGGGGTCATCGTCCCCTGATCGCGAGCCAATACACCCACGATCGACCCCGACGATTCTTCCTCCCAGGGCATCTGAAACGACCGGCCGGCCTGTTCCTCGCTCGTCGGCTCGTAGTGGAACGACGGCAGCGTATCGCGGGCTTCGATTTGGCCGGCGGCAACCAACTGCGGCACGGCGAACGTGCGAATCCGCCAGTCGGGCTCGTCCGTGTCGATGTAGGTCACCGCCGAATTGGTCGTGCCCAGGTCAATGCCGACGACGTAGCGCGCCGGCGTTCTATCGGTTTGTGACATTTATTATCCGTTAACAAGCACCCGCTACGCGGCAACCGGCCGCATTCATCGTTCTTTCTCGATGCGTGTAAGCACGTATCCTACAATTCGTCCGCTTCGCCCATCGCGAGCCCGAGGAGCCTTTCGATCAACTCGTCGAACCCGATGCCCACGTGCGCCGCGGCCTTGGGCAACAGGCTGTGCTCGGTGAACCCGGGCACAGTGTTGATTTCCAACAATTGCGGCCCATCGTGCTCGTCCAACATCAGGTCGACTCGACCGTAGTGCCGGCAACCCAGCAGCCGATAGGCCGCGACGCCCAACTCCTGTATTTGCTGGTACGTCGCCCGGTCGATGTCCGGCTCGACCACGTAGCGTGTATCGTCGCGCCGATATTTCGCCTCGAAGTCGTAGAAACCCTCGGCCGGCAGCACCTCGACGATCGGCAGAACCTGTTGGCCGAGAATTCCCACGGTCAGTTCCCGGCCAACCAGACGCCGCTCGATGACGACTCGCTCGAACCGCTTGAGCAACCGGGCGACCGTTGCGTCGACGTCCTCTCGCGTGTCGCAAAAAACGACGCCGACACTGCTTCCCTCGCAAGCCGGCTTGACCACAACCGGCGGGGCGACGGCGTGAACCAACGGCTCGTCACCCCGCGCGACGCACGCCCACCGCGCGGTCGGAAGACCCGCGTCGTGCCAGCGACGCTTCGTGGCGTGCTTGTCCATTCCGAGTCGCGACGCGGCCGCGTCGCTACCGACGTAGCGCATCCCGCGCGATTCGAGAATTGCCTGCAGCTCGCCGTCTTCGCCGAACGTGCCGTGCACGACGGGAAACACCAGGTCGCACGGGCGATCCAGCGCGCCGAGGTCGTCGGGCGTGATATCCGCCTTGAGCACGTCGTGCCCAAGCCGCTCGCACCCGGCGGCCACGGCACGGCCGCTTTCGAGGCTCACCTCACGCTCGCTCGACGGCCCACCCGCCAACACGGTCACTCGCACTTGCTGATATCCTTCTCCGTAGGGTGGGCACCGCCCACCGAGACCTCACAAGCATTGTCATTCTGAGCGCAGCGAAGAATCTCCGCCACCACCGAGATCCTTCGCTACGCTCAGGATGACCGTTTTGGCGTAGCGACCGTTTTGGCATAGCCAATGACTCTGCTCTGGCATAGGCGATGACTCTGCGCCGACAATTCGGTGGGCGGCGCCCACCCTACTTCTCGCGGACGCTGAATTCCAGCTTCCACCGGCGATCGTCCCGCGTGCCGCGGCACCAAAGTTCCAACGTGCCCAACTCGGTAATCCGCGATTGGAATCGAACCGGCACGTACGTCTCGTCGGTCGTTTCATCGGCCGGAAGCGTCGTTTCCAACGGGTCCGTCTCGACCAATTCCTCATCGGTCCACGTCTTGAGCACGTCGCCCGGCCGGTCCTGCCCGCGGGTCGACGAGCTGAAAAACCGAAATCGCGCCGGCTGGCCCACGACCAGACCGATCTCGCCCGAGGCCACGTCCGTTTCGGTTCCTTCTTCCATGCCGATCGGCACGACACACAGCGCACTCAGCGGCCGCGGCGCTCCGGGAATGGCCAGCCCGGCCGTCTCGATGCCGACGTAGTACGCCTGGGCAGTCCCGCCCCGAATCCGCACGCCGCCGGTCTGTTTCGCCCAACCATAGTAGGCCGCCCCCCGGGCCGCGGCATGGTCCAAATCGTGCACGCCTTCGAGCACGCGCGGCGGCTCGTCGGCGGCCGACCAATCGCCCAACACGTCCAACAACCGGCGGCGTAGCACGTCGGCCTTGAACACACCGCCGTTAAAAAGCACGTGGCTGGGCCGTGCCGGGCTGTTCCCGTCGCCGTGGGTCGCCAAAAACGCGGCCAGGTGCCGCGTCACGGCCGTATCGGACTCGAACGGCAGGCCGATCTCCTGGAAGCCGCTGGCGCGGCGCTGGGCGGGCCGGTCGGTCACCTCGCAGCGGGGGAAGAAGCCGTCGACCAATAGCTCGCTGACGATCTGCCGCTCGACCTCCACCGACACGGTCCCGCCGATCAGCCGGCTCCCGCGGCCCAGCACCGCGACGGAATGCCGCTCGGGCCCGTCGGGCGTTAACAGCGCTTCTTTGGCGGTGCGGCACGAGTGCCAAAGGGCGACCGACTGCCAGGGGTCGAGCTTCACGCCCTGCTCGGCGAAGCGTCCGGCCACCCGGTGGGCCAGGGCGAGGTCCATGTTGTCGCCGCCCACCAGGAGGTGGTTGCCCACGGCCATCCGCTCCAGAATCAGTTCACCGGCCTCTTCGGAGACGGCCACCAGCGTAAGGTCGGTGGTGCCGCCGCCCACGTCGCAAACCAGGAGCTTATTGCCCACCGCCAGGATTCGCCGCCAACGCTCCCCGGTCGTCGCCAGCCACGAGTAGACCGCCGCCTGCGGCTCCTCCAGCAGCACCAGGCCCTCGGGCAGACCGGCGGCCAGGGCGGCCTCGCGGGTGAGCTCCCGGGCGCTGGCGTC
>JAFGIR010000305.1 GCA_016929515.1 Pirellulales bacterium | reverse complement strand
GGCGGCCTTGGCAGATGCCCAGCAGGACTTTGGCTCGGCCGCGTTTGAAGTACATCTGTAGCGGGACGAGTGTCAAGCTGCGTTGCAGCGCGCGGTTGGCGAACCGATCGATTTCGCGGCGGTGCAGCAGCAGCTTGCGTGGGCGGCGCGGTTCGTGGTTGAACTGGTTGGCCTCGGTGTACTCGGCGATGTCGCAACCGATCAGCCAGACTTCGGCTCCCTTGATGCGGCCGTAGGCCTCGGCCAGCGAGACCTTGCCTTGGCGCAGACTCTTCACCTCGCTGCCGCGGAGCACGATGCCGCATTCGAGCGTGTCGAGCACTTCGTAGTCGTGCCGGGCTTTTCGGTTTTGGGCAATCAGCCGCTCGCCGTCTTTTCCGACCGACTTTTTTTTTGGTTTCTTAGCCGTTTTAACGCTCCTCGACCAACTCAACGTGGACCGTGTCCACTGGGTGGAGTCTTTCCAAAAAGAGCCGTTTCCGCGATAATCCTCATCGCCCGGCCCGGCTTCGTCTGGTGAGCGAAGGATTCACCACGGAGGACACGGGGGACACGGAGACGAGGGTTGAATGACTGATTTTCTGATTTGTATTGTATGGCACGGCGGTTCTTTCTCGGTGGGGGACGTTTCAAAACCAAGGGGGAAAATTGGGTGTCGGGCAGGCCCTGGGCCACCGCTGCGGCATCCGGGCGCGACCGTGGTTTTGAAAAGCCTCCTCGCCTCCGTGTCCTCCGTGGTGAAAAATCCAACCTGACAACCGAACGAGTACCTCTCTTTTACCCGCAAAACCCGATTCACTCAAGTTCCCCCCAAATGCGAGAGCCTTCACGCGATGCGGATGCCGGACGGTCGGCGATGGAAGTTCATCTGCTTGGCCGGGTCGATTTCGATCGGGTTGCGGCGCTCCAGGATCGCCTGGTCGACGAGGTGGCCGCGCGCGACGACGGCCAGATGCGGCTGTTGTTTTGCGAGCATCCGCCGCTGATCACGATTGGCCGCGCGGGCACGCCGGCCGAGATCCACTACGAGGTCGACCTGGTCCGCGATCGGCGAATCGGCATGCGTTGGGTCAAACGGGGGGGTGGCTGCGTCGTCCATTCGCCGGGCCAGTTGGCCGTCTATCCGATTGTGCCGCTCGGGTGGTTCTCGACGACGCCGGGCGAGTTTCTCAATCGGCTGCAAGCGGCCGTCCGCGCGGCGCTCGACGAGTTGGGCTTTCCGACCGAGACTCGCGCGGGACAGTTTGGGCTCTGGGGGCGGACCGGCCAACTGGCCGTCTTCGGGGTGGCGGTCCGCCGTTGGGTGACGTACCATGGAGTCTATGTGAACGTTTGCCCGACGCCCGGGCTGGCCGGCCTGGTCGAGTCGGACCGCGACGCGTCGACCCGGATGGGCTCGCTGGCGGCCGAGCGGCGAGGCCGGGCGAAAATGCCCCGCGTCCGCGCGGCGCTGATCCGGCACCTGAGCGACCGGCTCGGCGCGGACCGCTACCACATGCACACCGGCCATCCGCTGCTAGGCGAGCGTGGTTAGCGCGGCTCACAAACTCGACGTCAATTGACCACTCCCTCACGCTCGCGGCTCGGTTCAATCGATGACATCGCCCTGCCAACCCGAATCGACTCCGCCGCGCGGCCGTTTGCCGCATTGGCTGAAGGTCCGCGTGCCCGAGGGGGCTGCGAATCGTCTGACGGCCGGGCTCGTCGAGGAGCTGGGTTTGGCCACGGTCTGCGACCATGCGCGGTGTCCAAACCGGATGGAGTGCTACGCGCGGAAGACGGCCACTTTCATGATTCTCGGCCGGCAATGTACGCGGAACTGCGCGTTTTGCAGCGTGGCGCACGGCGAGCCCGAGGCGGTCGATCCGGACGAACCGCGTCGGGTGGCCGAGGCGGCGCGGCGACTTGGCCTTCGCCATCTGGTGGTGACGTGCGTTACCCGCGACGATCTGGCCGACGGCGGCGCGGAGCATTTTTGCCAAACCATCGCGGCCGTTCGCGCGGTTTGCGCGGCGACGATCGAGGTGTTGCCCTCCGACCTGGGCGGCAACGGCGAGGCACTTGCCCGGCTGATCGGTGCGGCGCCCGACGTGTACAACTACAACGTCGAGACCGTGCCGCGGCTGTTTTCGAGCGTGCGTGGGCCGAGGCTCGACTATCGCTGGACGTTGGAGACGTTCCGGCGGATCAAGCGGGCCAACCCGGCCATTCGAACCAAGACGGGCATGATGCTTGGGCTGGGCGAGACGCGCGACGAGGTGCTCGACGTGTTGGCCGAGTTGCACGAGGCCGGCTGCGAACTGCTCACGCTGGGGCAGTACTTGCAGCCTTCGCCGGCGCAGATGGCCGTGGTCCGATACGTCCCGCCCGAGGAATTCGACGAGTTGGGCGAATTGGCCCGAGCGATAGGGTTCGCGGCGGTGGCCTCGGGGCCGTTCGTGCGGAGCAGCTACCACGCGGGCGAGATGGTCGAGCGAGGTTGATACCCAACGAGGGCCGGCTATCGCGACTTACTCTGCACCATCGGAAGCTGTTGGGCGACTTCGCGGTCGAGGCACTCCGCGATACACGCATTCAGACTTCGGCCCGTCGCGGCAGCCAGGAGCGTGAGTTTGCGGTGCAACTCCGCGCTGAGCCGAACGACGAATCGGCCGGAGCAGGGCTTGTCGGGCTGTTCGCCTCGCTGCCGGCAGAATTCGAGATAATCGTCGACGGATTCTCGAAAGGCGGCCCGCAATTCGTCGACGGAGCGTCCCTGAAACGTGACGACATCTCGAATGCCGATCACTTCGCCATGAAAGAGATCGGCTTCGTCGTCGAATTCGACTTTTCCCAAATAGCCTTTGTACTCGATCATTGGTCCACGCCTCCGTGAAGAGGGCGATTCATCGGGGTTCGATACCCGCCTCGCTGAGAAAACGGCGTACCGAGCGGACGGCGCCTTTGTCGGTTTCCTTGTGTGGATGGGGGCGATCGAACACGGCCCGAACGCCACGAAGAAAAACCCGCACGCGCGATCCTCGTCCTTCCGAAATCTCGGCTCCCAGGCCGCCGAGCATCGACTCGACGTCGAGCCAAGCGATGTTAGACCGCACGGGCTCGTCGAAAATGGCCTTCAAGGTATCTTCGTGCCTGCCCATCGGACTCCCTTCCAGCGAAGATCGACCCAACCAATAAATGATATCGTGATATAGTACTAGTGTCAAGTCGATTTCCTGTCGATGGGCTGCCCCGGTCGGGGGGAGTATGTGCGCCATTTCGATGACAAATCGGACTGCGGTTGATTAGAATGAAGACCTCGGATGAAAAGCTCGTCGGCACGATTTGACAAGCGGCTGCCGGCACCCTCTTCAAACACCGAAGCATCCCCGTCGACGACTATCGTGGGAAGCGCACCGTGAAGAACTCGTTCACTCTCGTTCTGCTCGGGTTACTACTGCTGGTCCGGCCGGTTGGGGCTATCGAGCTGTCGCAGGATTTCGACAGCGGATCGCTCAACGTGGCCGCTTCGGCCGTCGTCGGCAACACGGTCCATCTCGTCGGGCGCAGGACGTGGACCCAGGCGGGCTACACCAGCTACTATCGCTGGGTCTATTTCAAGGCATCGAGCGTTGCGGGGCTTCAGCCGCAATTCGACATCTCATCGAGCACGTTTCTGGGCACGTTGACCGACCATCGCTATCTCTACAGCTACGACCAGTCGGAGTGGAATTATTTCGACAACTGCTACACCAGCGGGAGCATGTACTACTTCAGCAACAATCAGCCGTTCACTCAGGACGAGGTCTACGTCGCCTATTCGTTGCCCTATCCGCTGGCGCGGACTCAACAGCACATGGCCGCCGTGGTCGAAAGTCCTTTTGTGTGCCCGACGGCCAGCGGCTGCGGAGACTTTGTTATCGGTCGAACGGCCGGCGGCATCGACGACCTGGGGCGAACCATCGCGCCGAACGATCTGTACGGATTCAAGATCACCGATCCCTACAGCTCGGGCGAGAAGGCGAAGGTGCTTCTGTCGAGCGGTAATCACCCTTGCGAAACGCCGGGCAGCCACGCCTTCGAAGGCGCGATCGATTTCCTCTTGAGCGACGCGCCCGAGGCCGTTGGCCTCCGCCGATTGGCCGATTTTTACGTCTATCCGCAGATCAACCCCGACGGGCGCGTCGCCGGCTACTATCGAAGCACGCCCGAAAACCCCGACAAGGACTACAACCGCTATTGGGACAATCCGACCGGGTTTACCGACATGACGGCCGTCCGCGACGCGATGATTCTCGACACGGGCGGCGACATCGACTACCTGTTCGATTTCCACAGCAGTTTCGGTCCCTGGACACGGAACCCTTATTACGCGGTCGTTTACGCGGACCGCGATAGCCCTTTTGCCTTGGCCCTGGCCGAACTCGAACCGGACATCGACCAATCGTTCTCGTCGGGCGCTTCGGGCATGTTGCGTATTTGGGCGCAGAGCAGTTACGGGCTCAACGCCGAGCACGCCTACACGCCCGAGTTCGGTTGTCATCCGGGCGTGCTCGAAGAGCGGCTCGACGAGATGGGCGCGAACTACATTCGGGCACTCTACATGGCGTTGGGGCCCGCGCCCGAGTCGGTGCCCGGCGACGCCACGGGCGACGGAGTGGTCGACGAGGCGGACGCGGCCCGATTGGCCGAATATTGGGGCGCCACGGGCGTCGACTGGATGTGGGGCGATTTCGACGACGACGGTTTTGTCGGCCCGCGCGATGCGGCCATTCTCGCGGCCCACTGGACCCGCGGCCCGGTGGTGCCCGAGCCGTCGGTCGTGGCCATGCTACTTGTTGGGTTGGTCGTTTTGTTGCCGAGGCGACTGTTGAACGGAATAGAGGGTATTTCAAGACCATGGGAGTGGTTTTCTTGTGATTCTGATTCTTCTGTCATTCTGAGCGCAGCGAAGAATCTCTCGCTCCACGACCGCCGAGATTCTTCGCTGCGCTCAGAATGACAGGAACTGAATCACTGGTTTTGAAATATCCTTCAGTCTTCTCCATGCTCCAAGCACGCGAGTTTCGGGCCGGGACGCCGTTTACGCACGTCGATTGTGCATTCTCGCTAACGATCTCTTGACATTGGCTGGCCACGCATGATCGAATGAACTCACGTTGCGATCTCGCGGGTCGCCGGTTGTCGGCGACGATGAGCGAGAATCGAACGGAAGACGGGACAGCGGGCAGGAGATCACTCTGGCACGCGGTGGGAAGGAGTCTCGGAACATGCGAAGCAGATTGACTGGAAGGGCGGTTTCGGCGGCATTGGTCGTTGCACTGCTGTTGGGAACGCATCACGTCCGGGCAGACGACTACTATCTGGACAAGGTGTGGAACACACCCGACTACACCCAGACCGACATGGCCTATGGCGGTTTTCCCGACGAGTACGGCGTGCAGCATGGCGGCTATTTCTGTGGCCCGACGGCCGGCTCCAATTCGCTCATGTGGCTGGCCGACCACGGCTACTCGAATCTTGCTTCGGACTCGGGCGACCGGAAGCGGGATCAGCACGATCTGATCGCGGATATCGCTCAGCCCGACTACATGAATGCCTATGAAACGAACGGGGTGGGCATCACTTATTTTTGCCGGGGTTTCAAAAACTGGATTCACGACCACGGCTACGACTACGAACGGCTGTTGTTTCAAGGCTACTGCCAATGCGACGCGGAATACTACGCGGGGACGGACCATCCGGATCTCGATTGGGGACGCGAGGCCATCAGTCAGGAAAGGGGCGTGGCCATCCTGAATATCGGCTGGTTTACCTACGACGCGGCAACCGACAACTATGAGGAAATCGGCGGCCACTACATGACGCTGGCCGGCTACGGTCACGACGGCACCGATTACAACCCTGACTATCTCATCGTTCACGATCCGGCTCCCCGGGCCGGCACGACGTTTGCCAACAACTATACGCTCCCGGTGATGATCGAGAGTGGAACGCTCAACGGCTATCGAAACGCGGCCGGCTACTACAAGCTGACCGACGGGATCGTCATCAAGGAGCCCGCCGTGTTTTGCATTCTCCGCGGCATCATCGTTCTCGAAATGAGCCCCTACAACAGTCCGCCGGTCGCCGTGGACGACCCCATGACGGAATACGCGGAGCAGTATGTCGCGGACGAGGACCACTCGATCAACACGTATGCCTATAACGGTGTTTTGGCCAACGACACCGACGAGGAGACCGCCCAGGAGGATCTGATCGCCTGCCGACTCACCGATCCGGCGCACGGCACGCTCACGCTGAATGCCACCGGGTGGTTTACCTATGTGCCCGACGACGACTACCACGGCACCGACAGCTTCACGTATCGGGTGTATGACGGCGAATCCTACTCCGATGCGGCGACGGTCAACCTGGATATCGTGTCGGTCAACGACGTGCCGATCGCCGTCGACGATTCGTACAGCGTCGACGAGAACGACGTGTTGCATACCTACGTCTATAACGGGGTTCTGGAGAACGACACGGACGCCGACAACACCGATCTCGACCCGGCCAACGACACGCTCGCGATGGAACTCGAATCCGATCCGGCCCACGGCCGACTCATTTGGAATCCGACGGGTTGGTTTACCTACACGCCCGACACCGATTTCGACGGCACGGATAGCTTTACCTACAAGGTCTTCGACGGGACGGATTACTCGAACCTGGGCACCGTGCTGATCGAGGTTCTTGCCGCGCTGGACGTCCCGGGCGACGCGACGGGCGACGGCCGAGTCGACGAGGCCGATTCGCTCAGGTTGGCGTCGAACTGGGGTGAAAGCGACGCCGACTGGTCGATGGGCGATTTCGACGACGACGGCGTCGTCGGCCCGAAGGACGCGGCCATTCTGGCGGCCAACTGGGGCTATGGACCGAGCGAAGCCGTCGCCGTGCCCGAGCCATCGACCATCGTCATAATGCTTGCCTGGCTGGTCGTTCTGCTGCCGAGGCGGTTTCACGGCTAACGTGCGAGTTCTTCGACTAGCCGTTCCGCGTCGTAGATTTTTTTCAGCGCTTCGACGATGACGTTCGACGTCACGGAGACCGCGCGGGCCAGTTGGTCGGAGTAATAGTGGCGTCCCGTGAGCGACTGGATATTGCCGTCGAAGACCACGCCGACCAGTTCCGCGTCGCGATTGATGACCGGGCTGCCCGAATTGCCGCCGATGATGTCGGCCGTCGAGACGAAGTTAAACGGCGTTTCGAGGTTCAGTTTGCCGCGGCGTGCGTTCCATCGCCGCGGCAGTTTCCACGGCTCCTTCGCGCCGTGTTTCTTCTCGTGCTCGAACGCGCCGCCCACGGTTGTCCAGGGTGGGATAATCCGGCCGTTCTCGACATAACCCTTCACCTGGCCGAAAGCCAACCGAAGCGTGAAGGTCGCGTCGGGATAGGTGCTTGTTCCCTTGATCGCGTAGACCGCGCTGGTGATTTGCGCGTAAGCCTGGCGTTCGAGTTCATCGAGTTCGTCTTCGATTTCGCGGATTCGTCGCGCCTCGGGCTCCATGAGTTTAGCCAACTCAATCATCGGATCGGTCGACGCGTCGACGGCCGCCCGGCCACCCTGCGCGAGCCGGCGTCGTTCGGCGATCTGGATGAGTTTGGTTCCGGCGATCAGTTCGGCGGCCCGGGCCTGGGGGCTCTTGCCGTCGAGCACCTTCCGCGCCAGCGGGTCGTCGCCCCCGCGTTGTTCGACGAAGAAGCCGAGCGAATCGGCCAGCTTCGCGCGTTCCAGATCGGCATGGATCGGCGCCGGCGAGAACAACTGCTGTTCCAACGACGCCCGGGCCGATTCGCGGTACTCGCGAAGCCGCTTGGAGTTCGGTTTCTGGTCTTCGGCCGCCATGAAGACCAAGGTTTGCGCGATGTCGTACGGCTTCGCGGCAAAACTGGCCGTTTTGCCCAGCAACTTGACGCGGCGAGCCTGCGTTTCCTCGATGGTTTTCCAGGCGTCGGCATACGGTTTCAAGTGTGGATCGCTTTGGACCTTGGCTCGCAGAGCAGCTTCTTCGGCCTGCTTGTGCGCCAGACAGGCCGGGTCCTGCAATCCGTGCAGAATGCCCGAATAGGCTTTTCGGGCATTCTGCACCCCAAGCATGTCCCTGCGAACCTGGCGGCGTTGTTCGTCGCCGTCGAGTGCGTATTGCTGGTAGAGAATCTCCTGGCGGTGGAGCAGATTCAGGACGAACGGAACGTAGCGGTCTCGCTGGAACTTGAGCGCCGCGACGGTGAAAATCCGTTGCGTGCTTCCGGGGTTGCCCGGCATGAATATCAACTCGCCTTCGACGACGTTTTTCGGCGATAGCTTCAGAAAATGGTCGATCTTGACCGGCTTGCCGTCGGTGTATACCCGAAACAGGCACACGTCGAGACAATAGCGAGGATACTCGAAATTGTCGGCGTCGCCGCCAAACGCCGCGACGGCCGCCTCGGGTGCCCAGACCAGGCGAACGTCGGTGTACTTCTTGTATCGATAGAGGTGATAGCGAGCGCCGCCGTAGAGCGTGACGACGTCGCTTCGCAGTCCGGTGGCGTCGAGCGACTGTTTTTCGATCTTGGACATGACGGCCCGGCGCGCGGCAAACGCTTCGGCGGCCGACATCTCCGCAGTGACGGCCGCGCCGACGCGTTCGGTGACGTCTTCGATCGCGACGAGTTGGTTCAGTTCCAAGTCGGGGGCCTTGATCTCCTCGGCCGGCGTCTTCGCATGGAAACCGTCGCGAAGGTAATTGTGCCGGGCGTCGGAGATCTTGTGCAGGGTGTCGGCGCCGACGTGGTGATTGGTCAACACCAGACCGGTGCCGGAGATGAACGAAGCCGAGCCGCCGCTGTTGAACCGAACGCACGAGAGCATCACATGCCGCGTCCACTCGTCGGTCGGCTCGAAACCGTATTTCGTTTTCAGATAGTCGCGGGGCAAATCGTTGAACAGCCACATGCCCTCGTCGGCCGAGACGGCCTGGCAAACGGCCAACGCGATCCAGAACAATACGGTTTGTCGTAGGAAGGATAGAGTCTTCATAGTGTGGTTTGGATCCTGCTGTCGGCTTCGAGTTATTGGGTAGGGAGGGACACATCAGCGGTCGTGGACCCGCCGTGGACGAATGCAACGGACCGATTCTATAAAAAAACACGCCTTACGGCGTGTCTTACAGTGGAGGCGGCGGGGATCGAACCCGCGTCCCGCGACATTTCCATGCAAGCTTCTACGTGCGTAGTCGGATGATTTGCGTCTTCGCCCTCGCGATCCCCAACCGACGGGGTGCCGCGCGGGCTAGTCGGCGGCTTGTTTAATCTCGGGCGTGGCCGGCGTCGACCCGAGACGATTCGGAATTAGGTGACCAGCCTTCGGGCCTCTCCGACAAAAGCCCTGGGCCGGGACTGTCTATCTCTAGGCAGCCATTGCAAAGCTAGGCTTGGCAATTAAGTTTATGGTCGGCTTTTAACGTGGCCTGCTGACCAACCACGGCACGCCACTTACACTTCAAGCTGCCCGG
>JAFGIR010000304.1 GCA_016929515.1 Pirellulales bacterium | reverse complement strand
GACGTCGATCGGCTTCTCGCGCGGCTCGAACAGTTCGTCACCGAAAGCACCGATATCATTCCCCGTGCCGGCGACGCGCTGGCCGCCGGCGACCTCGACGCGTTCGGCGCCGAGGTCGATCGCTCGCAGCGGGGCGTCGAGCAGCTCTTGGGCAATCAGGTGCCCGAGACGATCTTCCTCGCCGCCGCCGCGCGACGGCTGGGCGCGGCGGCCGCCAGCGCGTTCGGGGCCGGTTTTGGCGGCAGCGTCTGGGCCCTGGTCGAGCAGTCGGCCACGGACCCGTTCTTGGCCAATTGGAAAGCAGCCTACCTCGCGGAATTCCCCGACCGGACCTCCGCCCGATTCTTCTCGACCAACGCCGGCCCAGCGGCGTTTCGGGTTTGCTAGCAGCTCACTTTCCTCCGCGTCTCCGCATCCCTGCACGCTGATAGCCCTCGGGCCATTCCGCACAAGGACCAACCGGGGGTAGCCGCCGGCCAGAAGAAACCTATAGTATTCAGTGAGAATACTTTACGACGTTTGAGCGACCGTGCCGAACTGCGTGCCCGGAGCCGCATAAACACGTCACAAGCCATTGCCCTACAACCGTTTACGGCGATTTCGCCAGAACGATTCGGCGAAGCATACGGGTTTCATGATCCACGACGCCCCCCCACCAACCGGTCTCTACGACCCAGCCTACGAACACGACGGCTGCGGAATCGGTGCGATCGTAAATATTTCCGGCCGCCGCGAGCACGCGATTGTCCGCCGTGGTCTCGATGTCCTGCTGAACCTCCAGCACCGCGGCGCCGCCAGCGCCGACGAATCGACCGGCGACGGGGCCGGCATCCTGCTGCAAATCCCCCACGAGTTTCTCGTTGCCGAGACCGCGCCGCTTGGGTTCACGCTCCCCGACCCGCTCGCCTACGGCGTGGCGATGGTCTTCCGTCCTCAGGACGCCGAGATCCGCCGGCGGGCCGACGAGATTCTCTGCGAAACCATTCGCGAGGGTCGTTTGAACGTGCTGGGCCGGCGCGACGTGCCGACCGACAATAGCTGCCTCGGGCCGATCGCTCGCCGCAGCGAGCCGGTCATTGCCCAACTGTTCATCGGCGGCGGCGAACTGACCGACGAGCAACTCGAACAGCGGCTGTTCGTCGTTCGCAAGCGGGCCGAGCATCGCGTGCAAGCCGAACTGGGACCCGCGGCCGACGACTTTTACGTCGCGTCGATGTCGTGCCGGACAATCGTCTACAAAGGCATGTTTCTCGCGCCCCAGTTGGCCGGTTACTACGGCGATCTCTCCGACGAACGACTCGTCACGGCCTTGGCGTTGGTTCATCAACGCTACAGCACGAACACCTTGCCGAGTTGGCGCCTGGCCCAGCCGTTCCGCATGATCGCCCATAACGGCGAGATCAACACGCTGCGTGGCAACGCCCATCGTTTGCAGGGCTACGAAAAGACGATGCGCGCGCCGGTGTTGGCCGAAGATCTCAGCGACCTGTTCCCCATTCTCGAACCCGGCGCCAGCGACTCGGCTTGCTTCGACAACGCCATGGAACTGTTGGTCCGTGCCGGCCGCAGCGCGCCGCACGCGCTAATGATGATGATGCCCGAGGCGTTCGGACCGCGTTACCACATCAGCACCGACAAGCGGGCGTTCTACGAATACCACGCGGCCATTTTGGAACCGTGGGACGGGCCGGCGGCCATGCTGTTCACCGACGGCCGGCTGGTCGGCGGCACCTTGGACCGCAACGGTCTGCGGCCTTGCCGCTACGTGATCACGAACGACGATCTGGTCGTCATGGCGAGCGAGGCCGGCGTCGTCGACTTCCCGGCGGAGCAGGTCCGCCGCAAGGGCCGCCTGCAGCCTGGGCGGATGTTCCTGGTCGATACGACCGAGGGACGGATCGTCGTCGACAACGAAATCAAGGCGAAAATCGCCCGGCAAAAACCCTATCGCCGCTGGCTCGAAGAAAACCGGATCGAGCTGCGGGGGCTGTTCCAGCCTTTCCGCGCGGCGCGTTACGATCCCGAGACGCTCCTCGCGCGGCTTCGCCTGTTCGGCTACACCCGCGAAGAGCTGCAAACCGTCCTCGCGCCGATGGCCGCCAACGGCCAGGAGCCGGTCGGCTCGATGGGCACCGACACGCCGCTGGCCGTCCTCTCGAATCGGCCCAAACTCCTGTTCGACTACTTCAAGCAGCTCTTCGCCCAGGTCACCAACCCGCCGATCGACCCGTTGCGCGAGGGGCTCGTGATGTCGTTGATGACGTTCACGGGCAAGCAACACAACCTGTTGGACGAAACGCCCGAACACTGCCGCCAGTTGAAATTACACCATCCGATCCTGACCAACGAGGACGTCGAGCGGCTGCGCAGCGTCGAGCGACCCGATTTCCACGTCGCCACGCTGCCGGCGCTGTTCGACGCGCGCGGCACGTCGCCGGGCGAGTCGCTTCGGACGGCGCTCGACCGGTTGGTCGAGTCGGCCGCCCAGGCCGTCCGCGACGGGGCGTCGATGTTGAT
>JAFGIR010000036.1 GCA_016929515.1 Pirellulales bacterium | reverse complement strand
CCCTGGTCGGCGGGGCGACCGGAATGATCGGCGACCCGAGCGGCAAGAGCGAAGAGCGGAATCTGCTCTCGCCCGAGCAACTGCAGCAGAACGTCGAAGGGGTGGCGGCCCAGATGCGGCGGTTTCAACGAGCCGGGCACCGGCCGATCGCCCTGATCGGCGGGGCCACCGGCATGATCGGCGACCCGAGCGGCAAGAGCGAAGAGCGCCAACTCCTCTCCGAAGAAACCCTTCGGGCGAACGTCGAAGGGATGCGCCGGCAGATGCGCCGCTTGTTGGATTTCGACGACGATCGCGAAAACGCGGCCGTGCTGGTGAACAACTACGATTGGATGGGACGATTCGGCTACCTCGAATTTTTGCGCGACGTCGGCAAGCACTTCCCCGTCAACGTCATGCTCGCCAAAGACTCGGTCCGCAGCCGGCTCGACCGGACCGACGGAGGGCTGAGCTACACCGAGTTTAGCTACATGCTCTTGCAGGCCTACGATTTCGTCTATCTCCATCAGCACCACCAGTGCGAGTTGCAGGTCGGCGGCAGCGACCAGTGGGGCAATATCACGGCCGGCATCGACCTGGCCCGGCGACTGCACGGCGTGCAGCTCTACGGCATGACGTGCCCGCTGCTGACCAAGAGCGACGGCGCCAAGATGGGCAAAACCGAGTCGGGCGCGCTGTGGCTGGCGCCCGACAAAACGAGCCCCTACCAGTTCTATCAGTACTGGATCAACCTGGACGACGCCGACGTCGACCCGTGTCTGCGGTTCTTCACCGACCTGGACGAGGAGCAGGTCGAGACGGTTGTGGCCGAGCATCTCGAAGAGCCCGGCCGGCGCGGCGGCCAACGCTGCCTGGCCACCGAACTGACCCGGCTCGTCCACGGCGAAGACGGATTACACACGGCCCAACGGGCGACCGAGATTTTCTTCGGCGCCGAAATCAGCGAACTGTCCGACGCGCAACTGACCCAGATATTCGCCGACGTGCCCAGCAAGCAACTGCCCCGAGAGCGTCTGGCGGGCGACGGGCTGCCGATCATCGACGCCTTGTGCGAGGGCGGATTAGCCAAAAGCAAGGGCGAAGCCCGGCGAAGCATCGACCAGGGCGGTGCCTACGTCAACAACCGCCGCGTCGAAAGCATCGACCGGCGGCTCGGCCCGGAAGATCTGGCCAGCGAAACCGTGATGGTGCTCCGCTCGGGCAAGAAGCGATACGCGTTGCTGCGGTTTGTCGCCGGCGAGTGACTTTCTGGCCAACCATATCGTAGGAGAGACCATGGTTGCTCATGTCTGCCCTTGGTGGTCGGTTCCGCTGACCATCGACCCTCCGCTGCGCCGCTGGCTCCACGATCCGCGGAAGATCGTCGGGCCCTACGTCAAGCCGGGCATGACCGTGATCGACGTGGGCTGCGGGGTGGGCTGGTTCGCGATTCCCATGGCCGCGATGGTTGGCGAACAGGGAAAGGTCATTGCCGTCGATCTCCAGCGGCAGATGCTCGACATGCTGCGGCGCCGGGCCGAAAAAGCCGGCGTGGCCGACCGCATCGAGACGCATCCGTGCGAGCAGCGCCGGCTCGGCGTCGACGCCCACGCCGACTTCGCGCTACTCTTTGCAATGCTCCACGAAGTGCCCGACCCGACACGCCTGTTGGGCGAGATTCACGACTTGCTCAACCGCGGCGGCAAGCTGCTGCTGGCCGAACCTCCGTTGCACGTTTCGCGAAAAGCGCTCGCCCGGGAGGTCGCCGCTGCCGAAGCCGTGGGCTTCCAAATCGTCGAGCAACCGCGGCTTCGCTGGTGCCGCGCCGTCGTCCTCGCAAGGACCGAGCCGGGTCGGGACGGATGACGGCGGTTATTTCTCGGGCTGGGGCCGGGCCTCGTACTCCGCGTAGCTCACCGACTTGAACGAGGCCATTTGCTCGCCGGCTTGGACCACGCGGTGACGGTCGGACTCGACCAGACGCTTGATAAGATGGTGCTCGCTGCGAAGTTGCTCGCGGCGGAAAGCCAGCCCTCGGCGCCGCTTCAGCACCAACAGAATGCGGCTCGGAATCGCTCCACGCTTTTCGAGCGCCTCGTTCACCATCATCCGTGCGAAGGGCGGTCGGCTGCCGGGCTGAAGAAACGTGTTGAGCCGGGCGGACCAGTCCGAAAATTGGCGATACTGACGAACGATCTCCGCGTCATCGACCGCGGCGCTGGCCACGCGATAGGTCAGCCACTCGCCGTCGAACACCAAATCCTGCGTCTCCTCGTCAACCGTTTGTTTGAAAACCGGGTTGTAGAGAAACCGCGTTTCCGCGTCCTTGCTTTCGGCGTTGAGATGTTTGAGCCGGTCGATCGCCTGGCGAACCGTGGCCGTGTTCAGTCTGGTCTGTAGCTTGCGGCCGACGTCGAGCAGGATGATGCGATCCAGCGCCGGGTCGAAGAGGATCACTTCCTCCGGCTCGTTCAGAAAATCGTAAACCACGCCGCGGTGGAAAATCGTGCTGCTCAGGACGGTCGGTTCCTCGTCAGTCCCGACAAACACGCGGTTTTCGACCCGAAAATCAGCAGCCCTGATCGCCGGCATGGTCGTGGCCGTTGCCAGAACCAAGGGCAGAACCCACAAAGGAATTTTTCCACGCATGACCGACTCCCACGGAATGTTCCGGCTCGCCCACGGTCCGGACAGGACGGTCCAGACGGCGGCACGTGCATTTCTCGATGCAGGATAGTGGAATGGCCGGGTCTGTGTAAAGCTGAGTAATTCGCGGCAAGATTAACGGCTGTCCAGGCTGGCCCAGGAATCCTTGACGGTTTGTTCCGATGGTGATAAGCTGGGAGTTTGCCATGAAGTAACCCCGGGGGATTAGCTCAGTTGGGAGAGCGTCTGGCTGGCAGCCAGAAGGTCATCGGTTCGAGCCCGTTATCCTCCACTT
>JAFGIR010000303.1 GCA_016929515.1 Pirellulales bacterium | reverse complement strand
GCCGTAGATGCCGGGCGTCAAGCCAAGGAATTCATAGTGGCCGGCGTCGTCCGTGGTGGTTAACAGGCCGGTCGGTTTGCCTTGGGCGTTCAACAGTTCGAGTTCCACATTCTCGATACCCGCTTCGCCGGTGTCCTTGAAGCCGTCGTTGTTGGTGTCGACATAGACGTAGCCGGAGATGCCGACGAGCAAGCGTTCGCCGAAGTTATTCTCGGTCCCCTTCTCGCCGCTACCGACGACGATTGCGTCGATCCGGTCGCCCGGGTTGTGGGCGGTGCCGCCGAGCGTGCCCTCGCGGTCGATACCGTCGGCATATTCACCGGGATGCGTTTCGGCAATCCCGTAGGTGCCGGGCGTCAAATCGGGGAAGCAGTAGTGGCCCGTCTCATCGGTCACGGCCACGCGTCCGGCCGGTTCGCCGTCGGCGTTCAAGAGCGTCAACTCGACGCCGGCGATGCCGTCCTCGCCGTTGTCGCGCCATCCGTCGTTGTCCGCGTCGACGTAGACATAGCCGCAGAGACCGCCGGGCAGCAGTTCGCCGAAATCGTAATTCTCGCCGGCGTCGCCTGCCGAAAGCACCACCCCGTCGATCAAGTCGCCCGGATTCTGGGCCACTCCGCCGAGCGTGCCTTCGCGGTCGGTGCCGTCCAGATATCCGTCGGGCGTGACTTCGGCAACTCGATACTTGCCGGGCATGAGGTTGCCAACCTGCCAGTAGCCGTCGGCGTCGGTGGTGACGTTGATGGAATCCTGGCCGGCGCCCTTCACTTGAATCGAGGCGTCGTCAATACCCGTTTCGCTGCCGTTGAAAAATCCGTCGTCATTGGCGTCGTGATAGACGTGGCCGCTCAGGCTGGCCGGGCGAACCTCGGCAAAGTCGTTGTGAATCGAATCCTCGCCGCCTTCCATCATGATATGGATGATGACATCGGAGTTGAAAACGTCGCCTCGCGCAACCCCGTCGACCGTGCCGGCGGCCGCGCCGACACTCAGGTAGCCGGCCGGCTGGGTCTCGACAATGCGATAGGTGCCGGGCAGCAAGCCGTTGAATTCGTAGTAGCCCGAGACGTCCGTGGTCGTGGCCGTTCCGGTCGGCACGTACTGCCCGTCGACCAGTTCATGGAGCGTGAGCCCGACTCCACCCAGTCCAGGCTCATTCGTGTCCTGGTGAACGTTGAGGTTGTTGTCTTCAAACACGGTTCCGCTGATCGTGATGGGCAGCGGCGTCTGTTCGAGTGAGAAGATGGCGCCGGCCGTTCGATCGGCCAGCGATTCGGCGGGCGGCGACACGTATTCATCGGGCGGCAGATTCAAGGTGCTTTTGTCGTACTTGTCGAAGAAGACGTCCATGCCGTCGGCCGTTTCGTAATGGTCGGCCTCGAAACTGGCAACCAAACGCGATCCCTGGAACTCGATTCCCTCGGCCAGGCTGCTGGCGCCGCCGAACGCTTGTTCGTCGACGTCGATCGTGAAGACGAGCGTCTCTCCGGCATGGAATTCGGAAAACGTCATTCTCAGCGTGTCGCCGCCGTCCTCGACGAACATGCCGGTAACGGCAAAGCCGTCGTGTTCAACGACTGCGAGATCGACCCAGCCGAAGACGCCGTCGCCGCCTTGTTGGATGTCGAAGAAACACTCCCCGTCGTCGCGTTGATCGTTGACGTTCTTGTCGGTTTCGATGATCAACTCGGTGAGTTGGGTCCCTTCGGCCCCGCCCTCGAACGTGACTTCGAATTGGTCGGGGATCGAATCGTCGCCTCCGGCGTCGTCGTAGCCGAGGTCCTCAAGATAGACGGCCCCGACCTGGATAGCCAGGATGTCGGCCGCCAAGAGTTGACGCGGCTCCATCTGTTCAAAACGGCATCGCCGCAGCCAGCGAGTCGTCGAATCGACCATGTGGCTCGTTGGAATTCCGTGGAACCGATGACGCCGCCGTTGGATTTGTTGCAACAGACCCACAACCAACCTCCGTGTTCTGAATGTGTGAACGCTTCGGGCGTCGGCCCAATCGTGCGATCCGACGGATCGCCACGCGTTTAGCAAATGTCGTGTCGGCGTTTCCTACCGAGGCACATGTCTAAAATGTCTGTCCGTTGATTTTCGCGGTTGCCGGGCTGACTCCGGCCTATTTTCCGAGCGGGACCGAAGGTCTCTGTTGCGAGACTCGATCGATCGTGTCGTCGTTCAATTGCCACACGCGAACCGTCGTATCGAAGCTTCCCGAAAACAGCGTCTGGGTGTCGGGCTTCCAAGCCAACGCGGTTACCGAACCCGTGTGACCTTCCAGGGAAAATGCCTCCAGGGCGTTTCGGGTGTTCCATATGCGAATGACGTTGTCGCTGCCGCCGGCCGCCAAGATGTCGGCCGAGCAGAAGGTCAATGCCAAGAGTTTGCTTGACTGCTTGGGAAGCGTAGCCAGGTGGTTTCCCGTCGCCGTGTCCCACAATCGCACTTCTCGCTCGTCACCGGCCGAAGCAAGTCGTGTTCCGTCGGGCGAATAGGCCATCGCTCGGACTCGCCGACGATGCCCAACCAAATCGCGGACATGCTCCTTGGAACTCCAAAGACGGATCGTGCCCGTGCGACCGGCGGCGGCCAGTTGCTCTCCGTCCGGCGAAAACGCGAGTACCCGGACGTCGCCTCCCGGACTCTCCAGTTTTCGCTCGATCTGACCGTCCGCCATGCGAATCAACACGATTTCACTTCCAAACCCGCCGGCAGCCAACCGCCGGCCGTCCGGACTGAAAGCCAACGTCCGGGTAACCATTTTCGGAGTGGCAATCGAGTGCAGCGGCGATTGGGCGCTCAGATCCCATACGCGCACGCGCCGGTCGTCGCAGGCGGTGGCCAACAGACGCCCGTCGGGACTGAACGCTACCGCGCGGACCCAATCGCCATGACCCGCCAGACGACGGAGCACCTTGCCTTGCTCGAAATCCCAGATCCGGACCAGGTGATCGTCCCCGGCCGTGGCGATCTGCCGGCCCGTCGGGCTCAACGCGACGCTCGAAACCACCGGCGTCTTTTCCGCCGGGCGAGTTGCACCCAAGTCGATCGTTTGAACGGGTGTCCGTCGAGTGATCGATTCGGCCGAAAGCCGAGCGACCGTTCCCATCACCATGGCAAGGGACAGCCCGGCCAATACGAATGAGTGGATTTTCACCGTGCTTCCTTTCGACAAAAGACCGCTTGTTCTCGCCTTCGCGATCGACTCCCGATCGAACGGCCGCATTCGCGCTTGCCGGGTACGTGCCCTGAGCGGCGCGACGGGACTGCAGGTCACGGCCGCGGACAAACGGTTCGCCACAACCAGAGCCTCATATACGTCATCGACCGAACGGAGCCTTGGGCGTATGGGAAACTCGGCAAGCTGACACAGATAGGGATCTTATGGAGAAGGAAGTGTTTGTGGGGAAAGAAAGGTCTGCCGGTTGGATAAACCTTGCAGGCTTCCGACGTGCCCCACAACGCCGCGCGCGACCCGCGTATTACCGCTTAATGAGCGGAACGAATTCCCGTTCGCTGTGGCCCGTGTAGAGTTGGCGCGGCCGATGGATGCGTTTTCCGGGCGCCAGATGCATTTCGCGCCAATGAGCAACCCACCCCGGCAACCGCCCCAAGGCGAATAGGGCCGTGAACATGTTGTTCGGAATGCCCATGATGCGGTAGATGATGCCCGAGTAGAAGTCGACGTTTGGGTAAAGCTTTCGCTCGACGAAATAGGGGTCGGAAAGAGCGACTTCTTCAAGCTCTTGGGCCAACTCGAACAGAGGGTCGTCGGCGGCGTACTTGTCGACGAGCCGGTGACAGATCTCCTTAACGATCGTTGCTCGTGGATCGTAGTTCTTGTAGACGCGGTGCCCAAATCCCATCAGTCGGAAGGGATCGTCGGGGTCTTTTGCCCGATCGACATATTTGCCCAGGTCGCGTCCGTCGGCCGCGATGTCTTCGAGCATCTTGATGCACGCCTCGTTAGCGCCGCCGTGCAGGGCTCCCCACAACGCGCAGATGCCGGCCGAGATGCTCGAGAACAGATTGACGTTACTCGAACCAACCATCTGCACGGCCGAGGTGCTGCAATTCTGTCCATGCTCGGCGTGCAAGATCAAGAGGACGTTCAACGCGTTGACAAAATCGACCGGCATTCTGTACTGCTCGCTCGGAACGGCGAACATCATGTGCAAGAAATTCTGACAATAGGTCAGCTTGTTTTGCGGATAGATGAACGGCTGGCCGATCGATTGCTTGTAGCAAAAAGCCGTGATCGTCGGCATCTTGGCCAACATCCGATAAATGGCCAATTCGCTTTGCACCGGATCGACCGGGTCGGCCGAGTCCTTGTCGTAGATCGCCAGAGCGCCGACCACCGCGCTGAGAATGGCCATCGGATGGGCCTGGGGGGGAAACCCGGCAAAAATCCGCTTCATGCCCTCGTGCAGCAGCGTGTGGACACGGATATTCGTCCGGAATTCCTCGAGCTGGTCGCCCGTCGGCAATTCGCCGTAAATGAGCAAATAGGCCGTTTCGGTGAAGTCGCATCGCTCGGCAAGCTCCTCGACGCGATAGCCACGATAACGCAACACGCCGTTTTCGCCGTCGACGTAGCAGATCATGCTCATCGTGGGACCCGTGTTCGCAAATCCGTCGTCGAGCGTGATGTGCCCTGTCATCGCGTACAACTTGCTCACGTCGATCGCACGGTTGCCTTCGGTTCCAATCCGAATCGGCAAAGCGTACTCTTTCCCGTCGATAATCAGTTTCGCGGTTTCTTCGTTCGTGGAACTCACGAGACACCTCCAAACCATACTTGCTTCGAACAGGCAAGAGTTCGCGATCGGCGCCCAAACGTGACAGAACAACGTTCCGTCGTGCTAACCACGAAGCAGCCGGTCGACGACCCAGAACACGGTGACAAGCAAACCACGGGGGCAGCCCAAGAGGGTCGTATCGGCAAGTTACTCTACCACGCCACACGCATGCCGGCAATTGGCGAGTAGATCGGATGACGCAACGCTTTTAGAAAACACGACTTGTACGTGTTGTGCTCACAAACTCAGCGGGGGGTGTCAAAGACCGACACGAACTCCACCCGGCCACAGTGCCGAACAGACCAATGCCACCCAAAATTCGCCTTTTCAACAGTGACGCCTGGCGTCGTGGTCCCTTCGTCAATTCCTTCGAGGATTTATTGATCTTCGCAAAAGCGGTAACCCGGGCGTCTTGACGAATTGCCCTGAAAACCGGGCTCCCGTTGGTCGCCCTGTGTCCACTACTAATGCGAGCCTCAGTAGTTTCTGTTGCGGAAGACGTTCTGTCGCCTTTCGCTCCGCGAAAGTAGCGTGGATTGACCGCAACTTTC
>JAFGIR010000302.1 GCA_016929515.1 Pirellulales bacterium | reverse complement strand
GCCGACCGGTCGACGTTCGCCGTCGAGGCACATCTCTCCCCGGCCTTCGAGGACATAGTAGATCTCCTCGGTCTTGACGTGATGATGGGCGGTGGTGGAAACCTCGGGCGGCAATCGTGCCTCGGCCAACGTCTGATTGCGAACCGACGAATTCCGGTGGGCCAACAGTTCGCGGATCTCCGAACCGTCTTTGGTGGTAAAGGGTTTGGTTTGATCGATATTGACTATATCCATTTTGTTCACCGCCGCGAATTGCTCAGACGTCTTTTGCTGTCGATACGTTTGAATCGACGGGTTCTTGTGCCGGTTTTCGGCGAATACCCACCCGGGCCGGCGGATAATCGCGGATGTCCCACCGCTCGGGCTCACTCAGCAGAGACGCGTCGAATCGTTGGTCCGACTCGACCATCAGAACACTTTCCGGCGGGGCCATCCCATAAATGGTGTCGACCAGGCCGAGCATCGCCTCCGTCCGGCTCACGTAAAACTCGTAAGGAGGCGAAATGAACACCACCCAAGGCTGGAGGACGAGACGTGGGGCCTGACGCAACCACACGAACGTGTCGGCCACAATAACCTCGCAACGCGACTCGACCGCGAGCGTCGCGATATTCTCGCTTAGCGTGCGGACGGTCGGATAGTGGCATTCGATGAAGGTAGCGCTAGTGGCCCCCCGGCTGATTGCCTCCAGCCCAATCGCACCCGTGCCGGCGAACAGATCAACGGCATGTTTGCCCTTGATCGACGGCCCCACCAGATTGAAGACGGCCTCGCGGACGCGGTCTTTCATGGGGCGAACGCATCGCTCGCCGGCGTATTGCAGTTTTCGCCCACGAAACGTTCCACCGATGATCCGCAGCCCGACGGGTGTCGAGCGGGTCTTGGGTGATCGGGCGGATTTGGCTGATGGTTTGCGTTTGGCCATATTGTCTGTTGAAAAGCCGAAGTCGCCAGCGGCCCGGCCCAAGACAAATCGGTTGCACCGGAACGAATAGTCGGTATGATACCGGATATTGTCCTCCGCGAGAAGCCTCGGCTGCCCCCCCGGGTGTAACCCCAACCGTTGTCGTGTCCGCCGCCGATCCCCAGAAAGGAATTCTTCCATGCGTCACTGCATTTGCCTGGTTCTGTTGTCCGCGATGTTCTTGCCTTGGACGAGCTTGGTTGCGGCCCCACCCGATCAGACCAACACCAAGAGGGCGGCATTCGACGATCTGTTTGGCCAATGGAAGGCAATTCTTACCGAATTGGCCAGCCTGCAACAGAAGCACGTCTCGGCCAGTCCCGACGAGAAGAAGGAAATCCAGAAGCGATATGATGAACTGATCGCCAAGGGAGAAACGCTACAACCGCAAGTCACCAAAGCCGCCGAAGAGGCTTACATCGAATCGCCCGACGCGGACCCGCAACTGGAGCAATTCCTGCTGGCCAACTGCTACGGCAATTTCAAGATGGACAACTACGAGGAATCGCTCCGGCTGGCAAAGTTGTTGATCAAACATGGTTCGAAAGAAGACAAGGTGTATCTCTGGGGTGGTATCGCTGCCTTCTGCGTGGGCGAGTTGGATTTGGCTGAGCAGTATATCATCACTGCGGCCAAGCGCGGCGTTGAAGTGAAGAGCGACAAAGGCAGTCCTCTGGATCCAACCTTGATGCGTTTTCTCCAAGACTCGCGGCCGCACAAGGAGAACTGGAAAAAAGAACAAGCGATTCGTGCCGCGGAGGCCAAGGCGGACGACCTGCCGCGCGTTCTGTTGAAGACAACCCAGGGCGACATCGAGATTGAGTTGTTCGAGAACGAGGCGCCCAACGCGACGGCCAATTTCATCTCGTTGGTCGAGAAGGGCTTCTACGATGGTCTCTCGTTCCACCGTGTGCTCGAAGGGTTCATGGACCAGGGTGGTTGCCCCCGGGGCGACGGCATGGGCGGCCCGGGGTACAAGATTGCCTGCGAGTGTCACCAACCCAACTACCGGAAGCACTTTCGCGGCTCGCTCAGCATGGCCCACGCGGGGCGTGACACGGGCGGCTCGCAGTTCTTCCTCACCCTGATTCCAACGACTCATCTGGACGGCGTACACACGGTTTTCGGCCGCGTGATCAAAGGCATGGACGTCGCGTCGTCCATCCGAAAGCGAGATCCGTCCGACAAGAAGGAAACCTTGCCGGCTGCCGATAAGATCATCGAAGCCAAAGTGCTCCGCAAAAGGCCACACAAGTACGTGCCGAAAAAAGTCGGAGAGTAGTGCCGTCGCCGGTCCGGGGTGCCCGCTCGCGTGGTTTGTGATGGGGCCAACTAACTTGGCCGACGGTTCGGTCGGTTCCTTCGCACGAATTCCCAAACGGACCAAGATCATGAACAACTACGAGATCGTTCATTTCGACGAGATGAAACCGACAACGTGCTCTTGCGGCGTAACACGCCGGGCGTTTGTCAGTCGCGACAATCCGGTCGCAACGATCCATATGGTCGACATCGCCGAAGACAGTCGCGTCCACTATCACAAGAAGCTGACCGAGATTTACTTGATTCTCGAAGGCGAAGGGCACATGGAACTCGACGGCAAGAGGTTCCCGGTGCGGCCGATGACTACGATCCTCATCAAGCCGGGCTGCCGTCATCGCGCGGTGGGGCACCTGCGAATCGCGAATGTGCCGGTGCCGGCCTTCGATCCGGACGACGAGTGGTTTGATGATTGACTGGATTCGTCAGGTTCCCGACATGTCAGGAAGGTGACCAATGCACAAGTTCCGCACTCGAGGGCGACGTCTTTCGGATGGCCTGTCCATCGCACTGATTGCGTGGGGCCTGCTCGTGGGCTTGTCGGCCGAATCGCGCGCGGTCGACCGGCCGCCGAATATCGTTCTGATCATGGCCGACGATCTTGGCTATGAATGTCTCGGTGCCGACGGCGGAACCTCGTACAAAACGCCCGTCCTCGACCGTCTGGCCGCCGAGGGCGCGCGGTTTGAGCATTGCTACAGCCAGCCGCTGTGTACGCCTTCGCGAGTGAAGCTGATGACGGGCATGTATAACGCGCGAAACTACGTCCGGTTCGGCATGATGGATCGCAACCAAACGACCTTCGCCCAGTTGCTCAAGCAGGCGGGCTATGTCACGTGCGTGGCCGGCAAATGGCAGTTGGGCAATCAGCCCGACTCGCCGCGGCATTTCGGCTTCGACGAGTCGTGCCTTTGGCAGCACATGCGGGGGCGGACAAAGAAGAGCGGGCACGACAGCCGATATCCGAATCCGTCGCTGGAAATCAATGGCCGGGAGGTTGATTACACCCACGGCGAGTACGGACCGGACGTGGTAAGTGACTTTGCCTGCGATTTCATGGAGCGCCATCGCGACAAGCCTTTTCTGGTCTACTATCCGATGATCCTGACGCATTGTCCTTTTGTCCCGACACCCGATTCGACCGATTGGGACCCCAAGAGCCCCGGCCCCTTGCGATACAAGGGAGACTCGCCGAAATACTACGTCGACATGGTCGCTTACATGGACAAACTCGTCGGAAAAGTCGTCGCGAAACTCGAAGAATTGGGGCTGCGCGAGAACACCTTGGTTCTGTTCACCGGCGACAACGGAACCGATCAGCCCATCGTGTCCATCATGAACGGACGCAAAGTCGCCGGCGGCAAACGCTACATGACCGACGCAGGCACTCACGTCCCGTTGGTGGCCAATTGGCCCGGCACGATTCCCAAAGGCCAGCTCCGCCAGGAGCTGGTCGACTTCAGCGATTTCCTGCCGACGTTGTGCGAAGCGACCGGCACGCCCGTCCCCGAGCGGCTGAAAATCGACGGCCGGAGCTTTCTCCCGAAGTTGCTGGACAAGGAAGGAACCCTTCGCCAGTGGACCTATTGCTGGTATTCCAGGAACGGCCAGATGAAGCACGCGCGCGAATTTGCCCGCAACCAGCGATACAAACTCTATCGGACGGGCGAATTCTACGACGTGGCCAACGACATGCTCGAAAAGCGAGACCTCGGCGACCAGGATCTCGACGCGGAGACAACTCGCGCCCGGGCCGTGTTGCAGAAGGCCCTCGATCAGTACGAGAACGCGCGGCCGGCACGACTGAAGTCTCGAGGCAAGTCCTAGCGCTGGGATTCGACATGAAGACGATCTGCCTGTTGCTGTTTGGTCTGACCCTCGCCGTGGCGTCGATGGCCGGTCCGTCGTTTGCGGAGGACGCACCCTTGCCCCGGAAACCGTTGAGCGTGAAGCTTTGGCCCGGCCGCGTGCCAGGCAAGACCGCCGAAGAGCGGCAGACGACATTGTCTGGGCAGGGCGACGGCGTGCAGCGGATTACCAACGTCAACAAGCCCACGCTCACGCTGTTCGAGGCTGAAAGACCGTCCGGCGGGCTCTCGCCAGCGATGTTGGTCTGTCCGGGTGGTGGTTACCGGCTGCTGTCCTTCGACAAGGAAGGGACTGAGATTGCCGAGTGGCTCCGTTCGATCGGCATGACGGCTGCCGTGCTGAAATATCGGGTTCCAAGCAACCGCGCGGGCGCCTTTCAGGATGCCCAACGCGCCATGGGATTGCTGCGACAAAAGGCCCGCCAATGGAACATCGACCCCGCGCGAATCGGGGTGATTGGTTTCTCGGCCGGTGCCCACCTGGCGGCACGCTTGAGCACTGACCATGAGAAGAGAGCCTATGCGGCGGTCGACGAGGCCGACCGGGTCGTCTGCCGGCCGGAATTCGCCGTTTTGGTCTACCCGGCCTATCTGGCTCGCGACGGGTACGCGCTCCCGAGCAACGTGGTTGTCACGAGTCGGACGCCTCCGACGTTTCTCGTCCAGGCGCAAGACGACAAGAAGTACATCGACAGCAGCATTGCCTACTACTTGGCGCTGAAGAAGTCGGGCGTCGCGGGCGAGTTGCACGTGTTTCCCAGCGGAGGACACGGCTTCGGGCTGCGCCAGCCGGACGAGAAACCGATCGCACGTTGGCCCGAGCTGTGCGAGGCGTGGCTGCGAGACCGCGGCATAATGGAACAGGCGAGCAAGAACGCCATCGACTGACACGGAGCGACCATGGGCCGGTCGACTACTTCGCTTCTTCCTTGGCGTCGTCGGCCGAATGGTCGATCATCACGCAGGTCGCCAGCAGCCGATAGGTGATCAACAGCACCAAGGCACCGGCGGCACCGGCCAACATGCCAAGCGGACTGATTGGGTTAAAGAAACGGCCCTCGGCCGGCCCGAGGATGAACCGATAAAAGACAAGCAGTCCGAGGGTGCTGCCGGCGATGCCGATCACGAGAGTGCCCACCACCCCCGACGGATCCCGGCCCGGCAACACCAATTTGGCCAAGAGTCCGGCCACGACGCCAAAGCCGATCCAAAGCAAGGCAACATTGGCCCATTGCTGGGCCGCTTGAGAGAAGTCGAGTTCGCTCATCCTTCGATCCCCTTTGGGGGATTCTCCTTCGGCCACCGACGCCCGAAGCGTGCCTGATTCCAGACACCTCGCACCTCGGACGTCAGTGACCGAAGACGCCGCCCCCCCTCAGTAGTCTCGTTGTCACCGACCATATTGATGCAACATCCTGGGTGCGTCGTCGGGTCGAACGAGGCTGCGGCTTGAGTGCGCGTGGGGCTTCAGGCCACCACAATCGTTCTGTTGAATGGGGGGTTACCAAGTTTCGAAGTCGCTCGGCGAGCGCTACCTGTTCACGACTGGCGAGAACACACGATGGCTCGATCAGCGGACGCGCGGTTCCGAAATAGAACGCGTGGCTATGGCTGCGCTTGGGGAGCGGCAATCGTTTCCGCCCGGTTGGCTTTCATGGCCGCCGCTTCGTTAGCCAGCTTGAACTCGGGGCCAGGCGCGTAGTACTGGACGTCATCCGACATGTAGTTCCCATTGGGCAGCGTTTGTCCGCCCGTCTGCACCTGACATCCCGTGACGGCGAAGCAGGCCACAATCGCCAATCCGATCAAGAAGCGCCAAAGGGGACGATGCTGCTGGTTCGAGCCGCTCATCCACCACCTCCGTTTGTTTGATGGAATCCTCACTGCTGCGGAGCTCCCTAGACAGAAGGGTCCCGCAACCGACATAGTCAACACGAGCACTATCGTCCGACCTAACCGGCAAACTTTAGCTGGCTCTCAAAGTCGGAGCATTCTGGCTAATTAACACCCTGCCCGAGGGGGTCGCGTCTAGTAACGAAGGGCGATTTCGCGACAATGTAGTATTATAGAGGTTGTGTTCTCGACCGCTCGGACAGGCGAGACGCGAGTGGTTTACTTCACCAGCCAAGGAATAGGGAAGCCACCGATGCATACCCGACGACGAGCGTTTTGCCCCTCGCTCAAATCTGTCCGTCTCGTCCTCCTGGTGCTTTTGATCGTGGGCGTTTCGGCCGACGCGAGTCACGCGCAGTTTGGCCGCCAACGCGTCCCGACGGTCCGTTATCAAGCAACCTTCCGCGATCTCTACGATGGCGAGTATCTCGACGCGTTGAAGTCGTTTCGTTCCGAAGGGCGTGGGGCAATTAAGACTGCGGCCACGCGATGGATCGACTCGATCTGTTATCACGCGATGACTGGCGAGTGTTACTATGAAATAGGTCAGTTGCCCGAGGCGCTCGAACACTACACCTCGGCCTTGAACCTCTATGTTGGTTTCTCCGACTGGATGGTCCGCGTCAAGTTCGACACGCTTCAACCGGCCCGGCAGACCGATCTTCGGCATCAGGTGACATGGGGACAGAGCAGGCGAACCTCGCGCCCTGCCCAATTTCGCGACACCATGCTGATCGGCCAAGGCCGACTCAACGCGGCTGAAGTATTCAAGCAAGGTGGCGTGCTCCAGAATCCCATGATGTTTGGCATCGACGTGGTCGAAGTCGTCCGCTGCACGACGCTGGCCATCCGTCGCCGTACCGAGTTGCTTGGCCCGACGTGCGCACACGACGCATTGACCGGCGAATTGCTGACAGCGTTGTCAGCGCGGCCCGGCTTGCCCAACCACTGGTCGGAGTGTTGGATCGATATTCAGCTGGGCCTGGCCCAGTTGGCAGCCGGCAAGGAAGATCAGGCCATCGCGAATCTCAAGCGGGGACTGTTGGCCGCTGGGCAATACGATCATCCGATGACGCCGGTGGCGCTGTTCGAGTTGGGGCGAATTTCCATGGCCCGGGGTGACCTCAAGGCGGCCGCCGACTACTTCGCGGAGACCACCTACGTGGCCGCGTTCTACCACAATATCCGCGTGCTCGAAGAGGCGTTCCATTACGGAGCGATCGTCCATATGGTCGGCCAACCGAAGAGCGTTTATCCTCCGTTGGAGGAGGCGGTTCTCTGGGCCCGGCGAAACCGCTACCGGTCGCTCGAATGCTCGTTGCTTCTCTCGGCGGCCGAAAACCATGCGGCACTGGGCCAGACGGCACGGGCGGCCAACGAGATTGGCGAGGCGACCCGATTGCTTGCGCGGCGCGACATGGCGCGCGGCCGCACCGGTGCGCGATATGCTTTTGTGAACGCACGGGTTCTCTTCCAGAAGAAAGATGCGGCTGCCGGCGACGCTGCCGTGGCTCAAGCGATGGACTATATGCGACACGGGTCGTTCCGGCTGTTTCATATGGCGCTGGTCGACCGGCTGTATCTTGCCGATGCGCTTCCGTCACGCACGGCCATGGATCTTTTTGCCGATGTTCTGCGCGATCCGCAACCGATTGACTGGTCGTTCTGGCCGGCCGAATCGCTCGCCACGTTGGTCACGCCCCATGTCGAACCGTTGGAGCACTGGTTCGAAGCGGCCATGAAGCGCAAAGCCCATGAGACGGCGATGGAGATCACCGATCTCGCGCGTCGCCATCGTTTCTTCAGCTCCTTGCCGTTTGGCGGACGGCTCGAATCTTTGCGTTGGATTCTGGAAGGCCCGGAAGAAGTCCTCGGCACGCGAGCCCGATTGAATCGACGCGATCTGCGCGTGCTTCTGCCGGGCTACGACAAGCTGAGCAAGGAGGCCGGCGCGGTTCGCCAGCGTTTGCAACAGGCTCCCCCGGTGGCGAAAGAGGCCCAGCAAAACGCGATGCAGAAGGAAGGATTAGCCCAACTGGCCGCGCTCAGCGCAAGCCAGGAAGCGCTATTGCGCGAGATCGCCGTGAGCCGTGCTCCGGCGGACTTGGTCTTTCCACCGCTGCGCACGACGGCCGACGTCCAGAAGGCGCTGCCCGAGGGCACCGCGCTGCTTGCCTTTTTTGCCACCCGGCAAGGCGTCTACGCGTTCTTGCTCAATAACGCAAAATATGACTATTGGCTTCTCGCCTCGCCGACGATGCTACGGAAGAAGACGTTGGGCATGTTTCGCGATCTGGGCCAGTTCGACGCGAACCGCGAAATCACGTTGGACGATTTGGCCCGCAAAAAGTGGCGCCAGTCGTGCCAGGAGGTTCTCCAATCGATCGTTCGCGGTTCGAGCGCCGATTTCACCACCCGTTTCGACCAACTGATCGTGGTGCCCGACGGTTTGCTTTGGTATGTTCCGTTCGAGTCGCTCCAAGTCGAGGTGGACGGCCAGCCGGAGTCGCTTATCTCGCGATTCCAGATTCGTTACGCGCCGACGATCGGATTGGCCGTGCCCGACGGTCGGCGACGGAAAACGTCGGGCCCCACGGCGGTGGCGATCGGCCAGCTTTTTCCGCGTGACGACAACGCGGTGGCCCAACAGGCATTCGACGAACTGGCCCAAGTCGTGCCGGGCGCGGTGGCGTTGCCGGCGCCGTTGCCCGCTCCGTCGGCCCTCTATCGAATCTTGTTCGATGGTCTGATCGTCTACGAAGACATCGCGGCCGACAAGGGCGGGGTCTACGCCTGGCAACCGATCCAAACCAAACGTTCCAAGCAAGGCAGCACGCTTGGCGATTGGCTCTCGCTGCCCTGGGGTGGACCGCAGACCATAATCCTGCCCGGCTTTCATACGGCGGCCGAGACGGGACTGAAGCGGGGCGTCGGCCACGCGCCGGGCGAGGAGATGTTCCTCTCGGTCTGTGGTTTGATGGCCAGCGGAGCGAGAACCGTGCTGCTGAGCCGGTGGCGTACGGGCGGCCAGACAAGTTTCTCGCTGGTCCGTGAGTTTGCGCAAGAGTTGCCCCACGCGACACCGGCCGAAGCATGGCAACGATCGGTGCTGCTGACACGCGATACTCGCATCAACCCGGAAAACGAGCCCCGGGTCAAATTGACCACCGACCAGGAACCGCCCAAGGCTGAGCATCCGTTCTTCTGGGCGGGTTACATGCTGATCGATTCGGGTGATGCTCCGCAAGAAGCTCCGGAAGAACAAAAGCCGGTTCTCAAGCCTTAGCCCAAGTTCCACAGGAGCCGACGAAAGTCGCTTTTTTAGGAGATTTTTTTGGGGTGGTGGGCGGTTTTTTGGGGCGTTGTAG
>JAFGIR010000035.1 GCA_016929515.1 Pirellulales bacterium | reverse complement strand
GCCGGAGAATCGCCTCGGCCAGCTCGCTCCGGCGCGTCGCGACCATCTCGACCAGGGGGAGCCGGTCGCGATAGCCGGTCCCAAGACACTCCGGGCAACCGACCGGCAGACGAACCTGCTCGACCGGCAGTCCGAGGCGGTCCTCGGGCATGTCGCTCGTCTCGGCGCACGAGCAGAGTTTTCGGACCAAACGCTGCGAGACAACCGCCAGCAACCCACTGCGAAGCACGTAAGGCTCGATGCCCATGTCGGCCAACCGGCCCAATGCCTCGGCCGCGCTGCCCGCGTGAAACGTGCTCAGCAGCAAGTGGCCGGTCAACGACGCTTCGAGCGCGGCCTCGGCCGTCGCGCGATCGCGGATCTCGCCGACCAGGATGACCTCGGGATCCTGCCGCATGAGAAAACGGAGTCCGGTCGCCAGATCGAAGCCGATTTTCGGGCTGACCTGCGACTGGGCCACCCCGTCGATGGCCATCTCGATCGGGTCTTCCAGCGAGACGAGGCTTCGACCCCCGGAGGCCGCGGCGGCGATTTCTCGGAGACACGCATACACGGTCGTGGTCTTGCCGCTGCCGGCCGGACCACAAGCCAGGATCGCGCCGGACGTCTCGCCCAAGAGCCCGCGAAGCTGCTCGACCACGCCGCCCGGGAACCCCAAATCGTCCAGATGCCGATAGCGTCCCGGCCCGCTGAAAACCCGAACCACGGCTCGCTCGCCGTAGAGCGTGGGAAACGTGCTGAGTCGCATTTCGAGAAACTCGCCGGCGGTCGGCGTTCGCCCACCGTTTCGCTCGGTCCCCGCGCCGCGATTCACGTCGCGCAGCCGGCCCTCCTGCGGACTTTCGGTCTGATAGGTGAGCAATTCGCCCATGACCTTCAGGCGGCAGACGAGGGTAACGCCCAGCGGCGACGGAAAACGCTTGACACAGCGCAACACGCCGTCGATGCGGTATTTCAAATCGAGCCCTTCGGCCGTGGGCTGCAGATGAACGTCGCTCGCCCTTTGCTCGCGCCCCCAAGCAAGAATCTCGTCGACCGTGCGGGCCACGTAGTCGCCGCTCGACGGATCGAGCCGGTCGATGCGATCGCTCAGCGAATGGTCGGAAGTCTCTAGCATTTATGGACCTGGGGTGGACGACTCGGTTTCGGCCGCTGCGTCGTGCTTATCTTGGGGCGGCTTGAACGGCCTCGCCTGCGCGTCTTCCTTGAGCAATGCTTCTCGCAGCTGAACCAGATTCCGCTCCGGTTTAGCCGTATCGCTTTCGTCGGGCTGCTTGCCCACCAGAAACGAAAAAACCCAGCCCAACGAGTTGCCGACCTCGAAACGGTACTGCACGTCTTCCTGGCTGGGTGAAACGGGACGGTCGTGCGAAACTCTCGGCGTCGTTGCGGCCGAGGCCACCTGGTCGACGATCCGCGAGCCCGACTCCGTGGCCGTCAACACCAGAAACGTCACGGCCATGGTTGCCACCACGCTCAGAATGACCGGGCGCGCCACGTTGGTGCGATACCGCGGCCAGTAAACGACCGATGCCTGACCGGCCAAAAACATCAAATGATCGCGTTGGAGGCGGGGACTCCGTGGTCTCAAGGAAGCAAGACGCGCCTCGAACGACGTAGGTTGATCGTCTTCAATCATGTGTCGGGAAACCTCTCTCGAAGCACGGCCAATGCGGTCTGAAACCGCCGATGCGCCGTACTGCTTGAAGTGTCGGTAAGCCGGGCGACCTCTTCCCAGGACAACCCACCCCATAATCTGGCGACAAGTGTTTCGCGTTGCTCGATGGGCAAGTCTTCCATTACCTCGACGAGCATCTCCGCATCCATCTTCTGGCCGTTGCGGCACTCGAACCAGGGTTCGCCCTGTCGGGCGGCCGATCTCTCGTGCCGAAACCGGCGCGACGCCTTGCGCGATGCGTTGATCGCTCCGTTTCTCACAACGCGGTAGAGCCAACCAACCAGGTTGTCCACCTCGCGCGGCTGCCTTAGCAAGCTGACGAAGGCCTCCTGAACGACGTCCTCCGGCGTGTCGCACCATTGACGCGCATAAAGAACCAACGCTGGACCGTGTTCGTCCAGAATCTTTGAAAGGAATTCCTGGCCGATACGATTCATGGGAGGTCTCTGTCCTCTTTCCACAGCTAAGACGCGCGCCAACGACAATTTTCCCAAAAAAACCAGCGGCCAGCCATGCACTAAGGACAACCAAGAGGATGCCTACACCTTACCTATCTTACCCTGGCTGGTATTTCAACGCTCACCCTATTTATGGCGCATGGACGCTATTTTTCGCGGTCTTTTTTCGTAACGTGTGAGCTACATTAACCTTCGGAGTGGTCTCTCATCCTCGTTCGCAACAACCGCGAGGGACGGGTGAGCCACTCAGACACGTTCACGGGCTGGAATTGCGAACCCCTTTCGATGAAGCAGGCACGTTGTCGCGAGGAATGAACATGCTCCCCAGCGATGGCCTCGATCGCCATGCGAGTAGCCTCGCTCCTAACCGTCAACCTCTCCCTTCGGACATCTACAAAGGACCGTGTCGTGGCGAGATTTTTACGTTCGATGAAACTGCGTAGCCGGTTGGCCTTGGCCTTCGGCAGCCTCGTCCTTGTTTTCGGCCTCGTCGGGTATACGGGCGTGACGCGGTTGGCAACGCTACGCGCGAAAGCCGACGCGGTCCACGCCGCGGCCAGCGTACTCCGCAGTTCACTCGAAATACAGAAGATCCAACACAATCTGCTTGCCCACAACGATGAGGAAGTCTGTCTACCCAAAGCCAATTTGATCCAACAGCATATTCACGCCGAAGCTGCTGCCTTATTCCAAGCAATTGATGACCCGGCCGACCAATCAGTCGTTGAGAAACTGTTGAAACAGTCCGACGACTGGCACACGGCGTTGAAGAAATGCGCGGCGACGCAAAGCCGGAGGAACGCTGCCCGTCGTCGCATGGCCGAGGCTGCGCAAGAAGTCGTGAGCCTTTGCGAAGCGACGTGGGCGGATCCACGCTCGTCCGAGGCCGTCGACCACGACGTGGATTCCGCGACGACGAGCATCCCATCGAGTCTTCTCCTTCGATTGTCTGAAGAAACGCAAACCGAACCGCACGATCGTCTTTCACTCGGAGACGATTCCCATGTGAACGAACGCAAGGCGCTCATCGACTCGCTTCAAGCCCAACTGCGATCGTTGACCTCAAAGACCGTTGATGCGGCGCAAAAAGCTCAAATCCAGCAGGCCATGGCCGCCGTCACTCAATACGACCTGGCGTTTGACGACTTTGTGAAAGAGACCACCAGGCGCCAGGATGAAGCCAAGCGGATGATTGCCGCGTCGCAGACGCTCCAGCGTCGCGCGCGCTCGTTGCACGCAACCCTCCACGAACAATTCGACGACGTCCATCGCGTGGCGAAACACCTCATCATTGTCATCACGCTTTTGGGAATTCTCCTGACTCTTTTGATAGCAGCCATTTTGGGCCGGCACCTTCTGGTTCCGATTCGTGCCTGCCTAAGAAGCCTCGCGGCCCTATCGCGTCACGACTTCACCATGCGATGTGACGTCGTTTCCGGCGACGAGCTGGGCGAACTCGCCTTGGCCGTCAATCGATCGATTAACGCAATGAAGCAAGGTTCTGACAAGTTGGAGAGGTCACTCTCGGAGGAATCACGCGAACGGCAGGAAATCGTCGCGGCCAATGCGCGAATGGAAGCCTCGTTGCGGGACGCCACGAACCTCGCCGAAACCATGTCGGAAAGGCTCGACAAGCTGCCTATTCCTCTCATGGAGGTGGACCGCCAGTTCCGGCTTCGATTCCTGAACGCGGCGGCGATCGAAATGTTCGGACTTGCGGGAGAATCGTATCTCGGCGCGAAGTGCCACGACATCCTAAACAGCACGCTTTGCCAAAAAGCCGTCTGTCCCTGTGCTCGGGCCCTCGAGGCGGGAAAAGCGGTCACGAGCGAAAACCTGCTTAAGTTCGGTGGCCGGGGCATTCCGGTTCGATACACGAGCGTGCCGGTCACGGACGCCGAAGGCCAAATTGTCGGAGCCATGGAGTTCATTTTTGACATCAGCGAGGTTGTGGCGGCGCGAAGAATAGCAAAGAAAATCGACTCCTATCAAAGGCAACAGGTCAAGGTACTTTCCGCCGCGCTATCGAAAGTCGCCCAGGGCGACCTGACGGTAACCTGCACGGTCCCCGACCATGACGAGGACACGGCCGACGTGGCCCTTGCCTGCAGCACGATGGCCGCCGCGATCAATACCACCATTCATTCACTCAACGGCATGATTCGCCAGATGTCCCGTAGCGCCCGGCGCTGCACCGACGGTTCGCATGTCATCGCCGAAATTTCGGAGAACCTCGCCAACGGCGCGCAAACCCAGAGTTGCGGGGTCGAACAAATGACCGCCGCAATCGGGGAGCTCACCCGATCGATCGAAGCGGTCCGCGACAACGCGACGGAAGCCAATCACGTGGCCGAAGAGACCAGCAGGCTGGCCGAAGAGGGTGGCGTCGCCGTCGAGCAGTCGATCGAGGCAATGGGGTTGATCCGCAGCAGTTCCGAGCAAATCGCCCAGATCATCGAGGTGATCTCCGAAATCGCCGACCAGACGAATCTCTTGGCCTTGAACGCCGCGATCGAAGCCGCGCGCGCCGGCGAGCATGGCATGGGCTTCGCCATCGTGGCCGACGAGGTTCGAAAGTTGGCCGAACGTTCCAACCAGGCAGCCCGAAAAATCACCACCTTGATTCAAGAATCGACCCTGCGCGTTCAGGAAGGAGCCGAACTGAGCGAAACGACGGGCAAGTCGCTCAAGGGCATCATTGCCGGCGTCGAATCCACGGCGGCGAAAATCGCCAAAATTGCGACGGTGACCGTCGAGCAAACAGCCAATGCCCGGGAAGTCTCCAAGGCAATCCAGGGCGTGGTCCAGGTAACCGATCATGCGGCGGCCGGAAGTCAGGAAATGGCCTCCAGCAGCGAAGAACTCGGCATGGAGGCCGCGGCGCTGAACCGCTTGATCGAAACCTTCAAGACCGTTGAGAACGGCAATGGTAACGCGAAGAAGAACCACACGGCCATCCAAGAGAAGTCGGAGCCGAAAGGCTGACACGGAGTCTTCGGTGGTCGCGAGGGAACAACGGCTTGTGTGCCCCGCAACCGCAAGCCACCTCCCGGCGAACCGTGTCTGTTCGTTTCCAGGCCGGACAGCGCGGTTCGCCCTTTTTCCTTCAAGGACTCCACCTCCGGAAGCGTGACTCTCGCGATCGACGGTTCGTTGGTCGCCGTTTCCATGACTCGGTTGCGTAGGAAGAAGCCGCCGGTTCTTGGGCGATTCGGCCCGGTTCCTTCATGAGACCACCCCCTGGACAGACGGTGCGTTTTCGGTAGACTTTTTGGTGTATGACGATTCGGGTACCGGCAGCCGCGCCCGTGACACCCACGATTCCCATTGGTCTGATGAGCCGGTCTCGGCCGTGCCGATTTCCTCGACGTGGCCGTTTGGTGGTCTTATTTTGAGAGGCGTCGCCGCGACGCTTAACGCTTTTGTTGCGAAGGATTCAGAAATGGAAAAACGCGTATTCGACTTTTCTCCCGGCCCCGCCGTGCTTCCCGTGCCCGCCTTGGAAGAGGCTCAGCGCAATCTCGTGGTCATGCCAGGCGTCGGCATCTCGATTCTGGAGATCAGCCATCGCTCGCCTACATTCACCCAAATCATCCAGCAGGCGGAAGCCAACCTGCGACAGTTGCTCAACATTCCGGATGGATACCGCGTCCTCTTCCTGCAAGGGGGCGCCCATCTCCAATTCGCCATGGTGCCGATGAACCTCCTGCAGGGCACCGGCAAGACGGCCGATTACATCGTATCCGGTTCGTGGGGCAAGAAGGCCATGCCCGAGGCCGAACGACAGGGCGCCGCGCATGTCGCTTGGGACGGCAAGTCGACCAACTTCAACCGTGTGCCGAAGGACTCGGAACTCGACCTGACGCCCGAGGCGGCCTACGTCCATTTCACATCCAACGAAACGATCCAAGGCGTCCAGTTCGCCAACGAGCCCGCGGTCGGCAACGTCCCGCTGGTGTGCGACGCCTCGTCCGATTTTCTGCACCGCCCGTTGCCCATCGAGAAATACGGTATTGTCTATGCCTGCGCCCAGAAGAACCTCGGACCGGCCGGCGCGACGGTGGTCGTGATCCGCGACGACCTGGTTGAACAGTCGGCCGAGAATCTCCCGCCCATGTTGAGCTATCGGGCAATGGCCGAAGGCAAATCGCTCTACAACACCGCGCCGGTCTTCGCCATCTATATGGTTAAGCTCGTCACCGACTGGCTGATCGGCGAGATGGGCGGACTCGACAAGATGTACGCGTTGAACAAGAAAAAGGCGAAGATGCTTTACGACGTCGTCGACCAATCGGGCGGTTTCTACGACGGCCACGCCGAACCGACAAGCCGCTCGCTGATGAACGTCACCTTCCGCCTGCCCAAGCCGGAACTGGAGGGGCTGTTCGTCGAGCAGGCCGCCCAACGCGATCTGCTCTCGCTCAAAGGCCATCGCTCGGTGGGCGGATTCCGCGCCTCGATCTACAACGCCATGCCGCTCGAAGGCGTCGAGCGTCTGGCCGACTTCATGCGAGATTTCGCCAAGAACAACGGCTAAGCGACGTGACAACAACCACTCCCCGTCCGACGCGTGTCGGCCATGGAAGGCACGGCCATTAAAAACGCCACCGTGGGGCTATCCGGCCCAACGGTGGCGTTTCTGCACGGTCTTCGTCAAAGTGGCTCTTAAACGAGTCCTCGTCGAACGGCCCAAACGGCGGCTTGCGTCCGGTCGCTGACGGCGATCTTTCGCAGGATGTTCTGAACGTGTTCCTTGACGGTCTCGACGCTGATTTCCAGCGAGCGG
>JAFGIR010000301.1 GCA_016929515.1 Pirellulales bacterium | reverse complement strand
TTCGTCACCACCGACACGGCCGCGGCCCAACGCGCGCTGGAACTTGACGCCGACGCGCTGTTGAAAGCCACTCGCGTCGACGGCGTGTTCAGCGACGACCCGGAAAAGAACCCGCATGCGGTGCTTTATAGCGAGTTGACCTACGACGACGTGCGACGCCAGAACCTTCGCGTGATGGATCAAGAGGCCATTACCAAGTGTCAGCAGTACAACATGCCGATCCTTGTGTTCAATTTCCGAAAAGAGGGCAATATCGAACGAGCCGTCCAGGGGCAACGCGTGGGAACCTTGGTTCACGAGCTCGAGACGGAGTGACCTGGCGGTAGTTGGTTCCTGGCACAAACCCATTGTCGCCGGGCCACGACCCCGGGGGTGTCGCTAGCTCCACCGGAAAGGACTGAAATCATATGGCTACTGACGAAATCCTTCTCGATGTCGAAGAACGCATGGAAAAAACCATCGACGGGTTGAAGTCGAATTTGGCAGGCATCCGTACGGGGCGGGCGAATCCGGGATTGGTCGATTCGCTCAAGGTCGACGTCTACGGTTCCACCGTGCCCATCAAGCAGTTGGCCTCCGTCGGCGCGCCCGATCCCAATCAGATCGTCATCCGGGCCTACGACCCGAGCACGCTCAAGAGTATCGAGAAGGCGATCCAAGCCAGCACGCTTGGGCTCAATCCCCAGATCGACGGTCAGGTGATTCGCTTGAACGTTCCGGCCCTTTCGTCCGATGTTCGGCGCAACATGGTCGGTCGGGTTCACGAACTGGCCGAAGAGGCCAGGATTGCCATCCGCAACGTCCGCCGCGATGGCAACAAGAAGGCCGAGCAGGCCGAGAAAGCCAAAGAGATTTCGGAAGACGACCGTGATGCGGTCAAGAACGAAATCCAGGATCTGACGAAGAAATTCGAAGGCAAGATCGGTGAGCTGGCCAAGGCTCGCGAAAAAGAGGTTCTTGATAGCTAGTGCCGTGTCAAGATTCAAAGTTGGGTTGGGTGCCATGCCCACGCTCGCGTGGGCATGGCACCTCATTTTTTGGGTTTGACAGAGCACTAGCACCTTCGCCAGAAAGTTGCTGCCGGTCACCCACCGCTGGCGATATGGCCCGACCACCCCAGACCTTTTCGGCAGGCAACAAACCCTACTTCTTGATCTTCTCGGCCAAGTATTCGTGCGGCCGCTTGCGGAGCACTTTCGCTTCGAGGATCTTGTCGGGGAGGGTCGACGCGGCCCTTGGGCTGCTCGGGTCGCGCCGCTGGAGCTTTGCGAGGACGTCCATGCCCTCGATCACACGGCCGAAAACGGTGTGTTGACCGTCCAGATGCGGCGTGGGGACGAATGTAAGAAAGAACTGGGCGCTGCCCGTGTCGCGCCCGGCGTGGGCCATGCTGAGCGAACCTTGGAAGTGCTCGCGATGATCGGGCTGGTGACACTCGCAGGCGATCGTATAGCCTGGGCCACCGCGTCCATTGTCGCCCCCCTGGGCCATGAACCCTTCGAGGACCCGGTGGAACGGGAGACCAGTATAGTAGCCTTGCTCGACGAGACTGATGAAATTGGCGGTCGTGTTGGGGGCTTCGTTTTCGAAGAGTTCCAGTTGAATGTCTCCCTTGCTCGTCTTCATCAACACGCGAGGCAAGTCGTCTGCCTTGGCCTCGGCCGCGCGAATCTCCTGTTCCTTGTTCCAGCTCATGGTTTCTCCTGTTGAGTAAAGGTCGTCTTGCCCAAATTCACCGGCAGGTCTGCCATCTCCGGAGCAAAACACTTGTCCTTGGCCAGACATGAACTACGTCGCCGGCTATGGTTACGCATTTTGCATCAGGAGCTTGAACGCCTCGACGGACACCGTGGCTTGCCGCGTCATGCCCAGGTCGTTGTGATGCCACCCGTCAGAATTTCAGTGCCATGATCACGAGGAATACGGCCCAAATCGCCAGCAGGACGGTGATAACAGCCAGGGCGAGTTTCTGGCGTCCGGTGGTCGAGGCCACCGGTTGAAGCGGGCTTTCGGCCCGTGGTTGTTGGGCCGGTGGTCGGGGACGGCGACTCATGGGGTTTACGGTTCCTCTTCCGATGGTGTGATCTTGAACTCTTGACGAAACGCAGTCTCAAAATCATAGACGTTGTCGAAATCTTCTCGACGATCCTCGGGTGTTTTTCGCATCTGGTTGATTCGAATTAGATTGAAGACGATTTCACCAAAGTCGCCCGTGCCGTGGATACCCCAATTCGCCAACACGTCCTTGGCCATATAGCCGTATTGCCTGACCGCGAATTGACGAATGGCCTCACACAATTGCTGTCCACTGACGTGCCGCTCGGGCACGCTGTCTTCGCTCACTTCCGTCTCCTCGGCAAGCACTTCTTCGCCCATCCGTAGTTCGTTTTGCGCAAAATTGAGCGATTCGAAGACAAAGACGTACGCGTCGAACGGATAACGCGAGTCTTCCTTGAGCAGTTCGAGAATCGGATGAGAAGGATCGATCATAGGACGTTTCCGCCGAGCAGAGTCATATGGATGCTTGCATTGTCACTAAACGGTCGTTCATGACCGAATGGCTTGAAACCAGGCTCCGGTCCGCCGTCGGCCGAAGCCTAGGGCGGAGGACGATGGTTGCCCTCCGTTCGTTCAACGGGCAAGGGACAATTGGTGGTGATTCATTGGCCGTGTCGGAGACCCCGGCGGCTCTATTCAAGCTTATCGGAGGGTTCCTTCGGCGGTTCCTCGGAAACGGGGAGAATGTCGGCCACATCGATCAAGTGGCGCGTGTGCGTCGCGTCCTCGACCAGAAGTCGATCCGCCAAGATCTCATGATTTAGGATACGCATGGGGCCGTCAGCCGTCGTTATCGTGGACCCGATAGGCGGCATTTGTTTCTGAAGCTGTTCGTAGACTTCATACTCATAGCGAAGGCAACACTTGAGTCGACCACAGCGGCCGGAGATCTTCGTCGGATCGAGCGTCGCCTTTTGAAGTTTGGCCATCTTCATCGAGACCGGGGGCATTTCGGTCAGATGATTGTTGCAGCAGACCGGTTGCCCACAATCGCCATAGTCGGCCATGAGCTTGGCTTCGTCGCGGACCCCGATCTGGCGCATCTCGATCCGGGTTTGGAACTCGCCGGCCAACATGCGGACCAACTCACGGAAGTCAACGCGACCGTCGGCCAGATAATAAACGATAATCCGTTCCCCGCCAAAGATGTGCTCCATGTCGACCAGTTGCATGGCGAGCCCCAATTTCTTGATGCATCGCCGACAGGTCTCGAATTGTTCGTCTTGTCGCTCGTGAATACGGTTGATCTCGCGGACGTCATCGGCGGTCATCTCGCGCAGGATTCGCCCTTTGCCCGACTCACCCAACCGCTCGGCCTGCTCTTCGGTAGCCTCGCACAGGATTTCGCCCGCTTCGAGACCTCGGTTGGTACGGGCAATAACGGTCATTCCCCGTACGCACGGCACTTCGTTCGGCGCTTCGAATGCCCCCAAGACACGCATTGAACCGTAGCGAACGATGTATTTGGCCATGGAATCGGCGGCGAAGGATGAGTTGGCCGCAGGGTGAAAAACTGGGGCGCGCGACTGGCCCTTCGGGCGTCGGTCTACCCGACTATTTGATTATCAAGTGGAAACCGCGTGCCGCCGAGCAGTCGCTCTCGACCGTCGCGGCGGGTTGATCCAATCCGCACATGCACCAAGGCATGCTCGCTACGAGTATATCGCCCGCAACAGCTTTCAGGAAGGGCGTTTATCGCCTATCGAGCT
>JAFGIR010000300.1 GCA_016929515.1 Pirellulales bacterium | reverse complement strand
GTGATGGTCAAGCCGGCCCTGGCCTATCTCGACATCATTCGCCTGGTCCACGATCGCTGGCCGGGCGTGCCGCTAGCTGCGTACAACGTGTCGGGCGAGTTCAGCATGGTCAAGGCGGCCGCCGAGCGGGGGTGGATCGACGAAAAGAGCGTCGTGCTCGAATCGCTCACGGCCATCCGGCGCGCCGGGGCCGACATTATCTTGACCTATTGGGCCAAGGACGTGGCCAAGTGGCTCGGCTAAGAACCGCGTCTTTTTTCCAGCCTGTCGATTGCCGATAATTTGTTTAGGACCGTGACCGATCATGCTGGAGGTCGTCTTTTCAGAAGCATCTCGTCGCTTTGGAGCGAGGCGCAGATGGCCTTTTCAGTTGCTGGAACGCACAAGGATGTTGGCATGGTCGACGATGCCGGAAGCTGCGGGCTTTCCCCCTGCTAGTGGTGTTGGCTTGGGGTTTCAGACGTCGAAATTCGATTGCAAAACGTACAAGATTGCGTCTTTAACTGGACGCGGGCGGTGGTGCCTTGGTAGGATGACTGTCGGGGCGATCTCGGATCGTTCGCGACACACCGAGAACGGAAGGCGTCGGTTCTCTGTTTCATCAGTTCCCACGAAGGAAAACGCTCATGAAACGCTACGGAATGGTGTTGGGGTTGCTCGGAGTGCTTCTTTCCGCAGGCTTCTCGGACGGTGCCCCATGTACCTTGTCCAACGTGCCGGCTTACGACTGGTATCACGGATGCGGCCCGACGGCGGCAGCCTCGATCATCGGGTATTACGACGTCCATGGTTGCGACGACCTGTTCACCGCCTCGGGTTGGAGCAACGTGAAGCTGACCGCCAACGTGCAAGATCAAATCTCGTCGCCGGCACACAATGCCAAGTACGATCCAACCCCCGACGACACGAGTCTCCCCGTCCCGACGAAGACCAGCATTGCGGACTGGTTTCGAACTTCGGTCGACCCTCTCGGATACGGCGGCAGTTATCAATCGTATTCCGACAACGCCTTGGAGGATTACGCCAAGTATCGCGGATATAGCACGGCCAACTCATGGTACGAAAGTTATGGGAACTTCACGTGGACGGACTTGGTGGACCAGATCGACGCGGGCCGCCCGATGATGTTCTTGGTCGATTCCAGCGGCGACGGCGGCACCGATCATTTCGTGCCGGTGCTGGGTTACGACGACCGCGGCGCCGACGGTCTATTCTATGGGTTCTACACAACATGGAGCGAGAGCGAGACCATTCGATGGGAGCGGTTTCGCGGGATGAGCAGCAGCTACACGTGGGGCGTGGCCTACGGCACGTACTTCACGATTCCCTTCAGTCCTTCCAACAACCCGCCCGTCGCCGTTGCCGACGCCTACATCGGCAGCGAGGACGCGACGTTCACGATTGCCGCAGCCGGCGTGTTGGCCAACGACACGGACGCGGACAGCGACCCGCTCACGGCCCTCGGCGTGACCAACCCGTTGCACGGGACGCTCAGCTTGAATTCGAACGGCGGATTCATCTATACGCCCGACGCGAACTACTACGGCACGGATAGTTTCACCTACAAAGCCAACGACGGCATCGACGATTCGAACACGGTCGCCGTTACCCTCACCGTTACCTCGGTCAACGACCTTCCGGTGGCCGTGAACGATTCCTATTCGATCGGCGAGGACGGCGTGCTGAACACCTACGCTTACAACGGTGTTCTGTGCAACGACACGGACGCGGACAACACCGATTTCGACACGGCGCACAACGACACGCTCACGATGATAGTGCAATCCGCGCCGGCTCACGGACAGATCACGCTGGGTTCCAGCGGTTGGTTTACCTACACGCCCGATGCGAACTATTACGGCACGGATAGCTTCACCTACAAGGCCAACGACGGCACGGGCGATTCCAACACGGCCACGGTCAACCTGGATGTCATATCGATCAACGACGTGCCGGTCGCCCTGGACGATTCTTATTCGGTCGATGAGAACGACGTGCTCCACACCTACGCTTACAACGGCGTGTTGGCCAACGACACGGACGCCGACAATACCGACTTCGACACGACCCACGACGACACGCTCACGGTCGAAAAACAATCCGATCCGGCCCACGGAACGCTCACGTTGGCTGCGACTGGTTGGTTCACCTACACACCGGATGCCGGCTTCGACGGCACGGATAGTTTCACCTACAAGGTCTTCGACGGGACGGCCTACTCCAACTTGAGCACGGTGCTGATTGAGGTCCTTGCGGCGCTGGACATCCCGGGCGACGCGACGGGCGATGGGCTGGTCGACCAAGCCGATTCGATCAGGCTGGCATCCAACTGGGGCAAGTCGAATGCGAACTGGTCGATGGGTGATTTCGACGGCGACGGCATCGTCGGCCCCAGAGACGCGGCGCTTCTGGCGTCCAACTGGGGCTATGGCACCGGCAGCGAATCAGTGGCCGTACCCGAGCCCGGAAGTCTCGCGCTGCTCGCCGCATTGGCCATGCTGGGCTTGCTGTTTCGGCAACGGGCAGGGTGAGTTCCGACAGATTCTCTTCAAGAAAACCGTCGAAAAGGTTTGCTACAGCATAACGCGGCCGTGCCCCGGCAGTCGCGAAGACGTGACACGCTCCCCCGGGCTTGGTCTTCCATCTGTCTCTTGCGTCCGGGGTGTCCCATGGATTCGTTCCCTGCCCAAGACGCAACGCGTGGCAAGATGAAGAAGATGGAACAAGACGCCAAAAGGGGTCAGCTTTGACGATTATTCGTTGAATCCAGGTTGACTCGCGTGTCTTTTCTCGCCGGCGAGACGGCCGGTCGACCTGCCGCGTGGCGGTTTTTCAGGCGAAAGCCGTGAATAACCGTTACATCTTGCCTGATCGCTAAGCTCGTTTCCACTGGCAGGACAAGTACAACCGTGAGAACTCAAGAAACCCCTACATCGCGACCGATGCCGTCTAATGGTTGTGTTTGCGTGACTGATGGAGTCCTACACGGCCAATGACCGGAGGGCAACCCATGTGAGGCCGATTTCTGGGGCTCGGCCACACACTCCGTGTGTCATTGGCCATGCCGCCAACTGTACATTGGGAGGGGGGATTATGAAGACGTCGTTGCCACTGACTCGCGTGGTGCTTGTGCTCACTTGCCTTGGCTTGCTGCTGCAACCACTGCCGCTCGTGGCAGCCGAGCGGCCCTCGCCGCCGGTGCCCCGACTTGGCGACGTCCAGCTCGGTGCCCGAGGCACACTCCACGGAACGGTACTCAACCCACAGGGCATTGCCGTCCCGTCGGCCCGGGTGATCGTCATGAAGGGCGCCGATCGGGTCGCCGACACCGCGACCGACGAACATGGCCGGTTCGTGGTCTCGAAGCTGCAGCCAGGCGTGCACCTGGTCGCTGCGGTCGGTTCCGCGAAGACCTATCGTTTCTGGACGCCCG
>JAFGIR010000299.1 GCA_016929515.1 Pirellulales bacterium | reverse complement strand
CTTCCGCCCAAGAGGTCATCCGCACGGGCGGGGCCGCCAAGTTCACCGAAGAACATCTGAAGCTGATGATTGCCATTGCCCATCAAGCGGCCCTGGCCGTCGAAGACACGCGCTACTACTCCGCCATGGTTCAGGCCGAGCGGCTGGCTGCCATCGGCCAAACGGTGGCCATCCTCTCGCACCACATCAAGAACATCCTCCAAGGTATCCGCGGCGGCAGCTACCTGATCGAGATGGGGCTCTCCGAGGAGAACCCCACGGTCATCCAACAAGGGTGGAAAATCGTCGAACGCAACCAGAACAAGATCTCCTCGCTTGTGATGGACATGCTCACGTTCAGCAAAGAGCGCCAGCCCGAGTGCGTGCCGAGCGACCTCAACGAGGTGGTTGCCGACGTGATCGAGCTCATGCAAACGCGTGCTGAAGAACTCAACGTGCGACTTTCGAGCGAGCCGGCCCCGCGCATGGAGCCCTCGGTCTTCGATCCTGAGATGATTCATCGTGCCGTGTTGAACGTGGTCACCAACGCGATCGACGCGGTCGCCGAATCGGTGGCCGACGAGCAAGGCGACCGGCCCGAGGCGGATCGGCCGGCGCCGTCGGTCGACGTGGCCACCGAATGGGACGAATCGGACCGGATACTGCGGATCATCGTGCACGACAACGGTCCGGGAATTCCGCCCGAGGCAATGAAAAACCTCTTCAGCCCCTTTGTCTCGTCGAAAGGCGTCCGCGGCACGGGCCTCGGGCTGCCCGTGAGCCAGAAGATCCTCACCGAGCACGGCGGGCGCATTCGCGTCGAGTCGACACCCGGCGCCGGCAGCACGTTCACGCTCGAACTGCCCGCCGTCGCTCCGGAAACGGGCCCCACGAAGCATGGCGAATGAGCAAGCGACATTCGTCGACTCACGGCGCGGCAGGCAGCCGAAACAACCGTCGCGCGTTGGTCGTTGTCTGACAAGACAATTCCTCGACGGGGCAACCTCGCAGTTCGGCTAGCGCGGCGGCCGTCAACGCGACTTTCGACGGTTCGTTGCGTTTCAGCTTGCCGCGTAGCGGATGGGGCACCAAATAAGGGCTGTCCGTCTCCACGAGCAGACGATCGGCCGGCACGCGCGACGCCACGAGTCGCAACGGCTCGAACTTCTTGTTCCGATAGCTGACCGGCCCGGCGAAGCTCAAATATAACCCCAGCGACAAGCACTCCTCCGCCATCGCGCTAGTGCCGCTGAAAGCATGAATCAGCCCTCGCACGGGACCTCGCCGAGCCGCCTCGCGAAGCATCCGCAACACGTCCTCGTCGCAATCGCGACAATGGATCAAGACGGGCAGGTCGCGCTGTTGCGACAGTCGCAAGTGACGGTCGAAGTAGTCTTCCTGGACCTCGAAAGGCGTGTAGTCCCAATAGCGATCGAGGCCCGTCTCGCCCAAGGCCACCACGCGAGGATGCTCGATCAGCTCTTCCACCCGGCGCCAGTCGCCCGGCGCCGCTTCGGCACAAGAGTTTGGCTGAATGCCCGCCGCCGCCACGAGTAGGTCGTATTGCTCGGCCAAACGCACGGCCATTTCACTCGTCTCGGCCGAGATGCCGACGCAAACGACTCGTTCGACACCGGCGGCCGCGGCTCGGGCAACCACCTCGTCCAAGTCGGCGTCGAAGCGGGAATCGTCGAGATGAGCGTGCGTGTCGATGAGAGACATGGCAGGTCGACGGGCTTTTGAAAGAATCCACCAGGGCGAGAAAAATGCGATTGTACGCGCTGAAGATCGATCTCGTCTACGCCGAGCCCGCTCCGGAATCCCTCGCACGCTCAGATCAAAGGTCTCCTGCCGGGTTCTCGGACAGGCTCTAATTATCCCCCATCTGGGTCAGATGTTTTTATTGTGGGCAGTGTCCGTCGGAGAAGCGACGAACCAATCGGACCCGGGGCTGCCAGTAGTAGTAAGCTAACCGACCCCCTCGGAGACTACTAGTCTTCATCTCGAACATCGAAAACTGTCTGACCGGGTTCGGCGACCAACGAGACCGGTTTTTCAACATAGTGCGGAATCGCCCATTGGCTTGGATCTATACAACCCTCTGGGTGGGTGTCCGTGTATCGAGTGACAGTATAATTAGTCTGAGACTGGCCGTCCAATCAGCCGGTTGGCATTCCGGTAAGGTGGGGGGCGTGTGGCGGCCAGGAAGGCTGTTCCGGAAGTAACGGTTTTCACCGATGAGTCTTCGTAAGCCGAGTGAATCTCAGGGTTTTCCGCTGCGTTTGCTTGACTCGGTTATTTTCCGGGAGTATCTTCGAGAGTAGATTGGCTTTTCGTGCGCCGTTGAAGTGCGGGGCCGTCTGTTGTTGCTCTCGGCCAGGAAGTCCTCCCCGAGAGGTGAAGGAACGTACAGATGTTGGTTTTATCTCGAAAGAAAAACGAGAGTATTGTCATCAACGATGACATTACGATCGTGGTCGTCGAAATCCGAGGCGATAAGGTACGCCTGGGTGTGGAAGCCCCCAAGGAAGTACCGGTTCATCGACGCGAGGTGTTCGACGCCATCCACCGCGGCGAGACGGCCGTGGACAAGAAACCCGCCCGTGAGGCGGACGCAACGGAAGCTACGGGCGATGCGTAATTCCACCGGCTCCTAGTCCCACCGAGCCACTCGCGCGTTTTCCACTCCGGCGTCCACTCTTGGGACCGGAGTTCCTCTGCAGAAGCCGAAAAATGCTTCGAGTCTGCCCCCAATCTGGCGATGCCTCTTGACGAGACCCTGCCTCTTGGCCTATACAGAGTAGCTTGTGTTTGATCTCCGATCGAACCACACGGCCCCATCGTCTAGCGGTCTAGGACTCCGGCCTTTCACGCCGGCAACACGGGTTCGAGTCCCGTTGGGGTCACTGCCCAATCGATTTCTTCGCGCGTATAGGGCTTTTTTGGTTTCTCTTTCCGCCCATACGGCCCCTTGCAGCCCTATTTCGGGCATGGTCCGCGCCGTCGATCGCTCACCGCTGATCGGCTGACAAGAGTAAGTCAATGGCCAGGTCGCGTGCGGGGAGCCTGTCGTCCTTATGCGAAAAACGGTTCTGCTGGGCGATTGCGTGCGACCAGGCGAGACGCTGACGATACAGAAACATCGGCTCGGCCCGTGGACCATATTGCTCGGCCAGGACCGTGTCACACACTGCGGCGGCCTCTTCCGGCGAGGATGCCCCGGCCGGCTCGCCCATCACCCCGGGCACGGCGCTTTCCGGTCGGCCAATCGGCTCGATCAGCCGGCGAGGGGCAAACAACGGGGCTGCCGGCAGAGGACCGACCAAGGGCACGTTGCTCGCAACGGCCGGCAACGATGTCTCGGAAGATCCTCCTTCGGTCGGCGGCACGATCGTGGCGCCCCAATGGGCACCGAGTATGGATGCGTCCTTCGGGCCAACCACGCCGTCGCCGTCGAAATCGCCGTCGGCCCAGGTTACCACGCCAGACATCACTCCCCAGTGGGCGCCCAGAATCGATGCATCCTTCGGGCCAACGATTCCATCGCCATCGAAATCGCCCATTTGCCAGGTGGCGTTGCTCACACCCCAATTGCTCGCCAGAATTGTCGCGTCACCCTGGTCAACCACGCCGTTGCGATCAGCATCCCCGGGAGAGAATCCAGACCGTGCTCCCCAGTTAGCTGCCAGGATCTTGGCATCGGCCTCATCGACCGTGCCGCTGTGGTTTGCGTCGCCAGGAAGCATTGGCGGCGTCTGGACTCCCCAGTGACTGGCCAGAACGGCCGCGTCGTCGGAGTCGACGTGGCCATCGCCCGTGAAATCGCCCGGTGCCCAGCCGCCGGCGTAGCCCCACTGGGCAGCCATGATTGATGCGTCGGCCGGCCCGACCATTCCGTCGCCATTCGCATCGCCGGGAAGGACGTTCATCACAAAACGAAAATCGCCGCCGGCCGTGCCATCGCCCGAGGGGAACTCGCTGGCCGCATTTTGCCACTCCCCGTCGAGCCGGTTGCCCGCCGGATCTTGCACCACGTCGGCCAAGCTGATCCAGAGCCGATCGGCGATGATCGGCTGAGCAAACGTCCACGTGGCGATGTAGTTGGCGGCATCGTAGTTGAAACCGGCGATCACTTGCGTGGGCACGTTCACGCCATAGAGCGCCAGATCTTCTTGGGCGACGACCGCGTCCTCACCGAAGACGATCGTAATCGTATCGAGATTGCCCCAGGCGAGCGTATCGAGCTGCGCGCCGCCGGTCGGCAATCGATAGCCGAGCCGCGCCACGGTCGAATCGCCCAGGCCTTCGGAATCAAGCCAGTCGAGGAAGTCGTCGTCCCAGGCGGAGCCTTTGACCAGGACGCTTTGGACGGTTGGGGCGATCGTGTCCAGCGTGAAGTGTGCGTGCTGGCCGGCGCTGCTGCTGAGCGCATTACCCGCCGCATCAGTGATCGTGCTTGCATTCTCGAACGTTACAACATACTCTCCGTCGAGAGTCAAGACCACGCCAAGGCTGATCGAAAGCGTGTCGGTTCCCCATCCCGTAATGGAACCCAGCGCAACGGGATCGCCGTTGGGATCGCGAACGGACACGTCACTATCGCTGCCGTAGACGGCCGTGTTGAACGTGAACACCAACTCGGGCGTCGTGTCGTTGGTGATTCCGTCGGTTGCGCTCACGCCGGTGTCATCGCTCAAGTCCATCGCAATGCTGCCGACATAGGCAGAACCCGAATCTGCACCGTGATCGTCATCGCGATATGCTCCGATGATCGTGGCGCCGCCGCCGACCGAAACGCTGCAGCCGAAATAGTCGCTTGCCGCGCCGTCGTCGGGAGTGCGCTTGAGGATTTGGACCCAAGTCGTGCCCGTATCCAGGAAGACATAGGCCGAACCAGAACCGCTGCCCTGATCATCGTCCTGGTAAGCCCCAACGACGGCCACGGCGCCGTCAATCGAAACGCTGTAGCCGAAGTAGTCGCCGACTGCGCCGTCAGCCGCGGTGAGTTTGGCGACCTGAGTCCATCCCGATCCAGTATCCTCAAAGACATAGGCCGAACCAGACTCACTGCCATAGTCATCGTCTCTGTACGCGCCGACAATGGCCGCCGTGCCGCTGACTGAGACGCTGTAGCCGAACCAGTCGCTTGCCTCGCCATCGTCCGCGGTCAATTTGGCGATCTGCGTCCAACCCGAGCCGGTGTCCTCGAAGACATAGGCCGAACCGGAAGCACCACCCTTGTCGTCATCGCCGTATGCCCCGACCAGGGCCCCGCTGCCACTGATCGAAACATTGCAGCCGAAACTGTCGCCTGCTGCACCGTCGCTGGCAGTAAGCTTGGCGATCTGCGTCCAGCCCGAGCCGGTGTCTTCGAAGACGTAGGCTGCGCCGGAAAAGCTGCCATTGTCAGCGTCGCCAAAGGCCCCAACGATGGCCGTTGTGCCGCTGATCGAGACACTGCAGCCGAAGTAATCGTATGACGCACCGTCAGCTGCCGTGAGCTTCGCGACCTGCACCCACCCAGAGCCTGTATCCTCGAAGATGTAGGCCGAACCGGAACCACTGCCATTGTCGTCGTCGAAGTGCGCCCCGACAATCGCTACAGAGCCGCTGATCGAAACGCTGTAGCCGAATTCATCGTCCGCCGCGCCGTCGGCGGCGGTGAGCTTGGCAACCTGCACCCAACCGGAGCCGGTGTCTTCGAAGACGTAGGCTGAACCAGAACTGCTGCCTTTGTCGTCCTCGTTGGCTGCTCCGACGATGGCCGTTCCGCCGTCGATCGCCACGCTGCGCCCGAAAGAATCGCCTACCGCGCCGTCGCCGGCCAGCAATTTGGCAACCTCGTCAGCGTGCAGCGGACCCAGGGTATCAATCGTCACGCCGAGCGCAGCACTTGGAGCCGATTCATTGCCCGCCGCATCGACCGCCGTGGCCGTGTATGCGTAGATCCCATCGGGCCGCGCCGCCGTGATCGCGTTACCGCTCTCATAGTCGCCACTGACCCGGGCGCCGTCGCAGAAAAGACGAAAATACGGTGCACCGGCCGCTTCGAACATGGGCGTGACGTCGTTCGTGAGGTTGTCAGTATCACTCACGCCACTGTCGCTGGCGGCCACGAGATCCGGAGCGGTCGCCGGGGCAGTTGGAGCCTGGGTATCGATCGTAACGCTTAGGGCTGGACTGGGCGCCGACTCATAGCCCGCCGCGCCAACTGCCGTCACCGTATATTCGTACGTGCCGTCGGAAGGGACTGTGTCCGTGTAGATCCCGATCTCGTAATCACCGCTGACCTGCACGCCATCGCGGTACAGCCGGAAGTAGGGTGCGCCGATCGCCTCGAACGTGGGCGTATTATCGTTGGTCAAATTGTCCGTGTCGCTCATGCCCGTGTCACTGGTAGAGGCCAGATCGGGTTCCGACGGGGCAGGGGGCGGAAGCGTCTCGATCGTGAAGGTGAACGTCTGGTCGACGCCGTTGTTCAGCGCATTGTCGGCCGCGTCAGCGATCGTGCTTGTGCCGTTGAGTGTCACGGTGTACTCGCCGTCGACCGTCAAGGGCGTGCTGAACGTGATCGCTAACGTGTTTGTCTCCCACCCGCTGATCGAGTCGGGTGTGACGGAATTGTTGTTTGGATCGTGCACCACGACGTCGCTGTCTTGCCCATAGACGGGCTCGCTGAACGTCAACGCCAACTCAGGCGTTGTGTCGCTGGTGATTTGGTCATAGGCACTCGCCCCAGTGTCTTCAGCCAACAACGGTGCAGCATTAAAGACGTAGGCTGAGCCGGAGTCAGTGTCCTTGTCATCATCGTAGTAGGCACCCGCGATGGCTGTCGTGCCGCTAATTGAGACACTGTAGCCAAAGCTATCGTACGCCGCGCCATCGACCGCAGTGAGTTTGGCGACTTGGATCCAACCGAAGCCCTCATCCGCGAAGATGTAGGCTGACCCGGACTTGGAGCCCTGGTCATCATCCCAGTATGCTCCAATGATTGCCATGTTGCCGTCGGTCGAGACGCCATAGCCGAAGTGGTCAGCGGCCGCACCGTCGGCAGCGGTAAGCTTGGCGACTTGGATCCAACCCGAGCCGGCCTCTTCGAAAACGTAGGCTGAGCCGGACTCCGTACCTCTGTCGTCATCGCCATAGGCCCCGATGACGGCCGTCGCGCCGTCGATCGAGACGCTCTGACCAAAGTAGTCGCTGGCCGCGCCGTCGGCGGCCGTGAGCTTGGCGACCTGTGCCCAACCGGAACCACTGTCCTCGAACACGTAGGCCGAGCCGGAATCGCTGCCCTTGTCATCGTCCTGGTGCGCTCCGATGATCGCCCTGTTGCCATCGATCGAGATGCGATAACCAAAGTAGTCATCAGCCACGCCATCCGTAGCGTTGAGCTTGGCGACCTGGGTCCAGCCTGAGGCCATGTCCGCAAAGATGTAAGCTGAGCCGGACTTCGAGCCCTTGTCATCGTCCCCGTGTGCCCCAATGATGGCCACGCTTCCACTGACGGACACACTGTAACCAAAGAAGTCACTGTCCGTACCATCGGCAGCGTTGAGTTTGGCAACTTGGATCCAACCTGAGCCCGTGTCCTCGAAGACGTAGGCCGAGCCTGAATTGCTGCCCTTGTCGTCGTCGTAGGGCGCCCCGACGACGGCCATATTGCCGGTGATCGAAACACTGTGGCCGAAATAATCGTTTGCCGCACCGTCGCTGGCAAGGAGCTTGGCGATCTGGACCCAGCCCGAGATCGTATCCTCGAAGATGTAGATCGCGCCGGAATTGTTGCCTTTGTCATCGTCGAGGTATGACCCGACGATAGCCTTCATGCCATCGATCGAAACGCTGCCGCCGAAGTAGTCGTTTGCCGCACCGTCGCTAGCCAAAAGCTTGCCAATCTGCCGATCGAGCCGAGGGGCCACGGCGTCGATGGTTACAGCAAGGGCTGGACTTTTGGCCGACTCGTTGCCCGCCGCGTCGACGGCCGTCACGGTGTAGTCATACGTGCCCGAGGGTTGTGTCGGCAGCGTACAGGTGGTACCACTCTCATAGAGACTGCTGGTTACCACGGTGTCGCGGTAGATGCGGAAGTAGGGACCGGCGCTGAGGTCGAACGTGGGCGTTGCATCGTTGGTAAAATTGTCTGTGTCACTGCTGCCGCTGTCGCTGGCAGCCTGGAGATCGAGAGGGATAGAGGGCGCAGCAGGGGCCACCGTGTCGATGGTCACGATCAATGGCGCACTTGGAGCCGATTCGTTGCCTGCGATATCGACGGCCGTCGCGGTGTATTCATAGGTGCCGTCGGCCAGTGCTACGTCCGTATAGCTGCCGGTCGCGTAGTCACCGCTGATCTGTACACCATCACGGAAGAGACGATAATACGGTGAGCCCGTGACGTCGATCGAAAGCGTCGTGTTGTTGGTCACGTCGTCTGTAGAGCTGACGCCAGTGTCACTACCGACCTGAAGATCAGGGAGGGCTGGAACGGTTGGTGGTTCGGAGTCGATCGTAAACTTAGCGATACTATTGTATACGTGCGCCAGATTGCCTGCCCCGTCAGATGCCGTGCTGGTATCACTGAGCAACATGGTGTACTCGCCGTCAATGGCCAAAGGCGTAGCGAATCCGACGGAAAGCGTCTCGCTTCCCCAGCTCACAAGAGAATCAGGTGTTAACGGATTCTCATTTGGGTCGAGCACGGTCACGTCAACATTTTGGAAATAGACGGGCTCCGTAAACGTCCAGGTCACATGGGGCGTTGTATCGTTGGTAATCTGGTCGAAGTCACTTGCGCCGGTGTCCTCCGTTACCGGTGTCAGATCGCTGAAGAGATAGGCGGAGCCGGAATCAGTTCCTTTATCATTGTCGCAATGTGCCCCAATGATCGACATCGAGCCGCTGATCGCGACACTCCAGCCAAACTCGGCACCCCCTCCGGCATCCTCGGCCGTCCGTTTCGCGACTTGATTCCAGCCCGAGCCTGTGTTCTCGAACACATAAGCTGCCCCCGAGTCAGTACCGATAACATCCTTGCCAGGCGTCCCGACCACGGCCACCGTGCCGCTGATCGAGACGCTTCGTCCGAAGTAGTCGCCTTCTGCTTGGTCGCTGGCCGTGACCTTTGCGACCTTGTGCCATCCTGAGCCCGTATCTTGGAAGAAGTAGGCCGATCCCGAGTCAGAGTAGATGCCCGTCTCATTATCGCCATAGGCTCCGACTATCGCCGTATCTCCACTGATCGAGACGCACCGGCCGAAGTAGTCATACGCCCCACCATAGACGGTGAGCTTGGCAACCTGTTCCCACCCCGAGACGGTGTTCTTGAAGACATAGGCCGAACCAGAATCGTTCGCATAGGGGCTCTCTTGGTTGTCCTTGTACGCTCCAATCACAGCCGTGTCGCCACTAATTGAAACGCTGCAGCCGAAAGCGTCCGTAGTCGTTCCGTCGTTGGCGGTCAACTTGGTGACTTGGTGCCAGCCCGAACCGGTGTCCTCAAAGATATACGCAGAGCCCCTATCGTAAGAGTCGCCATACGCTCCAATAATGGCCGTGGTACCGCTGATAGAGACAGAGCAGCCAAAGCAATCACCTGTCGCGCCGTCGGCAGCCGTTAGGAAAGCAACCTGTGTCCAGCCCGTGCCGGTCTCTTTGAAGACATACGCTGCACCGCGATCCGCATACGCAGACGCTCCCACGATGGCCAGACCGCCACTTATGGACACTGATGTGCCAAAATGGTCGTCTGCGTGGGCGGGGGCGAACTTGGCAACCTGTACCCAGCCCGACTCGGTGTTCTCATAAATGTAGGCTGCCCCGGAATCGGTGCCGTTGTCATCATCCCCGTACGCGCCGACAATCGCGGTATCGCCGTCGATTGCGACGCTGCAGCCAAAGCGGTCGTTTGCCAATCCATCGTCGGCAAGCAGCTTGACGATTTGTCGGTCAGTCAGCTGAGCGGGAGCTATTGTATCAACGGTGAGAGGAAGCGCCGGCGAGTCGTCCGATTCGGTCGAGGCCGGCTCGGTTTGTCGGGCCGTGATCGAGTGGGCCCCGTCGGTCAGATCGTAAGCACCATCGGTTGTTATGTTGGTCGTCGTGCCCGCGGCCGTGGCCGTGCCGATCGCCGTGCCGTCGGCGTAGAGCGTGACGGTTGCTCCGGCGACCGTGCCGGCAACCTCGAATTGAAGCGACTTGGCGACCGCGCTGTTGTCGAGGTTCGTCAGGTCGTCGTTGTCGAGAATGCCCGAGTCCCACGCCGGCAGCAGATCGACGCCGGTCGGGGCGACGCTCAAGAGCGAGCGGTCTTCGAGCCACTCGACCCGCAGCGAGCGGTGGTGAAGCAGCCGATTCACGGGCAGGCGTGGGCCACGATTTGCCCGATGGGTCGACGGCGTGCGAGCGTGGCGAAAATCACGAAGCGCCTCAAGAAGCCGTTGCATGGCTGGTTCCTCCCCGTGCTCGGAGCAAAACTCGTTGCAGAAACAGTCGCCGTGCCCGAGGACTGAGCAGTGGCCAGATCGACCGGAAGAAGGCCCCGCAACGGACACCGTGTGTCTCGACCGCCAAGACTCCATTTGTAACCTTTTGGGCAGTCAAAGTCAACCTTCTGAGTGCTCAATTGGCCAGGAGCCACTCGGATGGGGCATTCAATGTCTGACAAGGAGCTTCACGGAGCCGGACGTTGTCGAAAAGGTTGGTCGTCGCGGTTCGCTCGGCGGCCCGTACCTCCTCCGCGCGGACGAACTCGATTCGGCCGATCCGCAACTGCCGGACGGCGTGGATTCGTGCCATCCGGCGGAGGCTCGACTGCGGCAAACCTCTTGGCTACAATCGTTTGCGGAAATCGAGTTTCGACCCGTTCGGGTCACTGTTTTGCCGGCGCGCGGGCCCGCGCGCGTCTGCCCGGGAGAAATTGCGTGACGAATTCCTACGATGCCCTGTTGATCGTCTCGTTTGGTGGGCCGGAGCGAGCGGACGACGTGGTTGCGTTTCTCGAAGACGTTGTCCGCGGGAAGAATGTTCCCCGCGAGCGGATTCTTGAAGTGGCCGAGCATTACTATTTGTTCGGCGGCGAAAGCCCTATCAACGCGCAATTGCGCGCCTTGCTTGCGTCGTTGATCGACCGGCTCAACGCGGCCGGGCCGCCGTTGCCGGTCTATTGGGGAAATCGCCACTGGCATCCGCGCCTGGTCGACACGCTCCACGAAATGGCCGACGACGGTATCGGCCGGGCGTTGGCTTTCGTGACCTCGGCGTATGGCTCGCATGCCGGATGCCGCGAGTACCTCGAAGCGATCGAACGGGCCCGGGCCGAGGTTGGGCCGAACGCGCCGCAAGTCGACAAGCTGCGGCTGTTCTATAACCATCCCGCGTTTGTCGAAGCGGTCGCCGATCGGGCGGCCGAGGCGTTGGCTCGCTTGTCGGTACCGGGCGTTGGTGGTGCAAAACTCGTGTTTACCGCGCACAGCCTGCCTCTGGCGATGGCTCGCCAGTCGGCCTACGAAGCCCAACTGGCCGAAGCGTGCCGTCTGGTCGCCGAGCGTCTTGGCCGTGACGAGTGGTGTTTGTGCTACCAAAGTCGCAGCGGTCCGCCGACGCAAGCCTGGCTCGAACCGGACCTTGGTGCCCAGATCGTCGCCTGGCACGAGGCCGGCCAGACGGGCCCGCTTGTGCTCGTGCCCATCGGGTTTTTGCTGGAAAATATGGAACTGGTCTACGATTTGGACGTCGAGATTGGCGGTCTTTGCGAGCAGCTTGGTGTTGAGATGGTTCGCGCGGCGGCGGTGGGCAACCACCCGCGTCTGGCGGAGATGATTCGGCTGCTGGTTGAAGAGCGGCTCGATCCGACCAAGCCGCGCCTGGCCCTGGGCGAACAAGGGCCGAGCCACGACACCTGCCCGGCCGATTGGTGAAGCAACTCATGGAATATCGAACACTCGGAAATTCGGATATCCAAGTCTCGCCGGTTGCCTTGGGGTGTTGGCCGATTGCCGGCATGACCAGCCCCGGCGCGACCGACGAAAACAGCATCGCGACGATCCGGGCGTGTTTCGATTTGGGCATCAATCACATCGACACGGCCTATATGTATGGTGCAAGCGGCGAGAGCGAGCGGCTGATTGCCCGGGCACTCGGCAACCGGCGGAACGAAATGGTCATTGCCAGCAAGGGAGGGCTGCATTGGGACGCCCAGGGCCGGCGCGTGCCCGACGCCCGGCCGGCCACGTTGCGTCGCGAGCGCGAAGCGAGTCTGCGGCGGCTCGAAACGGACCACGTCGAAGTCTATTATCTTCACGACTTCGACCCGACGACGCCGTTGGCCGAGTCGGCCGGCGAGTTGAAGCGGTTGATGGACGAGGGCAAGGCCCGGGCGATCGGCGTATCGAATCTGACGCTCGCGCAGATCAAGGAGTTCGTCGTCCATTGCCCAATCGTCGCCTATCAACCGCTCTACAACATGCTGCAGCGCCAGATCGAAGCGGACGTCTTGCCTTGGTGCCGCGAGCACGACATCGCCGTGTTGCCCTACTGGGTTTTGTACAAGGGGTTGCTCGCCGGGCGGCTGCGGCGCGAGGACGTCATGCCCCAGGGCGACAGCCGGCACAAATATCGCATGTTCCACGGCGACCAGTGGCGGAAGAATCACGACTTTATCGACCGGTTGCGTCTCGTGGCCGAGTCGTCGGGCCACAGCGTCGCGCAACTCGTGGTCAATTGGACCATTCACCAGCCGGGCGTCACGGCAGCCCTGTGCGGCGCGAAACGGCCCGAGCAAATTCGCGAGACGGCCGGCGCCGCCGGATGGCGATTGACGCCCGACGAGTTGGCCCAAATCGAAGCAGCCATCGCAGCGAGGGGCGAACCCGACACGTCCGAGATTCCTCAATAGAGTCATTGCGTTTTGACTTCGGACGCATGAGAAACACTGCCGGCCAAGCGGGTCGCGAGGATTGCGAGCGGTGTGTGCATCGGGCAAACTTGTCGCGCCGGCGCTAACCCACTTTGGCGGTGACACCCCTTGCCCATTGCTTTTGTCGAGCGTGTTCGTTTCTTGCCGGTCGTCTTCGCTTTTCGCCAAAGTTTACGCAACCGACGCACTTAAACGGGCCGGCCGATTTTTGTCTCGGAATGACCCTTCGGCGGCTTGCTCCGAACGCCGCGTGGTGTATGGTTAAAACACGAGCCAAGGTCATGCTCGGCGCGTATAATTCCGAGAAGGACTCGACGCGCGAGCCGCCTGAGCGACCTTGGAGCGTTCCCACCGTTGTGAACCTCGCCCTGACAGACGTTGCCTTGAAGACGTTTGTGATCGTCTCAGCCTAGCAAGAAGCCGGGGAGATTGAGCCATGCCCAGAATTGTGGTTGCCATTATGGTCGTGGTTACGATTGGCGCGTCGATTGCGATCAACACGGCTCGATTTCCTGTCGTCTGGAAGATGGTCGGCGCGCCGTCGGAGGGAGTCTCGACACGGCGGACCGTGCCCTCGCCGGCGGCGGCTCCGCCCGTCTCGCGCGAGCCGGCGCCCGTCGATCTGAGCGACGTCGCGCCGCCGCCGATCCGGGGCGACGTGTCGGATTACGACGTAGACACAACTCGGGTGCCGCAATTGCCTTTGCCGGACGCTCCCACCCCACGCGACGACAACGTCGAATCGGCCTATCCTTCGCCGGACAGCCACTCGATGTATCTGGTGTCGGAGCCGTCGGGCGACGCCGCTCGGCGAGCGGAAAACGTTGACCAGCAAACGGGCCCCAACCCCGCATGGATGGACGAACGACGAGACACGGACGAGTCGGTTTCGGACAATGCTTCTCATCGAGGCCAAGCGCCGAAAACGGCCGTGGCCAACATGGCGCCGCCGATCAGCTTTGGCCCGGCGACCGGTGCTTCGAGCAACACCGTGGCGGCCCAGCTCGCGACGAATCGCCGCTGGGCAAGCCGCGAGTCGTTGGGCGTGGGCACGTCGTCGATCGATTCGAATGAGCCGACCACGTGGCCCGCCCAAATGGCGCCGATCCTGAAATTCGGCAACAAGCCGTTGATTGCCGGCGGAGACGCCGGCGACGCTCAGGCCGAACGTCCCTTGGTGCCGATCGACTGGCCGGACGACAAACCGGCGGCCGACCCGCGGCCCGAACCGCCGTTGCTCTCGGTCGAACGGCTGCCCAAGGTAGTCCCGACCGAAAAGGCCGCCCCGTGGGACGAACCTCGCCGTCTGCCCGACAGCATCATTCCGATCTACCCTAGCACGGGCAAATAGTCCAGATCGTTGAGCTGGATGACTGGCCCTCGGGTTGCTCGGAGGCGGGATCTTCCTTATGATTTATCGTGCCGTTCGACACATTTCGGGAAAACACGATTAGCCGCCATGCAACAAGTCAGAATCTTCAAAGGCGTCGAAAGCGACATCGCGTCGCTCGAAAAAGAGGTGAACACCTGGATCCGCCACAGCGGGGCGAAAATCGTCGGCATCACCGGCAACATCGCGCCGCAGAGCGAGTCGGGCGCGTCGGGGTCGGGCGCTTTGGGCGGAGGCCATTTCGCCGCCTCCGACGTGTTGCTCATCGTGCTCTATGAGTCGGCTGCGTAGCACGAAAAAATCCGTCGCACCGCCCCACGGCGCCAACGATTCCCCGGAGCGAAGCCATGACGGAAGCCAAGAAACACGGTCCCTGGCTTAGCCTGGCGATTGGTGTCGCGATCGTGCTGGCGGTCGTTTTTGCCCTGCTCGCTCCGCGTGCCGCCACCGAGTGCGAGATCGGCGGCACCATCTTCTTGAACCTTCTCAAGATGCTCGTCGTTCCGCTGGTCATGTGTTCGGTGACCTGCGGCATTCTCGGCCTAGGCGACATTCGGAAGCTGGGCCGGCCAGCCGCCGCGACCCTCGGCTACTATCTGGCCACGACCCTGCTGGCGGTTGTCCTCGGCCTGGTTCTGGTCAATCTGATCCAGCCGGGCGTCGCAACGCGCGGGCAGGAAGCCGCGCCGGCACAAGCGAAAGACGAGGTGACGACAACCAAGGACAAGATCCACGACCATCTGGCCGAGCAACTCGGCTTACCTCGCGAAGACGTCGCCGCCGCGTTCGGCGAAGCGAAGGAGCCCGATCCGACGATCGGCTTCATCATCAAAAACCTGGTCCTGTCGCTATTCACCGACAACCTGTTCAAGTCGGCGTTGGAGATGAGCCTCTTGCCGCTGATCATCTTCAGCATCATTTTCGCCGGCGTGCTGACCACGTTGCCGAACGTCGAGGGGCTCAAATCGCTCATCGAGCAGGCCAACACGGCGCTCATGGCACTGGTCATGCTTCTGATGTACGTCGCGCCGGCCGGCATCTTCTGCCTGATCGCGGCACAATTCGGCCAGGCACAAGCCGAAGGCCATTTTGGCGCGGTGCTCCAGCAGACCGGCTGGTACGTCGTGACGGTTCTGGTTGGGCTGGGCGTCCATGCCTTCGTGACCCTGCCGGCCATCCTCTTCGTGCTCACGCGGCGCAATCCCTACCGATTCATCGTCCAAATGTTGCAGGCCATCTTGACGGCGTTCAGCACGGCCAGCTCGACCGCCACGCTGCCGGTCACGATGGAGTGCGCCGAAAAGAACGCGGGCGTGTCTCGCCAGTCGGTCGAGTTCGTCTTGCCGCTGGGGGCAACGATCAACATGGACGGAACGGCGCTCTACGAGGCCGTGGCGGCCATTTTCATCGCCCAGACGATCGGCATGGAAATGACCTTCGCCCATCAGGTGACGATCGCGCTGACGGCCACGCTGGCGGCCATCGGCGCGGCGGGCATTCCCCAGGCCGGCCTGGTTACGATGGTCATTGTGTTGACGGCCGTCGGCATCCCCGTCGAATACCTCTTTCTGATCCTGAGCGTTGATTGGTTCTTGGACCGTTTTCGAACCGCGGTCAACTGTTTTGGCGATGCGTGCGGCGCCGCCGTGGTCGAACGAACGATGCCCCAGTCGGATGACACTGGGTGACACCGACGATTCCGCGGAGCGAGGTTTGCCATTCGAAGGAAACAATGTCGCGGAATCGTCGGTGGCGCGCTGGCGGCAGGAGGCATTCGACCATGCCTGACGGACCTCTTGTTGCCGTGCAACACCGTCGATTTTCCGAAAGAGCGACAAGAGGTCGCAACGTCGACGGCGGAGAATCATCGCTGCTACCCAGATTCGGAAGTCCCGGACCGTCTCAAAGACATGTCAGCCGCACAAGGGGCCCAGAGCTACTCACTTGACATGCCCATCCGACATGGAGATACTTGTACCAAGAGACCGTCAATCGAGGGGGTTCTCCACCTCCTGGAATTTGTCTTGATAGCCTGCCTTCCGAAGGATCCCTCCTGATGTGTATTGACGCGCGCCCTGGCGGCTTTCGCTCACTGGGTCGGAGCGGCCGAGTTCCGGTTGTGCTCTGTGGTGTTGTTCTCCTAGTCGTCCTCTGCTCGCCGACCGCCGGTGCCGACGAGCGGCCGCTTGGGCTGACGACGTTTCTCGACCGGATGATGTCGGTCGACCACTTGCCCGAGCCGGTCGCCGGTCATACCCGAATGACGAGCACCTGGGACCGCACGGGAAGAAACGGCGACGGCCGCGACTTCAAACAAATCGAGGGCGATCGCAACGTTTTGCTCGACGTCGACGGGCCGGGCTGCGTCCATCGCATCTTCACCGGTCGACTCGGCAAGGAGGTCGAAGGAACGCGGATTCGCGTTTATCTCGACGGCGGCGCCAAGCCGGTCTTCGACATGCCGGTCAACGAGTTTCTCGACGACAAAAACGGGCCGTTTCCTTACCCGCTGGTGTTTCACAAAACCTACCCGGGCATGCTGTTCCCCATGCCGTTCGCCAAGCACTGCCGCATCGAACTTTACAACCCGGCGATGAACCACTGGGGCAACTACTGGCAGGTGACGTATACGCAATATGCCAAGAACACGCCGGTCGAGACGCTCACGTGGCCCTTGTCCGACGCGGAAAAGAAGACGCTCGAAAGACTCTGCCAAACGTGGCTGCGAGCCGAATCGGCTCCACCCGAAACGCCCAAGCAATGGACGATTCGTGAAACCATTACCTTGGCGCCAAAAAGGTGGTACCAGTTCACTTCGCACGGCGGCGGCGTGATTCGTCAGCTACGGGTTCATGCATCGCCGAGCACGCCCGAGGTTCTCAGCAAGGTGAAGCTGCAGTGCTTCTGGGACGGCGGCAAGTCGCCGGCCGTGGACATGCCGATCGGTTATTTCTTCGGCAACGTGGCCACCGGCTACAAGGATCAGTACCACTCGCTTCTGATGGGCGTCGACCAGGAGTATGCCTATTGCCGGTTTCCCATGCCCTTTGCGGACGGGGCCGTGGTCCGCTTCGAGAACGACTCGGCCGACAAAGTCACCCTGAAGCTCCAAATCGACGTCGAGCGGTCGGAGCCAGACGCGGTCAGGCCGGGACGTTTCCGCGCCTCGCTACTCGAAACCGAAGTCGAAGAAGCCTGGGCCAACCGGGATCGGTTGCCGCGTTTCGGCGCCAAGAAACAGCCTGTCCATACGGTACTCGATGTCGAGAAAAAGCGGGGCAAATATGTGGGCGTGTTTTTGCACGTCGATTGGCCGTCGAAGCCCTGGTGGGGCGAGGGCGACTGGCTCATCTGGGCCGATGAAGACGGCTGGCCGCCTGCCTATCACGGCACGGGCAGCGAAGAGTACTTCAACTCGGGCTGGTGCAAGTTCGACCAGAAGGCCGTTTCGGGGATCATTCGCGAGCCGGTGATGCGGCCCGGTCACGTCGGCGTCTACTCATTCCATCTGAACGACGCGTTTTCGTTCGAGAATCGCCTTCGCGTGGCCGTGGAAATCTGCACCTGGTTGGGTTCCGGCAGCAAGATGCCCCATTCGTTCTGGAGAAGCACGGCCTATTGGTATGAATTTCCCGCGGCCCAATAGCGTTTTTGATAAGACCGTCAACACAAGCGAGACCATGACTATGAATTATGCTCGAAAGACTCTCATCGCGTGCGTTGCCGCTTTGGTTGTCGTGCCCTGGGCAACCGCCGCCGAAAAGTCCACCGACCGTCCGTTGAACGTCCTGTTTTTGACGGCCGACGACCTGCACTGCGAGTCGGTCGGCGCGTTCGATGGGCAACCGGCCGGGCTGACGCCCAACCTCGACCGGCTCGCGTCCGAAGGAATGCGTTTTACTCGGGCACACGTCAACGCGGCCATTTGCCAACCCAGCCGCGGCGTGTTGGCCACCGGGCGCTATGGCCACAACAGCGGCGTCATGGGCTTCTTTCACACCAATCGCGATATTCCGACGATCATGGAAACACTGGGCGAACACGGCTACCTGACCGGCGTGCTCGGCAAGGTCGACCACTGCACGCCCAAGGCCGACTACCGCTGGGACTTCGTTCACGACCAAGGCGAACTCGGCTCGGGCCGCGATCCCGAGCGGTACTACGCATACTGCAAGGAATTCTTCGAACGGTGCCGCAAGGAACAAAAACCGTTCTACCTCATGGTCAATTCCCACGATCCCCATCGCCCGTTCCACACGGCCGGCCGGCCCATCAAGGGCGCCGCCGAGCCGTCGAAAACCTATCGGCCCAAGGACGTACCCGTGCCTGGCTTCGTGCCCGACCTGCCGGGCGTACGCAAGGAGTTGAGCCATTATCTCAACTCGGTGCGGCGATGCGACGACACGTTCGGCCGCGTGTTGACGGCCCTGAAGGAGTCGGGCTACGAGGACAACACGATTGTCGTGTTTCTTTCGGACAACGGCATCGCCATTCCATTCGCCAAGTGCAACACCTATTTGGCCAGCACGCGCACCCCGTGGATCGTCCGATGGCCCGGCGCGGTGGCCCCGGGCAGCGTCGACTGCGAGCACTTCATCTCGGGCATCGATTTCTTCCCGACCATGGTCGACGCCCTGGGGTTGCCCGTGCCCAAGGGACTTGACGGCCGCTCGTTCGCGCCGCTATTGCGCGGAGAGAAGCAAGCCGGGCGCGATCGAGTGTTCACGCAGATCGACTCGAAGGCGGGCGGGGCCGCCGTGCCCATGCGTTGCGTGCAGAACGATCGGTTCGGCTATATCTACAATGCCTGGAGCAACGGCCGGTACCGCTATCGGAACAACAACGAAGGCGCGACGATGAAAGCGATGAACCAGGCCGCCAAAAACGATCCCACGATTGCCGACCGCGTGCATATGTTCCGCTATCGCGTGCCGGAAGAACTTTATGATTTCAAAAACGATCCGGACTGCCTGAAGAATCTGATCGACCAGCCCGACTATCGCGGCGAAGCCGACAAGATGCGAGCCGAACTGGCCGAATGGATGAAACAGTCGGGCGACCCGCTGTTGCCGGCCTTCGAAAACCGCGAATCGCCCGAAAAGGTTCGAGCCGTGCTCGAACGGGTCTACGGCTCCGAGGCACTGAAAGAGCAATGGCCGAAAAAGAAGAAAGAGAAGCGGGGCCGGTCCGGCTCTTGAATCCTCGACATCCGAAGGACGCGGGAACGCACGCGTGCCGCCAGGCTTTCGCCCGTGTCTTGGCCGTCCTTGACATCCAGGCGTGTTATGGATAAGAATGGGGCGTGGCCCATGGAGCGCGCGAGAGACTCTTGCTCTCGCCGTGACCATGGCCTGACGATTGGCCAAGGATTGACTTTCTTTCGGAACGAACCGTTTTCCGAGAAGTCTCGGGCGAGAGACCGGCAGGGTCCGGGACGCTCGGGCGGAATCGTTGGCCGAAATCCCAAGCGTTGGCCTTCACCCATTATTCAACCCATACCCGCATAGCCCCCGCAAAAAACGGGGTCAGATTCATGGTTCCGACAAAGTTGTTTTTTACCAAAGGCGTGGGCGTTCACAAGGAAAAACTGGCGTCCTTTGAAGCGGCGTTGAGAAATGCGGGAATCGAGAAATGCAATTTGGTCTATGTTTCCAGCATTCTGCCGCCGAACTGCAAGATCGTCTCGAAAGAAGAGGGATTGCGGCTTCTGAGCCCGGGCGAGATTGCTTTCTGCGTGATGGCAAGAATGGAATCGAACGAGCCGAACCGACTGATGGCCGCGGCAATCGGAGTGGCGGCGCCCAAGGCCAATGATAAACAGTATGGATATCTGTCGGAGCACCATGGTTTTGGAGAAACCGCGAGAAAATCGGGCGATTACGCCGAAGATCTGGCGGCCACCATGTTGGCAACCACCTTGGGAATAGAATTCGATTCGGACACGGCCTGGGAAGAAAGAGAGCAAGTCTACAAAGCCTCTGGGCAGATCTTCAAAACGTCTTCCTACTGTCAATCGGCGGCAGGCAATAAGAGCGGCCTTTGGACCACCGTCCTTGCGGCGGCCGTGTTGCTGGAATAGGTCGCGGGGGGTGGCTGGGGCACCCGCTACGGTCATCCGAAACGAACTACCCGCTCACGCCTTTTGCGAGGCGCGAATCATCTCGGCAAAAAGAGCCCGCTGCCGCCGTAGCTCGGCGACCGGTCTTTTGGGGGGCCGGGTCGAGCATTCCATCAAGAGCCAGCCGTTGTAGTCCATCGCCACGAGCAGGTCGAGCAGCTCCTGGAACGGATAATCCTTGTCGTCGAGCGTGCGGATGTGGCACGTGGCGCCGAAACGGTCTTTCAGCAAATCGAAGTTGTATTTCAAGCCCTTGCCCTGAAGATCGGCCCGATTCGAATTCCAGCAGACGAACACGTTTGGGTTATCGGCCGCGTCCATGATCGCCTTGATCGTCGTCGGCGCGCAGCACTGGCCGTGGACTTCGAGCCGAATCTGCTGCCCAAGGTTGCCGGCGAATCGGCCCACCTCGTTGAGCGATTTGCCGATTTGTTCGATCGTTTTTTCGTGGTCAACGCCCTTGTGGAAATTGTTGGGCCGCACCTTGACGCCGCTTGAGCCGACGTCGTGGCTGAGCGTGACAAACCGCTTCGTCGCGGCGATGGCCTTTTGCAGGACCGCCGGATCGGGGCTGTCGAAGCACTCGGCGCTGCCCAATCCGACCAGCACGGCCGGCGAGTCGGCAAACCGCTTCTTCACTTCCTTGCGTGCCCGGCCGCCGAGGCTCGGCTCGACCCCGTGGGCGTGCGTCGTCCGAAGCTCGACGCCCAACACACCCGACGATTCGAGGTATTCGAGCAGCGTCGTCAGATTCCACTTGGCTCCCCAGAGATATGTCACCAGCCCAAGCCGCATGGCCGAACCGGGCGCCGCTGCGTCGGCCATGGCGCGAGCGGCGGAAAAGGGGTTTGCCGCGAGCGCCGTCCCGGCAAGCATGGTTCGTTTGACAAACTCCCGCCGAAGCATTCCTGGCATGGGTCAATTTCCTCTCGCGAAATTCGTGGCACAAAACACGCCGCCGGCCGCGCCGCCCGGCCCGGCGAACCAGTCCCCATGATAATCGAGTCGACCGGGATATGCAAAACGTCCTTGCCGCAGACAGCTTCCAACAACCACTTTTGGCGGTCCCCGCCGCGCCGCGAGCGGACCGGACATGAGACGGTCGAATCCGGCCCTGGTGCGAAACGATCCGACAGTGAATAATGAGGAATCGAATCGCTCACCCGATCGTGGCCTTGGATCATGTCCCGTCGTAGACCCAAAACGCGATTTGCCACAACTCGGCCTGGCCCGGAGCCCGCGCCG
>JAFGIR010000298.1 GCA_016929515.1 Pirellulales bacterium | reverse complement strand
GTTCTCTATGATTGTTTTGCCACCCGAATGTTCCGAACGGCATCGCGGATGCTGGGAAGCCGGGAGGATGCAGAGGACGTGGTACAGGACGTGTTCCTTTCCATGGTGCGTTCTCACGACAAGCTGGCCGACGTGCGGGATTTGACCGCCTATTTATTTACGGCGTTGCATCGGGCCGTGGGCCGGTTCGCGTCGCGGCGGGCGCGAGCGGTGCCCGTGTCGCCTGCTGCGGTGGAGGAAGCGATCGCTTCGACCGGGTTGCCCATCTCGGGCCACCCGGACTGGGATCGATTGCGAAAGGCGATCGACGCGCTACCCGACGAGCAGCGCGAAGTGATTTCCTTGAAGATCGACGGCGAGTTGACGTTTGCCCAGATCGCCCAGGTGATGGGTGGAAGCATCAGCACGGCAGCCAGCCGTTACCAATACGCCCTGAAGAAGCTGAGGACCTCGCTCGTTGGCGCGAGGCCTTCGTTGGAGAGGAATCGGTTGTGGAAGACTTGATACTTCCTCCAGAACTCCAACCTGTGGAAGACCTTCTGCTGCAAGGTCCGCGGCCGGAGCCATCCGCGTCGTTGCGATGGCGCGTGCTCTCAAGCATGCGGTCCGAACTGCGTAAGGATCGCGCTCTGTCCTGGCGGCGGTTCACCGTCGCGGTCGCAGCGACTCTTATTGTCGGAACGAGTCTTGTGTATGTCCTATCGCGGGTGAATGGTACGGCAGCGCGAAGCAAGTCCGCTCCTTCCGTGTGTGAGGTCGCCAGACGACTCCAAGTGCTCTCGCCGGATCTTCCAGAAAAAGACTCGATGCTTCAGGCAGCGACCAGACAGATGGGTGTCGAGGCGAGCAACCGATTAGTTTCGGGGCAAGTACTCGGATGTCCTTGGGCAACCCCTTCGAAGCGAGAAAGCCCATGACGCTTGACGACTTGATTGCCCTGAACGACGAAATTGCCGCCCTGGTTCGGGCGGGCGTGCCTCTGGAATTGGGACTGGCGGAGCTAGGCGGCGATTTGCCGGGCCGACTGGGGCAATTCGCCACGGAATTGGCCCAACGGACCGCTCGCGGCGAGTCGTTGGCCCAAGCCGTCGCGGGAGATGCCGGGAAGTTGCCCAAGGTGTATCAAGCGGTCGTGGAAGCCGGCGTGCGTGCCGGCCGGCTCCCGACAGCGTTGGAAGCCGTGGCTTCTTCGGCTCGCCGATTATCGGACACTTACCGCTTCACGGCGATCACCGCCATGTATCCCCTGTTGGTGATTCTCGTAGCATGGTGCGGCCTGTTGTTCTTCTCCTGCGTGCTTGCGCCGGGGCTCGCGGCGATGTTCATGGAGTTCAACGCGCCGGGGCAGCGATTCTTTGCCGCGTTGGCTCAAGCCGGACAGAGCGCTTGGTACTGGGGACCCATTGTGCCCGTGGCCTTCGTGTTGTTGACGGTCGTCTGGTGGCTCGGCCACACGGACAGCCGTTGGACGGAACAGTTCCTCGCCTGGATGCCGTGGACGCGCCGTATACTCCGGGACTTGCGCGCCGCCACTTTTTGTGAAATCCTTGCATTGCTGGTCGAGAATCAGACGCCTTTGCCCGAGGCGGTGGTTCTGGCGGGCGAGGCGTCAGGCGATCCGCCGACGTCGCAAATAGCCCGGCAGATGGCCGAGGCGATCCGGAATGGTCAAGTGAGACCTGTCGCCGGGTGTCCGGTGTTTCCCCCGCTGGTCCGTTGGCTGTTGTCGGCCGCCGGCCGGGACGGCGCCTTGCTGCCGTCGCTTCGGCACGCGGCTTCGTTCTATCACCGCCGGGCACGGCACCAATCCGATTTGCAGCGTGTTTTTCTGCCGGTCTTCCTGACGATCGGGATCGGTGGGACCGTCACGGCATTGTATGCCTTGGCGTTTTTCATTCCCTATACATCCATGCTTCGCTCGCTAGCAGGATGACGATGATGCAATCACGCTGGCCTGGATTCGACGCAATGCGCAAACTCACGCCCGAGGAGGCGACGGAGTTCGCGGCGCGTGTTGCGGAATTAACCAAAGCCGGATTGCCTTTGGGGAGCGGGTTGCGCGCGTTGGCCGACGAGTTGCCTGGCGGACGACTGCCTCGTGTGCTTGGCAATATTGCCAACCGGATGGACGCGGGCGACGACCTCATGGACGCTCTCGAATCGCAGGGCGCGTGCCTATCGAGTCATCTCCGAGGATTGATCCTGGCGGGGCTGCGGAGCGGGCGGTTGACAGAAGTGCTTGAAGAGTATGTTACCCTGCAGCACAACCAGTCGGAACTCCGCCGCCGCGTGAGAATCACGCTAGCCTATCCGTTCATCCTTCTCCTGTTGGTCACCGGTCTTGCGGTGTTCTTTGGCTTTTTCGCCGTGCCTATGTTCGTGGAGATATTCCTGGACTTCGAAGTAAAACTACCTTTCATTACCATGATCGTCGTTGAGGGATCGCGGCCGCTAGCCTGTTTTCTTATGGGACTTATTGGCTTGTTGATTGCCTTGCCGTTTTTGCTCCAATGGATGCCGTTGGCAGGCTGGGCGTGGCCGGCGCTGTACTACTTGCCGATGATCGGTTCGTTGTTGCGATGGTCTCAATTGGCACAGTTTTCGCGTCTGATGGGGCTGTTGTTGGAACAGGATGTGGCGTTGAGTGACGCTCTTCGAATCACCGCGGCGGGGCTGCGCGACGCCAGCCTTGCCCGGGGATGCCGCCTCGCCGCCAAGGAGACGGAGAGGGGCTATCCGCTTGCCCAGAGCCTGACCGTCCAGCGACGATTTCCCACCAGTATGACCGCGATGATCCATTGGGGACAGCAAGCCAACGCCCTTCCGGACGCGTTTCATGGGATCACCGATATGATCGAGGGACGAATTCGTTCACAGGGCACACTCTTCGAGGCAATGTTGCTGCCAATCATGTTATTGGGGATTGTGCTTTTTATCGGAATCTTCGTCATCGCCATGTTCATGCCGTTGATATCGTTGATTGACTCCTTGTCGGGAGGCTAGTGAATAACACACGTTATCCATGCGATTGAACCATGTTACTTCCTCATAGTATTGCCTGGTTTGTGGCGATCTTGTTGCCCGTGGTCCTCGTGGCCGTTGGCTTCTTCATTTTCAGACATCTGGATTCCGCGGCATACGCGCCCAGGCGTCGCAACCTGCTCGGATGGCTCCTTGTGTTCATCTGCATGGTGAGTGCCCTCGTGCAGTTTGTTCTAGTCGGCCCGTATTGGGGAATCGTCTCCTGCCTACTCGCTTTCGTGATCGTCGACGTCGTGCGGAGGCATTGGGCAACACGGCAACGTGGACTTCTGTGGATGTTGACGGTCTCGGCCGAACGCTCCCTGCCTTTGGGGCCGGCGGTAGAAGCGTTTGCCCGAGAACGCGGCGGATGGCACGCCCGGCACGCCTGGCAGTTGGCCGCCATGCTCAACGCGGGCGCTCCGCTGCCCGAAGCCTTGGAACGGTGCCCCGGTCTATTACCTCGCTATGTGGTGCCACCCATTCGTGTCGGCTGCGAGACGGGCGCCCTGGCCCAAGCCCTGCGCCGGGCCGCGACGGTTCACGACCTCAACGAACCCGTTTGGGTAGCCCTGCAAGGCAAGATCGCCTATCTGATCATGGTACCGGTCTGTGGATTCATGTTGTTACAGCTCATCATGTTGTTCATCGTTCCCTCCTTTGTGGAGATATTTTGCGATTTCGAGATACGCTTGCCGCGGATCACGCAACAATTGATCTCCGTGTCAGATTTCATCGTCGATTTCTGGTTCATGCTGCTTCCGTTCGGCCTGTTTGGTATGGTACTGCTATTCTACCTGCCTATACGTTATTTCGGTTGGATCGATTTGGACCTGCCGGGAATGGGACGCTTCACTCGGCGACTGGACTCGGCCGAAATCCTTGATGCACTATCGTTCGTCGCCGGACAGGGACAACCGATATCGCAAGGCGTTGCCACGTTGGCGCGATCCTACCCGAAGAGCCACATCCGCGCGCGGTTGAGCCGAGCGGCGACAGACATCTCACGAGGCAACGATTGGTGTGAGAGTCTCCACCGGCAAGACCTGATTCGCCGACCCGAGTTGGCCATTCTTAAGGCCGCACAGAGAGTCGGCAACCTCTCCTGGGCAATGTCGGAGCTGGCCGACAGCGCCCGACGACGTCTCGCGTATCGAGTACAAGCAATCGCACAGACGCTTTTTCCACCCATGGTGATCCTGATAGGCCTGGCGGTGCTGTTCGTGGTAACAGCGTTGTTTATCCCCCTCATTTCCTTGATTTCCGCACTGGCGTAGCCAACGATGATAAATCGACGTCGTGGTATGACGATGATGGAGGTAGCCGTGGCAGCCGCGCTGGTGGGCACACTGCTGGTCGTCTGCCTAAAACTGGTTGCCAGCGTCACAGCCCAACGCCGAGCGGCCGACCAACGGGCATGCGCGATGCTCGAACTGGGCAACGTCATGGAACGCGTCACGGCCCGACCCTGGGCGGAACTCACGACCGACGCGTTGTCGTCCGAGACGCTCTCCCCTTCCGCCGAGCGGCAGTTGCCCGGGGCGGAATTGAAGATCGAAGTCACCACGTCAGCCGACGAGCCCGACGCCAAGCGTATCACCGCCACGCTTTGTTGGCAGGACCGCAGCGGCAGCCTGCTGGCGCCGATGACGCTGACAACCTGGCGATTCAAAACCGTGGATTGAATACGAAGGACGAATAACGGAATATCAACCATGCACCGTCGCGGATTTTCACTTTTGGAAATGGTTGTGGTCATCACCGTGAGCACGGTCTTGGTCGGCGTCAGCGTGGGCGTGTTGTACACACTCATGCGGACCGAACGGACCGCCCGGAATCGCGTTCCCCATTCCACAAATATCGCCAGACTGGCCGAACAGTTCCGCGGCGATGTCCGTGCGGCAACGCGGCAACCCCCGCTCGTCCGCCAGGGCGAGTGGCATTTCACCCTGCCGGACAACCGGACCGTGACCTATCGGACAGCGCCGGGCGAAGTGCGGTGGGAAGAACGCGTGGAGGGCAGTCTGGTGCGGAAAGAGTCCTACATTCTGCCCGACGGCTGGTCGATGACGATCGACGTCCCAAACAACGCCATGCCGGCCATGGCGAGCCTGATCCTCGTCAAGGACAGCGAATCTCCAACAGCCGGTCGGGAAATCCGTGTGGTCGCCGCGCTGGGCAAGGATCATCGGTTCTCCAAGTCGCCTGGAGGTCAATAGCATGGGCCGTCGTGATTTCCAACGCCCTCGACATGGCGCTATTTTGATCGTGGTGCTCGTATGCCTGGCCGTGGCGACGGCCGTTTCGATCGTCGTCGTCAGGCAAATCGTCACGGAGCGTCAGGCCACGCAGATGCACTTTCGAAGATTGCAGGCTTCATGGCTGGCCGAAGCCGGCATCGAACGCGCCGCGGCCCGACTGGCCGCCGATCCCGAGTATACCGGAGAAACGTGGACTATCCCGGCGAACGAACTCGTGTCGGACGAAGGCGGCGTGGTGAGAATTCATGTGGAGACCATCAAGGACCAACCGGAGCGGCGGTCGGTCCGCGTCGAGGCCGACTACCCGGACATGCCGGAGCGTCGATGCCGGCAGGTGAAGGAGATTCTCGTGGACCGCGACGCGATCCTATCCCGTCAACCAACAAAGGCGGCCGATGGAGCCGCCACACAGAAGGAGGTTACCCAATGAGACCTGTCATGCCTGATACATCGTCGCGAGGGCAACACGCCCGAGGACCGCGTCCGTTTCGTCGAAATCCGGGTTTCACCCTCGTGGAACTGTTGGTGGTGATCGCCATCATCGGCATCTTGATCGCGCTCTTGTTGCCGGCCATTCAAGCCGCGCGCGAAGCCGCTCGACGGGCGTCGTGTATGAACAACATGACCCAACTCGGCGTGGCCTTGCAGAATTACGAATCCGCCCACACCGTGCTGCCCCCAGGCTCGATCAACAAGGAGGGCCCGATTCACAACAAGCCTGAAGGCTACCACATGGGCTGGCTGGTTCAACTGCTGCCCTATGTTGAGGAAGGCAACACCTTCAAGCACATCGACTTCTCCGTCGGCGTCTACGACAAGAAAAACGCGCCCGTGCGCGCGATCAACATCCAGATCTTTCAATGTCCAAGCTATGCCGGCGATAACCGCTTAGGCGAGAATTTTGGAGATCCACTCGCCCCTGACGGCGATGCCGGAACCTGGACCCTGAGCAACTACGCCGCTTGCCACCATGACGTCGAAGCGCCCATCGACGTGGACAACCGCGGTGTGATGTTTCTCAACAGCCACATCGGCCAGAAGAATGTGACCGACGGGACAACGCACACGATCTACGTAGGCGAGAAACTGGGCAACGCGAGAGACCTGGGTTGGATGTCCGGCACCCGAGCCACCTTGCGGAATACCGGCACACCGCTCAATAAATATGTCGACCAGATCGAAGCCTGGGACACTGACGAACCCGAACCGCTCGAAGAGGAAGGGATGGATCCCGCCCAACCCAAATCACCCGGAGCTGATTTGAAGGTCGGCGGCTTCGAGTCGGAACACCCCGGGATCTGCAACTTCCTGTTCGGCGACGGCAGAGTCGACGTGATCAGCGAAGGCATCGATCCCAAGGTCCTCGAACAACTGGGCAGTCGCGCCGACGGCAAGCTCTTAAAGGACGGCCCCACGCGCGGTGAGTATTGACCACTGCCTCGCGGCGACGGGACGGTGATCAGATGAACAGGGTTGGGCATCAGGCAATACACCCAGACCGCGACGCCCCGCTGCGTCACATGATGCGGCAGCCCGGGCACCACCACTCTTGCCAACCGACTATGGAATCTTGCCCAGTATGTCAATAGTGCTTCGTGTCCCCCGAGTTCGCCCGAGTTCGTGTAAGTCCCCTGTTCTCGCGCCGGCGCGCGGAGCGAGCGCCGGACGCTGGTTCTGATCGAGGAGTCGATTGCCGAGTGGCTTGTGGTGGGTTGAATCGAGGTGTGGTTCCGGTCGGTGGTGCCTTTTCGTTGGTGTGGTGAATCAAATTGTCCGTGGCGCCCGGCTGTTCTCGAACCGAACAACCGAGTTGTTCAAATAACTGACACATGTCGGCCGAAGAGGGGGCGACGACGACGAGACGCTTCAAACCGACCGTTTCGCGAATAAGGTACCACGGCCTGCGTTTTAACCGGAGGGATACAGGTACGCCGGGCGGTCCCGAGCGGATGCTACTCCACATCGGTCCCCGGCGGGTTCCCACCGGCACGCTGTTCAAATTGTCTCTCCATGACCCGAGGCCGGTTTCTCAGCCCGGCTGCGGTCCCCAAGCGATGGTTGCCAGCCACCGCCCTTAACCGCGGGCAAGTCATGTCGTCGTAATCTCCTCTACTGAAGTCATGTGATCAGTTATGGTCTCAACGTAGCAACCGCGCATTGAAATGGCAAACAAACTTTTTAGGCCAAGAAAATGAAGAACGGCGACACAATAAGCCGTGCCCGTAAACGGGGTTACGGAGCTTCACGAAAGTCGTAATCCCCTAGACCGGGTGCCATTACGCGCGTAAAAAGTTTGCCTACGAAAGAGACGGCAAATCGCGGCCGGCGAGGTGTGCCCGGGCACTGCTTCAGGGCCAGTCGGCCGCGTTAAACCCGTTCACACGAAACTCTGGCAGGGTGGCACTGGCGTCTCGCCAGTGCTGGCGGCCAAAACACTGCCGGGACGCCAGTGCCACCCAACGCCGTCCACGTTTGGAGGGTGTTGGGAGCGGCTAAGGCGTTGGGGTTGGAGAAGTTGAGGCCTCCTGC
>JAFGIR010000297.1 GCA_016929515.1 Pirellulales bacterium | reverse complement strand
CGACCGTGCTTACACCCGACCCCACCTTGATTCATGAAGCATTCATGCGGCTGGCGATCGAGGAAGCCGAAGCGGCGATGGCCGAGGACGAGGTGCCCGTCGGGGCGGTGATCGTCCACGAGGGAAAGGTCGTCGCGCGAGCGCACAACCAGCGCGAACTTCTGCGCGACCCGACGGCCCATGCCGAGATGATCGCCATTACCCAGGCGGCCGAGTCGCGGCAGAGTTGGCGTCTGGACGAATGCGTGCTCTATGTGACGCTTGAACCGTGCCCGATGTGTGCCGGCGCGATTCTCCAGGCGCGGCTGCCGGTGGTCGTCTATGGAGCCACCGATCCGAAAGCCGGCGCGGTTCGCACGCTTTTCAGACTGCTCGACGACCCGCGACTCAACCACCGCTGCCTCATCGTTTCAGGCGTTTTGGCCGACGAGTGTGGAGAGATGCTTTCGCGGTTTTTCCAACATCAGCGAAGCTTGGGAAAGAAGTGATTGGTCGCCATGTCGCGTGTTGTCCTGGCCATGTCCGGAGGGGTCGATAGCAGCGTCGCCGCCTGGCTGCTCCGCTCGTCGGGTCACGACGTGACGGGCGTTTTTATGCGTCACGGCCCACCGGATGTCACCGCCAGCTTGCCCAACAGCGCCGGCCCGCCTTCGAACTCCGGGAAGCCGAGCGGCTGTTCGGCGGCTGATGCGGCCGATGCGCGGCGAATCGCCGAGCGACTGCAGATCCCCTTCTACGTGCTCAACTTCGAGAATCAGTTCGAGCGGATTATCGACTATTTCGTCGATCAGTACATGGCCGGACGTACTCCCAATCCATGTATTCTTTGCAACACGTGGCTCAAGTTCGGCAAATTGTTCGACTATGCCGACAGCATCGGAGCCGACTACGTGGCGACCGGGCACTACGCGCGGCTGGTGCGTCAGAATGACGGGCAGATTGCTCTGCTTCGCGGCGTCGACTCGACGAAGGATCAGGCCTATGCGTTGTTCGGCATCGATCGGCGTGCGTTGCCTCGCGTGAGGTTTCCGGTGGGCGAGCGCCGCAAGGAGGAGATTCGCCGGATCGCGGCCGAACAGGGATTCGCCGTGGCCGGCAAACGCGACAGCCAGGAGATTTGTTTTGTGCCCGACCAGAATCACGCCCGATTCGTTCGTCTCCGCCGGCCTGACTTACAAACGTCCGGCGAGGTGGTCACGACCGACGGAACGGTGGTCGGCCGTCACGACGGCTTCGAGCGATTCACCGTCGGCCAGCGCAAAGGGCTGGGCATCGCGATGGGCGAGCCGTACTACGTCGTGCGGATCGAGCCGCTCGCGCGGCGCGTGGTCCTGGGGCGGCGCGAGGAACTTGCCCGGCACGAACTGACCGCCGGCGAGGCCAACTGGTTGATCGATCCACCGGAGGAGCCCTTTCGCGCGGCGGTAAAGATCCGCTATCGCAGCCGCGCGGTCGACGCGACGATCACGCCGCTGGCACCGAGTCGATTTCACGTGGCGTTCGACGAGCCTCGCCACGGCGTAGCTCCCGGCCAGGCGGCCGTCTGTTTTGCGGGCGACCGGGTACTCGGCGGCGGCTGGATCGAGTAGAGGCTATTCCGGAAGAGTCATCCCAAGCACGGCGGAGGATCCCGCGTCGTTCCGCGGAAACGAGATCCTTCGACACGCTCGGGATGACGGTCGGAGACTCTATCACTTCGGGGCAGTCTCTTGCTTTTTCTCGGCCGGGCGGCAGTAGGACAACGCCAACAGGGCGTAGCCGGTGACCAGGCTTGAATTCGTTTCGAGCCAGCGCGGGTTGTCGTTGACCCAAGAGCCGTCGGGCTTCTGCCGTCGGGTCAATTCGGCCGTTAGCTCCTTGCGCCAGTCGTGTTTTCGCCCGTCGGCGTCCTCGATCTGATCGAGTCCCGTAGCAGCCAGTGCCTTGGCGAACGTGTGATAATAGTAGTACAGGCCGGCGTTGCCCATCTCGGGGTTCATTTCGAGCGTGTAGTGCTTTTTGATCCACTTCAAGGCGGCGGCCACGCGAGGATCATTCGGCCCGACGCCCGCGTAGATCATGCTCTTCAACCCGGCGTAGGTCATCGATCCGTAGCTTCGCAATCCGCCGTCGGACGTCTGGCCTGCTTGGCTTTGGCCGCCGCCGGCCGGCGTGTAATAGAAACCGCCGTCGGGGTTCTTCGCACTAAATGGCGTCGTGTTGTGCGGACTTTCCAGGTTCTGGCATCGCGAGACAAACGTGAGTGCTTTCTGCATGGCCTCGTCGTCGGGCCCGTTGCCCGCCGCTCGAAGCGCGTCGATCAGAAAACTCGTGTTCGACAGGTCGGGCCGCTTGTGGCGACCGTAGCCGGCGCCGCCGTAGTCATAGCTGTCTTTCTTCTTGTCTTCGCTCTCGTCCCATTGCAGTCCTTTGACGAAATGGTCGGCTTGCTTGACGATCTTGTCGTACCGACCGTCCTGGTTGGCTTCCGAAAAGACCACCATGGCCAAACACGTTTCGTAGTTGCGATAGAGTGAGTCTTTGGCGTAGATACCTCCGTCGGGACGGACGAAACCTTCGAGATACTTCAGGCTCTTGGCAACCAACGGGTCGTCGGCCGTCCGGCCATTCCGGAGCAGGCCGGCGGTAACCACGGCCGTCACGCCGGGGCCCGCGTAACCAGCAAACGATCCGTCCGGTTCCTGGCCCTTGGTCTCCAGAAAGCGGATCGCCCGATCGACGGTTTGGCGATAGTCGTCGGCGTCGGCATCGTCGGCCCGCGCCGGCGCCACGCCAATGGCGACAATAAAGAGACAAAGAAGACACCATGACAGGAAGGAATGGCACATGATCGCTGGCCCTCGCTCAACGGGAAACAGACACGTAGATGTCCCTGTCGATATTGTAGAACACTCTCGACGGCCAGGCAGTGCTCCAGAAAGCGGGGGGCCGGGACATCGCCAGGCCGAAATCGCTCGGATATCGTACTCACGCGTGCCGTGCATGCGGCATGCGGTTCTCAGGCGACGCCTTCGAGGATGGCCAGGACCTCGTCCTCGCTCATAATGAGAAACTCTTCATTGTCGATCTTCACTTCGGTGCCGGCGTAGCGATTGAAAAGAACCCGGTCGCCGTCGTGCACGCCTAGTTCCACGCGCATTCCGTCGGCGGCCAATCGGCCGTCGCCCACCGACAAAACGCGGCCCTGCTTGGGCTTTTCTCTCGCTCCCTCGGGCAGCACGATTCCGCCGGAGGTGGTTTCTTCCGCTTCGAGACGTCGGACAATGAGTTTATCGCCCAAGGGCACTAGTTTCATTTCTCTTACACTCCGATTGGAAGAAAGTCTAAGCAGGCAGTTCGACACGGCCGGCTCGCACCAACCATTAGGGTAATCCCCAAATTGTCGCATCTGGGCCGCGACGTGACAAGGGTCCGCCGATCGCGACGAAAAGGCGAGAGTCCATCACCATGAGACAGTGGCACAAGTCACAACCGTGAAACAATTAACGCAAAACGAACGCTCGTCGAATTCGCCGGTCAAATGCCGTGGCACTGCCGTCAAAAGACAATAAAGGCATCGATCCGACGCCAGGCGAGCTGTCTGAGCCCAGTCCTTCATGCGTCTATCGTACGTCGCGGCCCGCCGACAACAGCAACTCAAACCCAATCCGTACAAGTGCAACCAAGAGCCCCTAAGGTAGGGCATTACCACGCCGCCCCACTGTCGCCCACTTCTTGCTTCACGTCTTGCTTCGCCCTTTACACTTTCCAGCACTCAGTGGGTGAGGTATCCTAACGACAGCACGGCACGCTGGACTTCTCCTGCGACGAAACCCAACAACACTGAGCGGCCCATGTTCCTCGCCCCTGAAGAATTCGTCGAGCAGGCCTATTTCTTCCGCACGCTCGGCGAGCGGATGCAGATGGACATGTCGACCCAGGATCTGTTGGAATCGCTGCGCCAGGAAGTCCTCGCCACGACCAAGTTGCCGATGGCCTTGGAGTTCATGGTCCAGGAGCTGCGCCACACGGGCGGGTTCGCCACGGCGATGGCCCGCCTGGCCCACTATTTCACGCCGTTCCAGACGTTCGTCGTCGCCGAGGCCGAGTCGGACACCGGGCGGTTCGATTTCCGCATCGCCACGAAGATCCTCGAAAAAGACGCCGACTATCGCGCCAAGTCGCCCTCGGTCCAGGGCATCTTTCTCTACCAGTTCGAAACACTCTGCCGCAATCGGCTGGGCTACGACCGGGGCTTGGAAGCAATGGCCCGCGACCCGGCCTACGACGACGCCTGGCGCGAGTGGATTCTGACGGTCCGCCGCCAGATCGGCATCATCGATTTCGCCGACATGATCTACGTCCGCAGCCAACACTATCTGCGTCATCACGATCGGGTAGACAAACCGATTCTGTTCGGCGAGAAAGAAGGCCAGATCGCGCTGGCCAACCGGCGCAAGGACCCGCTGTTTCTCTTCTCCGCCTTGCAGCGCCACCTGGGCTATCCGGCCGTGCCGCGGCCGGCACGCGAGAAATCGGTCGACGACGTGCTGCCCCAGCTACAACGCAGACTCAAACAAGTCGAAATGCGTCTTCAACTGCTCGAAGAAGAGCTGCGCGGCGGAATCAATCTGAGCCGGTTCTACGGGCCACCCAAGCCCGAGGAAAAATAGCGAGCCGGCACATGTCGGCACGCAACTCCAGACGCCAGAAGCACTTATCGACGCAACGCCGCCCGGCGCGCTTTTCGATCCGCAAAAAAATCCGAGGCCAACTCACCAAAACGTTGACTTGCGTCGACAGAAAGTGTTACGATAGCGCCAGCTTCTCTGGGCCAGTAGTTTCCTGCTGGGCCGAACCTTGCCGGGGCAAGACGGCGGTTCGCATGAAAGCGAAAGACACCCGTCATGTCCAAGCCGTTCGCGCGACGCGCGTCGCGCCAGTTCTTGCGTTCTCATTCGTCCCATTCTTCCTGTTCTTCAACGTCTCGTCTTCTTTCGTCGTTGGGTGGTTTCTACGGTCCATGTGACACGGGCGTTGAGCCCAGACGGAGCAGGGTGCCACGACCGACCGGTTGGAAAGACCCCTTTCACCACCGGTTGCGGCTCGAACCGCTCGAAGACCGGCGGATGCTCTCGGTCTACGCGGTCGACAGCCTCGAAGACACGATCGCCGACGATGGGCTGTTGACGCTGCGCGAAGCCCTCGAAGCGTCCAACACGAACGAGGCCCTCTACGGCGGCCAAATCCCGGCCGGCAGCGCGATCGAGCCCGACACGATCATCATCTTCGCCGACGATCCCGAAGACCCGGCCAACAGCCGCATCACGCTCACCGGCGGCCAACTCGAAATCCTCGACGACGTCGAAATCTACGGCCCGGGCCCGGAGTCGCTCGCCATCGACGCCAATCAGCAAAGCCGCGTCTTCTACATCGGCGAGAATGTGGAAGCAAGCCTCTGGGGACTGACCGTCACCGGTGGTGGAAACTATGGTATTGTGGGCGGCGGGATCTACAACGACGGTGGGACACTGACTATCGCCAACTCGACCATCTCAGGCAATCGTGGCTTCGGCGCCGGGATCTGCAACAAAGAAGGCACCGTCACCCTCGCCAATTCAACACTCTCGGGCAATCGGGCTTCGAGCGGCAGTGGTGGAATCGAAACCGAGGATGGCACACTCACCGTCATCGGATCAACCATCCAGGACAATTCCGGCAACAACGCTGCCATCTACAGCAAACGAGGAACACTGACCGTCACCGATTCAATCCTCTCAGACAATGCGACCAACCACTTCTGTGGCGGCGCGATCGACGTATCGCAGGGCACGCTGACCGTCACCAATTCAACCATCTCCGACAATTCATCCGCGGATGACGGAGGTGCGATCTACGGCTGGCGTAGCACAATCCACGTCATCGATTCGACCCTCTCGGGGAATTCAGTGACGGACCCTTATTGGGGTGGTGGCGGGATCTGCAGCCGCCAATGCACGCTGACGGTCACCAACTCAACGATCTCCGACAATTCGGTTGGATTCGACAGGGGCGGCGGTATTTTCAGCCTGGAAGGCTCGCTGACCGTGACCCATTCAACGCTCTCAGGCAACCTGGCCGGTTCCGGCGGCGGAATCTGGAATCTCCTATCGTCCGCTCCGCTGAACATCACCGATTCGATCATCTCGGACAATCGCGGCGGCGGGATCTACAACCGCGGCTACTCGACGCACCCTAATACGCTAACGATCACCCGTTCCACTATCTCGAACAATTCCGGCGATTGTGGCGGCGGGGTCTTCAACTACGGGACGCTCGTTATTGCCGATTCCACCATCTCCGACAATTCGGCTGGGTGGGACGGCGGCGGCGGGATCTACAACTACGGCTCTTCCGGTTGCGTTGGCACGCTGACGATTACCCATTCAACCATCTCAGGCAATTCGGTCGATGGCCCCGGCGGCGGCGTTTTCAGTCACGGTGTCGCCTTGACTGTCACCGACTCAACCATCTCCGACAATTCGGCTGGGTGGGACGGCGGCGGCGGGATCTACAGCACGGGGATCTCCGATTGCCCTTGTGTGTTCACGATCACCAATTCAGTCATTTCAGGCAACTCGGCCACCCATGGCCCTGGTGGCGGCGGAATCTACAACGAGGCCTCCTCCAGCACGTTGACTATCGCCAACTCGACCATCTCGAACAACACGGCAACAGGCTCCGGTGGTGCAATCTACAGCGATGGTTACTCCAATGAAGTGACGGTTGCTGACTCAACCATCTCAGATAATACGGCCGGCCGTTGCGGTGGCGGGGTCTATGGCAGTGGCACCATCTCCAACTCGATCATCTCAGGCAATACGGCCACAGCTAGTAAATTCAACGAGGGTGGTGGCGGAATCTACAGAGGTGGCACCATCATCAACTCCGTCATCACGAACAACTCGACTGGCGGCCATGGCGGTGGAATCTGTGGAGGCGACACGGTCATCGACTCGATCATCACCGGCAATTCCGCTGGCTGCCACGGTGGTGGAATCTGTTGGGTTGACACGATTTCCGACTCGATTATTTCAGGCAATACGGCCGTGGGTGACGGATACTACGGAGGTGGTGGCGGAATCTATGGAGCTGACACCATCATCAACTCCGTCATCACGAACAACTCGACTGCCGGCGATGGCGGTGGAATCCGTGGGGGCGGTGTGATCACCAATTCAACCATCTCGGACAATTCGGCCGGCGGCTCCGGCGGTGGAATTTGCAACAACGATGGCACGCTGACTGTCACCGACTCGACCGTCTCGGGCAATTCGGCCACCAGTGGCGACAGCGGCTACGGTGGCGGCGGAATCTGCAACTACGATGGTACACTGACTGTCACCAGATCGACCGTCTCGGGCAATTCGGCTACTGGTCGCTACGGTGGCGGCGGAGTCTTCAGCTACCCCGGACCGTCCTCTGACCACACAACTATCACCAATTCAACGATTTCAGATAATTCGGTGACTTGTACGTACGGCGGTGGTGGGATCTTTAGTGTTGGCCCGCTGAACATCACCGATTCGACTATCTCAGGCAATTCGGCCACATGCGAATACGGTGGCGGCGGGATTTTTGGCGCCGCTTGCTGTCTTGCTAACTCAACCATCGCTGGCAACACGACCTCCGGTTTCGGTGGCGCGATTTACGGCTACAGCGGCACGTTGAACGTCACCGATTCAACCATCTCCGACAATACGGCCACGCTTGGTGGAGGAATCTATGGCAGAACGGACACCGTCCTGACCGTGACCGCCTCAGTTCTCTCCGGCAACACGGCGACTGAGCAAGGTGGCGGGCTGTATTGCGAAGAAGACAGCGAAGCGT
>JAFGIR010000296.1 GCA_016929515.1 Pirellulales bacterium | reverse complement strand
CTGACTGATTTTAGCGAGGCGGCAAAGATCATCCCCAAGCCTCGCGAAATCTGGCCTGAACTCAAGCGAGAACACGTCGTGCCCTTGGAGTTCACCATCCTCTCCGATGAACTCGTGACGAGCGACACCGATCCTTCGAAGAAATTGCGGAAGGTGAAGGCCCATTTTTGGAGCCAAATGATCGACGGAAAGAAGTGGGGGCATCCGTGCGTCATCTTCACGCCGGCCGACAACCGCCCGAACATGACTCCCGAGCGACGCGGCAAGGTGGCCATCGTTGGCTCGCCCGCCACACACGCGTTTCCGATCCACGTCACCAAGTACGGTGAGCCGATCGCCGCGCGGACCGGCTATCCGACCATGGTGCTGTCGAATCCGGGCGAATATGCCGACGGATCGCCGATCGAACGCGACATTGGACGCCTCGGCCGGCTGCGAAAAGAAACCGGCAAAGGTTACTACAACATGAACTGCCAATTGGCGGTCGTCTATATCCAGGCAATCAACGCCTTCCAGGAGTTTCTCGGCGTGAAGGACGTGAAAGCCGTGATCGGCGGACATTCCAAGCGCGGGCGCAGCACGCCCGTGGCCGCGGCGATGGATTCGCGCGTTGCGTCGGCCATCATCATGGGCAACGAAGGCGTCTATCTCCCAAACCAGATTCATCCAAATCTCTCGTTCTACTACCCGTTCTTCCAGGAACAGGTCGACGTGCCCGTCTTCTACCTCGGCGCGACCAACGAAGACGGCTACAAGATGTTCAACGTGAGCCTTTCGCAAAAGCAGTTGAAGCGGCCGATGACGGTCGAGATGATCCCCAACTACGTTCATTCGAACTACAGCGACATGCAATACATGGATTTCATGATGTGGGTCGCCCATACACACGACGGCCGGCCCCTCTCGCAAATCTCCGACGCGAGTTGCACGCGCGAGAATGGCCGATCCGTATTTCGGGCAAAGATTACCAGCGACGCCAAGGTTCAAATCGTCAAGACATGGTATGTTTACAGTGACGATCCGGCGTGGCGCGACCTGATGTGGTTCCACCTCATCATGCACAAAGTCGGCGACCATTACGAAGCCGCCATCGGGGGCAAGATTCCCGACGCCTTCATGATCGAAGTCGGCGACATTGCCCAAGGCATTCCCGGCTATGTGTCCACCGTCCCCTACAAGCTGACCGACGCCCCGGTCGTTGAACGAAAGACACGCGGCTCGATACCTCGCCTGTGGGAACCCAATCGGTAACCTAGGACGCTTCCTCCACATTCTTTCCTCCAAGGAGTCGTTACGATGCGAATCACTCTGTTCCTCACCCTCGTCGCCTTGTTCCTTCCGTCGCTGGTCGCCGCCGACCCGCTGGCCGAAGTCACGCGAACGATCGACGCCAAGGCGCGCCGCGCGTCGAGCGGCGTTTTCGATCCCGAATCGAACGCCGATTCCTGGCACATCAAGCCGGGCCAGACCATGGATTTGACAACGCTCAAGGGACCCGGCGAAATTCGCCATATGTGGTTTACCGTCATGGGCGCGGATCGGCGATGGCGCCGCTCGCTCGTGATGCGGATCTATTGGGACGGCGCGAAGACGCCCTCGGTCGAAACGCCCATCGGCGATTTCTTCGCGGCGGGCAACGCCATGCCGGCCTTGGTCGACACGCTGCCCATCCAGGTCACCTCCTATGGCCGCGCGTTGAACTGCTACTGGCACATGCCCTTCGCCAAGAGCGCTCGCATCGAACTCACCAACGAAGGCACGAGCGATCTGTGCGTCTATTGGCAATTCGACTGGATGGAGTTCCCCCGCGCGCCGAAGGACATGCTCTATTTCCATGCCCGCTACCGCCAGGAATTCCCCGTCAAGCCGTTTTCGCCCTACGTGATCTTCGAAGGCAAGGGCCAGGGCCACTACGTCGGCACGGTCTTCTCGATTCAGTGCAGCTACGGAAGCTGGTTCGGCGAGGCCGACGACCGGTTCTACATCGACGGCGAGCCCGAGCCGTCGCTGGTCGGCACCGGATGCGAAGACTACTTCAACGACGGGTGGAATTTTCGCGAATTCACCAACGACAACACGGGCGTAACGATCAAGGAACCCAACGGCGAGGATTGCCGATTCACGGCCTACCGGTGGCACGTCCGCGCGCCGGTCACGTTCCGCAAGTCGCTGAAGGTCGAGATCGAACGCCGCAGCTTCGCGATGGTCACCAACCCCAAGACGGGCCGAACCGAGCACCACGACTTCAAGTACCGGCCCGACTTCTGCTCCTCGGTCGCCTATTGGTATCAGAGCACGCCGGCCGAGCGAACGTGGCCCTTCCCGAGCGTCGACCAACGGCTGAACAAGGAGATCATCCTCGACCTCAAGTCGATGGTGCCCCAAATCAAGACCTCGCCCGGCGTCCGCGCCCGCCAACGCTCGAATCGCGTCTGCAACCAGAAGCGCGCCATGCACGTCACCAACGACAAGGTCGGTGGATGGTTCGAGGTTCCTTGCCACGTCGACGAGAAGGGCATCTACTCGATTTCCGTCTACCAGTGCCTCTACCGCGACGGCGGCATCTGGAAAGTCACGCTCGACGGCCCCACCGGCCCCATCGTGCTCGACGAGGCCATGGATTTCTACGACCCCTATCTGGCCTGGAAAGAGAATCGGCCGGAAAACTACCTCCACGGCACGTGGATGGAAAACAAAGTCGGCCTGCACGAGCTTCCGCCGGGCGATTACACGATCCGGTTCGAGTGCGTCGGTTCCCACCCGCTGTCCCACCGCGACGAAAAAAGCTACGCCGCGCCGGGGCTGAATTGCCGGCTCGACGGCATCTCGCTCCGCCGATTCCCGTGGGACGATCTCTATGGCCAATTACAAAAGTACTTGGCCGACGAGAAAGCGCTGTTCGACAGTTGGATCAACGAGGCCAAGGCAACGGTTGCCTCGCTCGACGCGGCCATACGGAAGTACGCCCGGGACACGCGACAATATCCGCGAACGCTTGATGATCTGGTGCGGCGTCCCTCGCGCGTTGCCGGATGGAACGGTCCATACGTAAAGGCCGTCCCGCGCGATCCCTGGGGACAACTCTATCGCTACGAGTGCCCCGGCCGGTACGCTCCCGACGCCTTCGACGTCTACTCCGTCCACGGAAACAGCCGCGATCCGCGCGTCTGGATCGGCAACTGGAACACTCCGTTCCGCTTCCAAGACGCGATCGAAGGCGAGGACCTCCGTGTCCTCGACACGAGCGCCGGCGCGGCCGTCCACTCGCAACGTGCCCGCGTCCGTTCCGCTCCCGTGCTGTCGAACGGAAGACTCTTGTTTGTCCGCTGCCACCAAAAGGGCGACTTCGTCGAATTGAAGCTCCCGGCACCGGCCAAGCCAGGCAGATACCGATTGCGGCTTCAACTCGTGACGGCCGACAACTACGGCCTCATCCAAGCGAGCCTCAACGGAAAACCGCTCGGAGAGCCGGTCGACACGTTCTCGTTCGTGCTCGGCACGAAGACCGTGGTGCTCGGACCGGTCACGATCAAGCAAAAGGACAACGTCCTTCGACTCGAGGTCGTCGGGCGAGGTCCGAACTCGGGCGGATACAACATGGGACTCGATGCCGTGACCCTGCTCCCCACTCGATAACGGAGACGCCACAACCAATTATTTGTCATTCTGAGCGCAGCCTTGTCATTCTGAGCGTAGCGAAGAATCTCGTCTTCCGCAACGGACGAGATCCTTCGCTGCGCTCAGGATGACATCTCCGTAGGATGCGTGCTTGCACGCATCAATGAAAGTCCGTAAGGTGCGCGAAACGCGCGCACTCAGAAATCTGATCCATCGGACCGGCAATAGCAGGAGTTGTTCCAATGTCTAAACCGTGCGTAGCCTGTATCTTGAGCATTGCGTGTATTGGCCTCGTATTCTCCGCCGCGGCGTTCGCGGCCGATCCTCCGAAGAGCACGAGCGTGGCGGAAGAGGACCTGCTGACGCCGACCGAGATCCTCGGGCGCTGCGGCGATACGCTGCCGCCGCTGAACTACACGATCAAGAAGGACGAAATCGTCACGTCCGACACCGATCCGACGAAGAAGCTGCGCCGCATCGAGGTCCAGTTTTACACCTCGGTACTCGAAGGGCGCCGCTGGGGACACCCTTCGGTCATTTTCATGCCGGCCAATCCTAAGGACTACCTCGCCAAGGAGCGACGCGGCAAGGTCGTTATCGTGGCCCAGCGCAACTGGGACGGCCTGGCCACCGGCCCTTGGCGCGACGCCTTCCTGGGCAACTACGGCGAGCCGATCGCCGCGACCACGGGCTACCCGACGATGGTCTGTCCCATCCCCGGCGAGTACGACAACACCAACCAGCGCGAAATCAGTATCGGTTTTTTGCACAACCTTTACCGAAAGACCCAGAATCCGGCCGACACGGCGACGGTCCGGCAGGCCGTGCCCTATCTCTACGCGATGGACGTCATGGCCGACGTGCTGAAGGTCGACAAGCGGGACATTCGCGCGGTGATCGGCGGACACAGCAAGCGCGTCGCCGCCTACATGGCCGCCGCCATGGATCCGCAACGCGTCGTCGGCGTGGTCTACATGGGCAACGAGTCGAACTGGGACCATTATCCGAAGAGCCGCAGTCCGCTCCGCGCGCTCCAGCCGCCGCACACGAAGAAATGGGTCACCGCCGACGTTCTCTACATCGGCGCGACGAACGAGGACGGCTACGAGATGTTCAGCATCCGACGGATGCAGGCGATGATGGACGGGAAATGGACCATCGAATACATCCCCAACTATCGCCACGGCTCGATGTCCGAAAAGCACTTCATCGACTGGCGGATGTGGGTCGCTCATTGTTTCGAAGGCCGGCCCATCACGAAAATCACCGATCTCTCGCGCGAGGACAAAGGGCCCGAGTTCGTCTGGGGTGGACGCCAGTACGGCGCCGGCGGCGGCACGCTCTTTCGCTGCAAACTCGACACGCCCAACAAGATCATCCAGGCCAAGGTCTGGTACGTCTATTGCGACGACGTACCCTACTGGCGCGATCTGATGTGGTATCCCGAATTCATGGTCCCCCAGCCCGACGGAACCTGGGCCGGCTACGTCAAAGGCAAGCTGCCCGACGCATGGCTCGTCGAGGTCAAGGACACGGCCGGCGGCTACCCGGGCTACGTGACCAGCCTACCCCAGGACATCACCGGCAAAGAGACGAAGAACCGCCACTCGCGCGGTTCGCGCTCGCGCAACTGGGAACCGAAGTAGGGTGCGTCAAGACGCACCGGCCGAAGTAGGGTGCGTCGTGACGCACCGGCCGAAGTAGCGTGCGTCGTGACGCACCATGAACGGCGGCATAGTAGGGTGCGTCAAGACGCACCATGAACGGCGGCATAGAAGTAGGGTGCGTCGTGACGCACCATGAACGGCGCCATAGCATCACGCCTGCGCATATCCCTGGTGCGTCAAGACGCACCCTACGGATTCCGGCATCGCGTGTCCCTTCTTTCTGGGGCCCTTCTCGATAATCGACCTTTGAGGTATCCTGTCTACTCTGCAGATCGAAGGTGTAGTGACGCACCTGGCCGCGGAAGTACGTCATGGTGCATCGCGACGCACTCTACCGGCTTGTGCAAGGGGCTGCGATGATGAGCGAGTATCGACGCTGGTTCGTGCCGGGGGGAACCTATTTCTTTACGGTCGTCACACACCAGCGGCGCCCTATCTTGACTTCCGAATTCGGCAGGAAAGCGTTACGCGAAGCGTTTGCCGCGATTCGGGCGGATCGCCCTCTTTCGCTAGTGGCCATCGTCTTGCTACCGGACCACATCCACGCCATCTGGACGCTGCCGGTGGGGGACAACGACTATTCAGTCCGTTGGCGCAGAATTAAAGGCCTTTTCACCCGCGCTTACCTTGCCGCCGGCGGACACGAAGGCGTTTTGAGTGTTTCACGATCAGCACGGAAGGAGCGAGCAGTCTGGCAACGTCGGTTCTGGGAGCACACCTGCCGCGATGAAGATGACCTGAAACGGTGTGTCGACTACGTGCATTGGAATCCCGTGAAGCACGGTCTCGTTCGCCGTGCGCGCGACTACCCATGGTCCAGCTTCGAACGGTTCGTTCACCTCGGAGAATATTCAGCAACTTGGGGCGGCACCAACCCATGCCCAAATTGGAATCCACCAGAGTAGGGTGCGTCAAGACGCACTGGCCGAAGTAGGGTGCGTCGTGACGCACCATGAACGGCGGCATAGCATCGCGCCTTGGCATATCCCTGGTGCGTCAAGACGCACCCTACGAGGCTGGCCGAAGCAGTAGGGTGCGTCAAGACGCACCATGAACGGCGGCATAGCATCGCGCCTTGGCTTATCCCTGGTGCGTCAAGACGCACCCTACAGGCTATTCCTCGGACGCAATCCGCGATCCGTTCTTCATGGCCATGTTGATCAGCAAGATCACGAGCATCACCGCGAAGAACACCGTGATCAGCAACAGCCCGAAGTCCAGCGTGTGCTTCCCAAGGAAGATGAGGACCGTCAGGCTTCCGAACAGCAGGCAAATCGGCACCAGGAAGACGAGCACCCAGATGTCGCCGTGCGTATTGAGGGAATGGCGTGGATCGGCGTCGGCTCGTCTGCAGACGTACGTGTAAACGAGAATGGCAACCATCGAGGCCAGGCCGACTCCCGCGAACAGTGCCCACATCCAATACGGCCGGTAAGTCTCCCAGAGCAGGTTGCGAGCGCCCCACTGATCGACGTGGACCGCTTGCTCGAATTGGGCCATCAAATCCGCCTTCGGGATCGCGGCAACCTTGCTCTGCGCCATGCCGACCGTGTCGACGAGATACTTTCGCGCCAGGACCGCCTTGTCGCCAAAGGCCTCGTAGAGGTAGCCGGCCGCAATGCTGCCGGTCGCCCAACCAATGCCGACGGTGAAGTTGGCGTAGCCCATGTACTGGCCTTCTTTGCCCGCCGGGGCGATGCTTGCCAGATAGCGCATCTTCGTCGGGCTGGCCATCATCTCGCCGAGCGAAAACAGTCCGATCGCCGCGAGAATCAACCAGCCGTTCATGCTCATGCCAAGCCCGTAGATGGCCAACGCCGCAATGGCAATGCCCACCGCGATCGCCGTCAGCGATCGCATCTTGCCCGTGAAATAGGCCACGCCAAACGCAAACAAGCAGATGAGCATGGCGTTGAAGTTGAGAATCCACTCCTGCGTCAGATTGCCGCTTTCCGGCAGGACGGGCACGAAACTACTGGCCGTTTCGCCAAACCAGCCGAACACCGTCGTGAGCATGCTGGCAACGCCTCGCGAATCGACCCAATCGTCGATGAAATTCGGCAAAAGGTCGAACAACTGCATGAACATCAACCAGAAACCGGCAAACGTAATCGTAAAAAAGAAGAGCCGAGGTTCGAGCAAACCCAGAAACGCCTTGTGCAGCAAGACAAACGGGTTCGACGAGCCTTCGTGTTCCGGGTGTTGCGGCTCGCGGAAGAAAATCAGCGGAATCAGGTTGCACAGCGCGCCGCCCGCGCAGGCCATGAACACGTACTCCCATTCGAGCACGCGGAGCGAGCCGGCCACCAACGGTCCAAGAAAACCGCCCACGTTCACCATCTGATAGAAAATCCCCCAACCCAACGACGCCGAACTCTTGGGAATCTGATTGGCGATCAACCCTTGCACGCCGGGCTTGAAAACGCCCGTGCCCACTGCCACGAACATGGCCCCGACAAACAAGATGAGGTAAACGTGATCGATCCCGAGTGGGCGCGCCTCGGCCAACGGCATGCCGCATTGCCACTCGGCAATGCGGATCGAGAAGCCCATGATCAAATAGCCGGTGCTCGTGATCAGGGCCGAGGCCGCAATGCAGAGTTTGTAGCCAAACCGATCGGCAAATCCGCCCGAAAGCACGGGCACGAAGCACTGAACCACGGCCCACACCGCGTAGATGGTTCCCTTGTCGACCTGCGTCAACTCCGGCCCGCCCTTGCCGATCGCCAACACGATGAACACCGGCAACCCGACGCGAACGCCGTAGTAGGCGAAACGCTCGATCAATTCGATCACGTTCGCCACCCAGTAGATGTAGCCAAACGACGAAATCTGTTTTCCAAGAGAGTCTTTCGACACATCCGATTGGTTGTTCGGCTCGCTACTCACGGGCAATCTCTCCTTGTCAGTCCGACCGCTATTGGGGTTCGCATCAGTCAAGAACCAACTCGCCGGTTGGCGGTAGCATACACGTTGGGGAATCTCGACACAACCCGCCTGGGGGCAGTCGCCTGGCCGCCCTGCGTCCTCCGACCGATCGACCACCGTGGTCGAGTCCATGGAAATCACGGTGGGGGCTGCCCCCCCAGCCACTCCCCTCGCGCTCCGACGGCCCACCGGCATCCAAGTCCGCGCGAAAAGACGTCCCGAATAGCCGCCAGACAACCAGGCCGGCTGTTTTTCCAGGAACGCGGCGACTCATTTTCCGTCCAACGTGCAAATGGTACTATGGGTCGTCGCCGGAGCCACTCCATGGAAGAACACGACGAGATGGATGAGCGGCCACGCGACGGACGTCGCCGACGCCTTGCGACGCTATCTACGAACTCGATCGGGGAATCGGTTCCGGTTTATTCACAATCCGCGATTTCGCGCATCCTTCTCGCGCAAAATCCTCAACACGGTCGGGTCGACCGACAACATGCCTTCGAGCGTGACGCGGCTCAGGTTGCGGATCGAGTCTTCCGCGGTCGTACCCACCACGCCGTCGGCCGAGCTGAGCCCAAAGCCTTCGAGCGCCATCAACCCGGAGCGAATGGCCGTGTCGACCGCCGTAATGGTTTTCATCGCGCAGCCGGGCTTGGCCCCGTCGCAAATCAAGCCGCCCAGGTCGCCGACCACGTTGCTCACGGCCAGCGTAATCCGCTCGTCGTTGTCTCCGTCCTGCTGATAGACAATGGCCACGGCGGCGGCGATGCCCGCGGCCATGGCGCACCCGCAAATGACCGAAAGCTCTCCGACGTAGCATTTGCAGTAGGCGTTCACGAGATGGGCAGCGGCAATGCTTTCGAGGATGCGGTCTTCGTCAATGCCCATTTCGCGGCCGACCACGTAGGGCGTCAGAATGGCGACAATCCCTTGATTACCCGAACCGCCCGACGTCATCACCGGCTGGCTGACTCCCGCCATGCGAGCGTCGACGGCCGAGGCCACCAGCAACTTGGCTCGATAAAAAAGGTCGTCGCCCAAAAAACCCCGCGCGTGAATTCGGCGTAGCTGGCAAGCCGTGCCGGGCATCTTCTCGCCGCGCTCGGCCATGGCCAGATTCATATCGATGCCGCGCCGCAGATACTCGCGGTCGTCGGCGTCTGCCCGCGCGGCGAGCGAGAGCAATTCGACGAGCGTGGCCTCTTTGAGCGGCGACCGATAGGCCAGCGCATTGGCTTCGGCGGCGCGAGACCGCGAATCGAGCATCGAGCAACCGTCCTTTTCGACCGACACCACATTGGTGTGGCCGCCCTGCAAGACGCAGCAGACGCGATGTCCCGGGCCCGCCACCGTGACCTCGACACGAAAACCGCCGCTGCCCTCCAGGCACTCGTACTGGCACCGCTCGTCCCCGTAAAGCTCTTTTGCTTGATCGAGCATCTCGGGCGTAATCTGGCCGAGCAATTCGAGCTTGGCGTCGGGCCGCGCGAGAACCGCGCCCATCGCGGCCGCAATCAGGTTGCCCGTCACGCCACCGCTGTGTGGAACCGTCACCGCCGCGCCGTTTTTGTACGTGCCCGGGTCCACTCGCAACAGGAGTTCCTCGACCGGTTCGCCGAGATAACTTGCCGCCGTGGCCGCCGCATAGGCACAGGAAATGGGCTCCGTGCATCCGAGCGCCGGGTAGACCTCATGGGCCAGAACTTCTTTGAGTAGATTCACGAAACCCTTCGTCAGACTTGTGTGGAAAGGATGCTTGGCTCGTAGCCGCGCCCGAAAACCGACAACCCGAGGAAACGTCGAGCGAGCTCTTGTCAACGCTGAGCGAGTTCTTGTCAACGCTGAGCGAGTTCTTGTCAACGCTGAGCGAGTTCTTGTCAACGCTGAGCGAGTTCTTGTCAACGCCGAGCGAGTTCTTGTCATCCTGAGCGAGTTCTTGTCATCCTGAGCGAGTTCTTGTCATCCTGAGCGAAGCGAAGGATCTCGGCCTCCACGGTGCGAGAGATCCTTCGCTTCGCTCAGGATGACAGTTTTCGAACGCCCTCTACTATTTATCCCATACGAACGAAGGATTGCCTAGCAGCCCGTTGAAGAAGTCCGGGGTGCCTGGGGACAAGCGTAGCGAAGGCCCAGTTCGTGGCCCTCTGGGCCAACGCCGCGCTATGGCCCAGCCACCCTCACGGTGGCTTTGGAATGCCCTCTCGAACCAAGTCAAACGGCATGTGGCGTAGGCGGCTTCCCACGAGTGTGCGCATTGACGCGGCTGGCCACGGACAAGCAATACCACACCACCCACGGGAGGTAATGCGAGGTACTCGTCATGGTTTCAGACCGCTCGTGCGTCGGAACCCCCGCCAGGGCTTGACGATCCGGCCGGCACAGCGTGGAAATTGGCGAGGACTCCAACTATACTTGAGGAGAGTGAAGTTGGCGCGGAGTCGTGTACAGTAGCAGTCGGGCACCTTGCCGGTTCGGAGACCAAGCCGTGGCGAAAGAAGAAAATTTCAATCCTGAATTCGAGGACCTCAACGAGTTGACCGACGGCATGCCCGATCCCACGGCCACGGCCGACAAACCGCTTCCGGACGAAAAGCCCGGCAAGAAGAAGAAAGAAGAAAAAAAGAAGAAGGAGCGCAAACCGAAAGAGCGTAAACCGAAGCAGCGCTCGACGCAGAAAGGGCCGGGCCTCGTCGCCGCGATGGCCCACGCGAGTCCCTACACGGTTCTTCTGGCCATTTCGTTGGCGGCCATTCTTGTCGCGGTCTTCTACATGGCGCTGGGTCTGATCTCCTACGGAGGCGACTACAAGGCCAAAGCAGCGAAACAAGCCGCCGCTCCCGCCTCGGTCCGCTTCATCGAACCGGCGCAAACCCGCGTCGCCTGATTCGGCCTGTCACACGGTCTCTTTCCTCGGATCTCAGCGTGGATCGGGCATTTTCTTGCGCCGCGATCATCGCTTGGAACCAGCGGTGGGTAGAACCACCCGCGAGGTGTTTCGCGCCGCCCTCACTGCGCAACCGGCGCGACTCCGCCGGCCAATCGTCGCGCGGCGATCGAGAGCAGTCGATCGGCCCGCTCCAGCAGCGAGCCCGGCTGTCGCGCGCCGGCGCGCGCCGGGTGCGTTTCGCGGCGAGCAACGAATTGCCCGCGACAATGCACGCACGTGACCTTGCGTCCCAGGTATTCTTCGCGGACCTCCAGCGGGCGACCGCAAACGGGACATGCGCAACAAACGTAGGGATAACGAAACATGAGAACGGTCCCTGTTCTTCCTATTGAGACGACTGGTTTGAGAGGAGTGGTTTGACAAAAGAGCATTTCAGAACCACAAAACTAGTTCCTGTCATCCTGAGCGCAGCGAAGGATCTCGGCTTCCGAGGTGGAAGAGATCCTTCGCTGCGCTCAGGATGACAGTGCGCTCAGGATGACAGTGCGCTCAGGATGACAGTGCGCTCAGGATGACAGTCATGAAATGTCCTCAAGGCACCGGGCGTCCTCCTGACAACCCGAATGGTCTTCAAGAGTTCCATACGGATTCCGCCTCGGGGTGGTTCGCCGAAACGGGGCAGGGCGCCGGCAGATCACCCAACCACCGGACAACACCCCACTGCCGAGCGGTGTTGCTTGACCATTGGGCCGCTTTCGGGCCATTCGCCCCCGACCTTCGACTCGGCGCAACCGTTTGCCGACAATCGTACTTAAAAGCTATACTGATAAGTCTTCGGCCCATGACTTTCGGCCAAACGACGCTCGATCGAGACGCCGGCAAGTCGTGCCGAAGCGATGAATTCCGGTCGGAACAACCTCAGAGGTCGCCATGTCCAAAATCACGGTCGAAGACATCGCCCAGGCCGGCATCGTCGGTGCGGGTGGCGCCGGTTTTCCGACTCACGTCAAGTTTTCCGCCAAGGCCGACACGGTGCTGATCAACGCGGCCGAGTGCGAGCCGCTTCTTCACAAAGACAAGGAAGTGCTCCGGGCCCATGCCGACGAGGTGCTCGCGGGGCTGGCCGTCGGCATGGAATTGGCCGGCGCCGAACGCGGCATCGTCGGCATCAAGGAGAAATATCAAGACGTCATCGACCTTCTGCGGCCCAGGCTGGCCCGCGGCATGGAAATCGCTCCGCTGGCCGACGCCTATCCGGCCGGCGATGAGTTCATCCTGGTCTACGAAGTCCTTCACCGCGTCATTCCGCCCGGTGGCATTCCGTTGGACGTCGGCGCGGTCGTCACCAACGTCGAAACGGCGCTGAACATCTCGCGGGCCGACCGCCAACCGGTCACCGAGAAATTCGTTTCGGTCGCCGGCGCGGTGGCCCAACCCGTCACGCTTCGCGTCCCGGTCGGCATCACGCTGGCCGAATGCGTCGCGGCGGCCGGCGGTCCCACGATTGCCGATCCGAACTACGTCGTCGGCGGCGTGATGATGGGCTATCTCGAAGACAACCACGACGCGCTGGTCGACAAACGAACCGGCGGCGTGATCGTCCTGCCCGACGACCACGTCGTCGTGCGAAGGCGTCGTCAGGATTGGCAACAGATCGCCCGCATCGGCCGCAGCGCCTGCGACCAATGCAGCTTCTGCACCGAGTTATGCCCTCGCTACTTGCTGGGCCACCCGATCGAACCGCATCGCGCCATGCGAAGCCTCGAATTCAATCTGGTCGGCGAGGCAAACGTCCTGGGCACGGCTTATTGTTGCGAGTGCAACCTTTGCAGCCTGTATTCCTGCCCCGAGGACCTGGACCCGAAAAGCGTCTGTGTCCAGAACAAGGCCCGGCTGGCGGCCGAGAAGAAACGATGGGAAAATCCGCCGTTCGTGCCTCGCCGGCCGGAGCTCCACATGGCCAACCGCAAGGCCCCGATGGCCCGGCTTCTCCAGAAGCTCGGTCTGCGCCAATTCCGGAACGTCGGGCCGCTGGTCGAGGAGTTGCTCGACACGCCGAAAGTCGGAATCGCGCTGACGCAACACATCGGCGTCCCGTGCGAGCCGGCGGTGGCCGCCGGCGATTCGGTGGTCAAGGGCCAGGTGGTCGGCCGCCGGCCGGTGGCCAACGGCCGACCGGCACTCGGCGCGCCGGTTCATGCGTCGATCGACGGCGTCGTTTCGGCGATCGAAGACAACACGGTTTGGATTCGGAAGGAATAGTCATGTCCGCGCACACCTCGGTCGGCGTCATCGAACTGTCGAGCATCGGCATCGGATATCGAATTCAGGACGAGATGCTCAAGGCCGCGTCCGTCGAGCTGTTGATCGCCCGGACGATCTGCTCCGGCAAATACCTGATCGTCATCGCCGGAAGCGTCAGCGACGTCGAGACGGCTATCGACACGGGGCTCCGCCTGGCCGACGAAGCCGTGATCGATCATCTCACGGTGGCCAACGTCCACCCGTCCGTGTTTCCCGCGCTCGGCCAGTCGGTCGTGCTCGACGTCGACGACGTCGGCGCGTTGGGCGTGGTCGAGACGTTCAGCGGCACGAGTGTTTTGGCCGGGGCCGACGCGGCGGCCAAGGCGGCCCGGGTAACCGTGTTCCGCATTCACGTGGCGATGGCGTTGGGTGGCAAGGGCTTGTGCCTGATGACCGGCAGCGTGGCCGACGTCGAGGCGGGCGTCCGCGCGGCGGCGGCCGAAGCGCGAAAACGCGGCCTGCTGGTTTCCGAAATCGTCATCCCCCGCCCCGGCAAAGAGCTGTTTGCCGACTATCTCTGAACCGCGGCGCGCAAGAAACGGCACCGGCCGCTCCTCCGAAGAGAGGCGGCCGGCGCACTATACTCTCTCACCATCCAGGCAAGAACGGCTCGTTACTTTCGCCGCCAAAGCAGCAGGCCGAATACGGCTGAAGCCAACAGCATGAGCGTGCTCGGCTCGGGCACGGCACCGGCTTCGGTCGCACCGCTGGTCAAAACCGTGTAGGCACCGTCGGTGTAGATCGAATAGCCGTTCGGGCAAACGATGTCCGTCCCGATCAAAGCTTCCATTTCCGCTTCGCTCATGGCCGAACCGTTAATCCGGAGATACCCGGCCGACAACGTGATCAGATGGTCGCTCTCCGTGGAATTGGCCGCATACCAATTGGCGGCCATGATCGCCGCGTCCCTGGGGCCGACCATGTCGTCGTCGTCGAAGTCACCATCCTCCCAATCGATCTCCGTTCCGCTCGAACCCCAATTGGTGGCGAGCACTTGGGCGTCGATCTCGTCGACCTGCCCGTTGTTGTCAGCATCGCCGGGAACGTAGGTGCCTGGGATCAGGATGGAGGTAACAATGTAATCTTCGGCCTGCAAGGTGCCGCCGGCGATATTGATGCGAAGTTGTCCCGTGTTGGCACCCGTTCGCGTAATGGGGGTTCCATATCCATCGTCCGAGCGGCCGAAGTAGATCGCGCCGGCGACGGTCATGACTCCGCCGTTGAGCGTCAGATCCACGTTGGCGTCGCTGTCCTCCCATCCCAAGACCAGGTCGTCGGGAGCGCCTTCAGGCGGGGCAAGACCAACGTCCACCGTGCCGGCGTCCAGAATGAACGTCGTTTGCGAGCCGCCCTCGATCGAATGTCCCAACGAACAATAACCGTTGATGTTCACG
>JAFGIR010000295.1 GCA_016929515.1 Pirellulales bacterium | reverse complement strand
CGCATGTCGCCCCCTTGGATTCCGAGGGTGGCGCTCGATTCGGTACTCGTATCGACAACGCTGGTCGTGCGTCCGGTGATGGATAGGGAACTCAACGGCGGTTGCGGTTGGGGCTTTTTGGTGGCGGGACGGCCGGGCGACTTTTTGTTGACCAGCGCGTTTTGTTCGAGCCACTTGGCCTCGAACCGTGGTTCGGCGGGCTGCTTGTCGCCGGCTTTGTGTTTGCCTTTGGTCAGCTTCTGGCCCTCCGCGTATCCCCAGTTCTTGCCGAGTTGTTCGACGGCTCCGCGCGATTGCTTGAGTTGTTGGTTGTCGAACGAGATGTTCATCTGCGACCGGTTGTACAACGTGGCTTTCTTTTGGGGTGCCCTCTCGATCTGCTCCACTTGTTGTTGAACTTGCCGCAGGAGCCGCTCCTGGCTGGCGAGTTCCTTCTTGAAGTGCCGGTTGTTTTGGACGTAGTCGGGATTGCTCAGGTTGAACGTCTGCCACGACTGCACGGATCGCGCGCTCTTGGCCGCGCGGGCTTTGGCGTACTGGTCGCCGCGACGCATCGTTTCCTCGAGGCGGCTGAAGAGATCGTTTTGGTAGGCGACCTGGCCGGCGAGCCACTGGCCTTCGCTATGGACGCGCCGCATGGTGCCGTCGAAATCGAACCACCGATAGGCCTTGGGCAAATGCAATCGAACCTGGCTGAGCTCGGGGCTCAGGTTGATCTGGCCGGTCGGATCGACCATGCGCAACAGGGGGAAATCGACGACTCGGCCGAAGCCGGTGATCGAGTCCATCTTGCCCCCGTAGACCAGCACTACCCGATAGTCGAGTTCTCCGGCCGACGTTTTCACCAGCGGGATACGGACGTGTTGTTCGTCGGTCGTGTTGACGTCGCGAATCGGCTTGACCGGCTCGTCGGCGACCAGGGCCGACCAGAGCCGCGCGCCGCGGGGTAACTCGATCGGAAGGAATTGCTCGGTGGAGTTGTCCATGTGGTAGACGACGCGTCCGCGATAGGCGCCGCTGGCGTCGATCAACAGATCGGTCTCGGCCAGGCCGATCCGCGCGCCGGCGGTGACGACGGCCTCGCGCTGGTGAATCGTGAAAGCCAACCGGGGACGCTTCGCGCCCGGGGCGACGGCGTAGGCCTGGGTAATTCCATCGCCGAGCAGCGTCTTGAGCACGCGCCACGCGCCGCTCTTGGAGTTCAACGGCGCCATGCCCTTGGTGTGTTCGTCGTCGACGACGACCTCGTCGCGCCCGGCGCTTTCGACCGACACCAAGCGGCGCGTGGTTTCGCCGGTGAGGACCGTGGGAATCGGCGCGGTATGCACGCCGGCGCCGGGGAGCCGATCGTTCTCGACGAGGACGCGAAGCTGGTTGATGACTTCGTCTTGCAGGTCGATCGTCACTCGCAACGGAGCGTCGTCGGCCTTGCCCATCGGTTCGATCGTCTTCTGGCGCAAGAGCGGGACGCTGATACGGGCATCCTTCATCCAGTGGGGCAACGTGAAGACGACGCGGCGAATGCCCGCCTCGTTGATGGTGAAATCCAACAGGATCGTTTCTTCCAGCGCGCGCTCGGTGACGCGGAGATTCGAGGTCGTCGTGCACCGCACGCGGGGCTTGCGCCGCGCGAGAACCAGCCGGCCGTCGTAGTCGGCCCCCTGGGTGTGCAGCGCGAGCTGGGTCAGTTGCCGCTGGGCCAGTTTGAGCCAGCCGTGCAAACGGCGAAGCAAGACCGTTTCGCAGTGTTTCAGGTTCCGGGGGCTGACGCGGAACGACGGGTCGACCTGGACGGCCATGTCGCCCTCTTGGCGGTCGACGTCGAGCACTTCGAGCCGGGGCAGGCGCGTCGGGTCGGTCATCTTCTGCTGGCCGAGCTTGCCGCGGAGAATCACCGAAAACTCGCCTTGCTGACCGGCGGCGAAATAGACCGTCAGCCGCTGGCGCGATTCGCCGGCGTCTTCCTTCGGTTCGGTCAGGGCCCATTGAAACTCGCCCGGCGCCATGACTTCGTCGAGCGTGAAATCGTCGGGCAGCAGGAACGCCGCCTGGAAGATGGGCCGGTGGCGGACGTCGAGATTCACCATGCTTTCGAGGTGCCGGCCGAGATCCGAAATCTTAACGATCGTTTGGACTTCGGCGGCCACCGACGCGCGGATCGGCGCGGCGGCCAGGCCGATGGAAAACGGCATCGAGGCGAACCGATAGGCCTGGTAGTCGCGCAGCCCCAGGGGGTTTTCGAGCTTGGTCCAGGCGTTGGCCAGTTCTATGAGCAGCCGAAAATCGGTGCGGCCGACGCCGCGCGTGTCGACGGTCTGCACCTCCAGCAGCGGGCTGCGCCGGATGGCAATGCGGCCCGTCTCGATGGCCGCCCCTTCGACGGTGATTGCGGGCACCGCGAGTTTCGCCGGGAGTCCGTCGCGACGGAGCCGCAGCAAAAAGTGTTCGGTGTCGGTGGCCGGCTTGAGCAAGGTGACCTCGACGCGTTGCGTCTTGTCCGATTGGGTGGTCTTCCAGCCGCGGACGTTCGAGCCTTCGACGTTTTCGACGAGATAGTCGCCGGGCACGCCGACGGCGAACTGCTGCCGCTGGTCGCGCCGGAATTCGAGAACCAGATCCCACACGAGACGCGTTCCGTCTTCTTGGACGTCGAAGAGGACGTCGCTTCGGGCGGTCAGGCTTCGCTGGACGTCGGCCCGCGAAAGCTTGGCGCGCCACTGGAGACGAACGCCGCCGCCGGGCGCGAGGACGGTTTCGATTCGCTCGTCGGGCTTATCGGTTTCGAAGCTTCGCCGGTCGGCCGTGTCGCTCAGTTGGACGTCGGTGCCCGAGCCGGGAACCGTCAGCGCGAGCGACGAGGCGGGAGCCGACGGAACGATGCCCTGGGCCAGGTGCCAGCCGCCGCTTCGGGCGAGGCGGAGCCGCACTTGGACGTCGAGCACATGTCGGCCCGGCTTGGGCACGTGCAACAGGAGCACGGCCGCCTGCGGTTGGTCGAACGAGTTGGCTCTTTGGCTTTGTTGGGGTTGCGCCGGTCGCGTTTCCGGTTGGGCCACGCTGAGCCGGGCCGGTTGGCCGTCGAGTTTGGCCAGGGCGAGCACGCCGCCGCCGAGGCGCAAAGGCACCGTCGCGCCCGACTTCTTGTGGACGACGAT
>JAFGIR010000294.1 GCA_016929515.1 Pirellulales bacterium | reverse complement strand
TTCCGAAAAAGCGACAAGAAATCGCAACGCGATGGGCGGAAAATCATCGGTGCCACCCAAAATGCGAATTCTCGGATGCCCTCACGCAGCGCGGCTCGGCTCTGAAGTGACCCAGCGCGTTGCTTTCGGTCAACATCCTTTTGGCCATGGTTGCTCGAACACCACGGCACGCGTCCGCGACGGCGTTGGCATCGCATTGGTGTCTTCTTGAGCTAAACGGTCCGCCAGCAGCCGTTTGCGTCGCGGGGCGTGGGCTTGGCTCCTGGGCGGCCGGGCGTTTGGCACGTCGTCTGCTCATGGAGAGAACCGTAACGATCTCCTTTTTTTCTTGTCACCCTCGCGTGGCAGGTAAGTCCGGCCAAACACATTCCTCCCATGTAGTCGGTGGCCCGGTCACTCCCAAAAGGGACCACCGCCGACGGACTTACCAACCAAGGGCCTCGTCTCGATTGTCTCGGGACGGGGCCCTTTTGTGTTTTCTTGCGACCCGCCAAACGCGTCGACTCACTGGAAGGTGCTTCTTCCGGAACGGGAAGGGGGCCGCGGGCTTCCGCCCGCGGCTGCCATCATCCCCCCCTTGGCCGACGAGGGCTCGGCCGGGTATACTGCGGGGTTGATCGGGATCGTTCGACCCGACGCAGCGTCTTCCCCTTGAAACCAGGGAAAAACCATGACACAGATTGCCATTCTTGGCGCCACGGGCTATACGGCCGTCGAGTTGATCAAGATCTTGCTCCGCCACGACGACGCCGAAATCGTGGCCCTGACAAGCCGACAGGAAGGAAAACCGCCGGTCGCCAGCATCCACCCTTCGCTCCACGGCCGGCTCGACCTTCCTCTCGAAAATCTCGGCCCAACCGAGGTCGCCAGCCGCGCCGAATGCGTCTTCAGTTGTCTACCCCATGGAGTGACCGCTTCGGCGGCGCCCCATTTGCTCGAAGCCGGCTGCCGAGTCATCGACTTCAGCGCCGACTATCGGCTCAACGACCCCGACGTGTTCGCCCAGTGGTATGGGCAGAAGCACGCCGACCCGGACCGGCTCGGCAAGGTGGTCTACGGCCTGCCCGAGTTGTTTCGCGAACAGATCGTCGAGGCGCCGCTGGTGGCCAACCCGGGCTGTTACCCGACGTCCGCGATTCTCGCCCTGGCCCCTTTGCTGCGAGCCGGGCTGATCGAGCCGAGCGACATCATCATCGATTCGAAGAGCGGCGTGTCGGGCGCCGGGCGGACGCCCAAGCTGACGACCATGTATACCGAGTGCAACGAGAGCATTTCGGCCTACAACGTGGGACGCCACCGGCACACGCCCGAGATCGAACAACTGCTCGGCACGGCCGCCGGTCGCCAGGTGGAGGTCATCTTTGCTCCCCATCTGACGCCCATGGATCGCGGCATTTTGACGACCACCTATTCACGTCCGGTGGGCAAAGTGTCCGAAGAGCAACTGCTCGATTTGCTCCGCGAGACGTACGCCGATGAGCCGTTCGTCCGGGTGGTCGACCACCTGCCGGGCACCAAGGATTCGGTCGGCACGAACTATTGCGACGTGACGGCTCGGATCGTCCGCGGCCGGGTGCTCACCGTGAGCGCCCTGGACAACCTGATCAAGGGAGCCTCGGGGGCCGCGGTGCAAAACTTCAACCTGATGTTCGGCTATCCCGAGACCACGGCGTTGTCGTAGCGCAAGGTGAACCCGATCGACCGCGGACGTGTCCAAAGGCATCGTAGGCCGTGTCGCGACACAACGTGTGCCGCTTCGCTGAAGGCCCAATAAGGCAATGGATAATGATTGCACTGTTGGTGATCGGAGGATTGTTGTGCTGCTTTAATTTCTACCTCTCATTCGTAAGGTATCCGGTTCATCAGATGATGGGAGGAAAGAAGGAAGATTACCAGTGGGTGTCCGGCATCCCGCTTCTCGGCTCCCTGCTTGTTGCGATCTCCTTATTTCGGCTCTGGCAATGGCCGTGGTTTCGCACCCCGGCCATTATTTTGATTGTCATTGATACTGGGGGGCTGCATTGGTGCGCTGCAACCCTGCTCTACTACGAGGTTTTTAGGAAAACGAATTCTGAAACCGCTGATTCCCCAATTCCGTCTGAACATCTGCCTTCACCCCACGATTCACCGTCCGTCGAACAAGAGTAATCACCATGTCCTTCCCCATTCCCAAAGGTTTTTTTCTCGCCGGCGTCCATTGCCGCATCAAGAGCGATCCGCAGAAGCCGGATTTCGCCCTGGTGATGTCCGAGGTGCCCGCCGTCGCCGCCGGGGTCTATACCCAAAATCTGGTCTGTGCCGCCCCGGTCGTGCTCGACCGCCAGCGGACGCCCAGCGATCGGATTCGAGCCGTGGCGATCAACGCGGGCAACGCGAATGCGTGCACGGGCGAGCGTGGACTGGACGACGCACGGAAGATGGCCGAGTTGGCAGCCGCCGCTTGCGGCGGCGCGCCCGACGAATCGTTGGTTATGTCGACCGGCATCATCGGCCACTTCCTGCCGATGGACAAAATCGAGCAGGGCATCATGGCCGCCGCGGTGAAGCTCGACTCAAGAACGGTCAACCTCGAAGCGGCTGCCCGGGCCATCCTGACCACCGACACCGTCGCCAAAATCGCCGGCCGCACGCTCGAATTGGAAGGGCGAACCGTCCAAATTGTCGGCATCGCCAAGGGCTCCGGCA
>JAFGIR010000293.1 GCA_016929515.1 Pirellulales bacterium | reverse complement strand
TTCCGAAAAAGCGACAAGAAATCGCAACGCGATGGGCGGAAAATCATCGGTGCCACCCAAAATGCGAATTCTCGGATGCCCTCACGCTTGTCGTGGACATGCTCGAAACTCCGGTCAACATGCCCACGCAAGCGTGGGCATGGCACCCCATTTTCTAGGTTTGACAAAGCACTAGCGTGTGATTCGTCGAGTTTTCCATCCAAGGAAGAACATTGAGTGACATCCCCTCGGGCTATCAGTCACGGATCGCGGCCATGCCGGGCGGACCGACGAAGGTTCGCCTCGCGCATTGGGCGCAGCTCCTGCCGAAGATCGCGCAGTATGAACCGGAATTGACGGAACTGTCGGACCACGAATTGCGCAAGCGCAGCCTCTCGCTCCGCTATCGAGTCCGCAGCGGCGAGCCGCTGAAGCGGCTTCTGCCCGAGGGCTATGCCCTGGTCCGCGAGGCAGGCCGCCGCACGTTGAACATGCGCCATTTCGACGTTCAGTTGCTCGGCGGCATCGCCATGTTCCACCGGTCGATCGTCGAGATGCGGACCGGCGAAGGCAAGACGCTCACGGCCACGTTGCCGATGTACCTCAACGCGCTGAGCGGCAAGGGCTGCCACCTGGCCACGGTCAACGACTACCTGGCCCGGCGCGACGCCGAATGGATGCGCCCTGTCTACGAGGCGCTGGGGCTCACGATCGGCGTGATCGAAACCCAAATGCCCCAAAACCGACGACGCAAGGAATATGCGTGCGACATCGTCTACGGCACGGCCAAGGAATTCGGCTTCGACTTCCTCCGCGACCGGCTGTTGCTGCGACGAATCCGCGAGGGGCAAAACGACCTGCTCGGCGGCATGTTGGGCCAGGGCGGCCGGGGCAAGAGCGAAAAACCCGTCCAACGCGAAGCCCATTTCGCCCTGGTCGACGAAGCCGACAGCATCCTCATCGACGAGGCTCGCACGCCGCTGATCATCAGCGCGCTGCCCACCGACGAAGAAATCAGGGAAGTCGAGTGCTACCGGTGGAGCGCCCAGATGGCCAAGGAATTCGTCGAGGACGAGGATTACGAATACGACCACGACAAACGCAAGGCCGAGTTGACTCGCGCCGGACGCCAGAAAGTCCGCACCCTGCCCAAGCCCGAAGCGCTCGACCGGGTCGGCATGGTCAACATCTACCAATACGTCGAACGGGCGATCATGGTCGATCGCGAATACACGCTCGACCGGCAATACGTCGTCCGCGACGGCGAGATCGTCATCGTCGACGAGTTCACCGGCCGGCTCGGCGAGGGACGCAAGTGGCGCGAAGGAATCCACCAGGCCGTCGAGGCCATGCAGGGCGTGGAAGTCACGGTCGCCACCGGCCAGGCCGCGCGGATCACCGTCCAAGATTTCTTCCTGCGCTATGAAAAACTCGCCGGCATGACCGGCACGGCCCGATCCTCGCGACGCGAGTTGTCGAAGATCTACAAGTGCCACGTGGTGGCCGTTCCGACCAACCGCCCGGTGATCCGCCAGCGGCTGCCCGACTCAATCCACGGCGACGCGATGAGCCGCTGGGAAGCCGTCGTCGAGGAAGTCGTCGCGGTCCACGATCAAGGCCGGCCCGTCTTGATCGGTACCCGCTCGATCGACAAATCGGAACTCCTCTCCAAAATGCTCACCGAACGCGGGATCGAACACCAGGTGCTCAACGCCCATCGAATCGCCGAGGAAGCCGACATCGTCGGCCGCGCGGGCCTGCCCGGCAAGGTCACCGTCTCGACCAACATGGCCGGCCGCGGAACCGATATCAAGCTGGGCGAGGGCGTGGAAGCGATGGGGGGGCTGCACGTCATCTGCACCGAGATGCACGACTCCCAGCGAATCGACCTTCAGTTGATCGGACGTTGCGGCCGCCAAGGCGACCGGGGCACCTATCGCCAGTATCTCTCGCTCGACGACGACTTGATCGAGAGCGGACTGGGCCCCCAAAAAGCCAAAAAATGCAAGGCGATCGGCGAGACGACCAACCGTGATTTGCGTAAGTTCGCCCGGCTGTTCCGCCGAGCCCAACGCAAGGTCGAGCGACGCCATTTTCGCGATCGAAAGGCACTCATGCATTTCGAGAAGGAACGCAAGAAGATGCAGCGCCAGATGGGCCAAGATCCTTATCTCGACACGCCCGGCTGATCGGAAGCCAAACGACGCCGGTCACTTCGTGCCTCCGGAGGGGCGTTTCAGCCATTGCAGAAACGCGATGGCCGCCAACACGGGCAGCAGATAGACGAACCGCCGTGGCCTGATCGCAACGACCACCAGCGCCAACGGCGCCAACGCCAGCGCCCACGCCGGCAACCGGCGCACGTCCGGATAGGCCAGCCAGAAGACGGCCATCACGGCCCCCACGCGCCAAAACGCCGCCTCCAACACCGTGTGATCGTCGCCCGGCAACCAGAGCCAGAGCCCCGCCGCGCCGGCCAACAGCCCGACGGCAATGATTCCTATGGCGTGTCGACGCATCGATTTCGGGATTTCGGGATTTCGGGATTTGACGGGCTTCGGCTTTGCTCCGCGCGGCTCAAATTCGATCCAACGTGTCGATCCATTTTGCCAACCGATCGACTTCGCCGCGCGACAAGCAGCGCGGCAGCTCGCCCAACGATTGCTCGTCGACCGGATGACGCGCTTTACGCAATGCCTTGATCGCTCGGGCAATTCGAGCCGCGTTCGGCGACTTCTTCGCCGTCACCACGTAGAACGCCAGCGGTGAAATCGGGTCGGCCGACGGCGCATGGCCCGGCAGCGGCGCGTCGACCGCGGCCACCGCGCGAACCAGATCGCGGTGGCGAAACGCCACGAGGCACGCCAGCGTGCCGCCGCCCTGATAGCCGTGCACGACAATCCGATTCGAGTCGACCGCGTATTGGCCGATCACTTCGTCCAACATTCGGGCAACCACCGACTCCTCGTTCGGAAGCCAAGCGGCGGCGGCCATCGGGTTGACCACCAGCAGTATCAGATTCCGCCGGTCGCACGCCGGCTTCCACAGTTTCAAAATGGCGTCGTCGTCGACCGCGCCGGGCGAGTCGAGCCAGACCACCACGCCGCAAGGAAACCTCGCGTCGTAATCCTTCGGGACGTAGACCCAGGCCTTGTTCTTGATCTCGGGCACGGCGACGTTCACCTTGCCGCGAGGCGGCCGATTGGCCGTCTTGGCAGTCTTTCCGCCATGCGCCGGCGGCAACGTCTCGTTTGGCAAATCCTCGGGCAAACGTCCCAGCCGGGCCGAGACCGACAGGTTCGTGCCGCCGCGCGAAAGGTCGAGCGTCACCTCGTCGCCCGGCTTGAGCAACGCAATCTGCCGGCCAAGATCGTCCGCGCCGGCGAGTTGCTTTCCGCCCAGGGCGAGCAAAACGTCGCCCGGCTCGATGTGGGCCTTCGACGCGGGACTCCCGGGAAAGACGTAGCGCACCCGGACGCCACCGCTCGACGCCGTGCCGTCGCGCCGCGGCAGAATGCCCAAGAACGGGCGGTCGTAGGGCGGCAACTCGGCCACCAGGGTCAATTCCTCGTGAAGCGGTTTCCCGTCGCGCTCGACGTCGAGCACAACCTTGTCGCCCGCGTAATAGCGACCCAGCACGTTCTCCAATTCGGCCACGCGAGCCACCGGCACGCCGCCGGCGGCCGTGATCCGGTCGCCTGGTTTCAACACCTTCCGGGCCGGCGCATTGGGGTGCGTGGCGGCCACGATCGGCTCGGCCGTGTTCGGCTCCGACCGGCCGAAACTGACGCCCAGCCGTCCCGCGTGCAAGTCCTCGCCCTGCCTGAGCCGCGGCAGAACCCGGAGAATATCGTCGGCCGCAACGGCAAACCCAACGCCCGAGTCGTACCATTCGGTCCGGCCGGCCTCCTCGTCGCGCTCGGGCGACAAGGGCGCGAGCAGTCCGAGCACGCGGCCGTGGATGTCCAGCAACGGCCCTCCGTAGTTGTTCGGCGAGGTGGCCGCGTCGGTTTGAAGGGCTCGGCCGCCAAGACGCGACAAGGCGCTGAGAATGCCGACCGACACGTTCGGCCGGTTGCCTTCGAACGTCCGCCCCACGCCGATCGCCCACTGGCCCACGCGCATCCGGTCGCGCGGCGCCATCTCGGGCACGGCCAACGGCGTGTCGGTGTCGATCGCCAGCAGCACGATCATGCGGCTGTGATCGGTCGCCACGAGTCGGGCCGGACGCCGGATGCCGTCGGACAGTTGGACGAGGATCGAGTCGGGCCGGGCCAGGAAATTCAGCGAACTGGAAACGATCAACCCGTCGGGGCTTATGATCAGTCCGGTCGTGGGACCGTCGCCCAGCAACCGTTCGCCCAGCCGTTCGCGCCCGCCGACCGTCTCGATTCGCACGACCGAGGGCGCGACCCGATCGACGGCCGCCTGAAAAGCCGCTTGTTCCCGCGATGGAAGATCGTCGCCGGTCGCGGCGACGCTGCCGACCGTCGATAGCACGAGCAATGCCACGATCATCGCAACCATCGGTGTCAAAACGGCTCGGCTCATGGCTTCGCGGCCTCAAGGGTAAATTCCACCAGTTGTCCGCCGCGCATCACGCTAACGCGCACCGCGGCTTCCCGGTCGATCCGCGCGAGCTCCTCGCGCAGCACCCGGCACGATTGAATCAGTTGATCGTTGACCATGACGACCAGGTCGTCGGGCCTCATTCCGGCACGCTCGGCCGGCGAGCCGGAACGGACCAAATCCACGTAAGGTGGCGTGCGAGCCAGGACCTCGGGCACCATGACGATGCCCAACTCGGCCAGCGCGAGCGGCCGGACCGGTTTTCGATCCCTTTTCTCCGCCTCGGCCACGGCTTTGCCGGCGAGGATCCGCGCGATCGGCTCGCGCACTTCTTCGATCGGAATCGCATAGTTGAGCCACGTATGGTCGAGCGTGTTGCGCAGTTCCTTCCCCAAAATGCCGATGAGTTCTCCGTTTTGAGCGACCAGCGCGCCGCCCGCCGCGCCCGGGTTGTTGGTCGCCGCGTCCAACACGTAGACCGGACCATGATAAGGCGTGTCGAACGTCCCGCGACGGGCGCTGAGCAAGGTTTTGACCGAAACCACCCCGTGCTGAACGCTCACCCATTCGTTGCCCGTCGCCACGCCGAACAAATTGCTCAGCGCCAGCACGCGGGTACCGCTTCGGGCTTCGACGGCCCGGGCCAGGTCGAAATGGGGCAAATCCGCTGCGTCGACTTTCAACACGGCGATTTCAAGCCCCGGATGAGCCCCGACCAACTCGGCGTCGAACTTCCGCCCGTCGCCGAGGACGACCGTCGGCGAGTCGGTGTCGAGCACGTAGCTCCACGCGGTCAGCACGTGGCCTTCGTCGGAAATAAGGAAACCGCTTTGATAGGCCTCCATGCCCCGGAACCCCCCGGCCCCGAAGATCTTCACCATCTTCGGCTGCAACTTGCTCAAGACGGTGGCCAGCGGCGCGGGCGCCATCGCCCGGGCAACGGCCGGCTGATTGGCTCGGGCAACCGCACCGACAAGACTCAAAACCAGAACGAGTGCCACGGCCGGCTTGCCCAGCCGCGCGACGCCGACAGCCCGTTGAAAAAGTCGTTGGGTGCCATGCCCACCCGGAGCGCAGCGTAGGTTGGGCATGTTTTTCCGGTCCATGGCTGTCCGGCATGTCCACGCAAGCGTGGACATGGCACCCACCGGGTAACACCGATGATTCCGCGGAGCGGAGTTTGCTACTCGCGATAAAGCCACGCCGCGGAATCGTCGGTGCCGCGAAGCGGCAAGAGGCATTGAACCGTCGAGAAACAAAACCTCTTGTTGCTTCGCAACACCGACGATTTTCCGAAGCAACGAAGAAAAATCGCAACGTCGTTGGCGGAAAATCATCGGTGCCACCCGGGGAAGAACGAGTGCCACGGCCGGCTTGCCCAGCCGCGCGACGCCAACAGCCCGGGACAAACACTGCTGGACCAGCCAGCAGTGCCACCCTGCGCCCGCGCCAGTCTCACTTGAATCGGTTTTTTTGAAGAACTTGACCATGCCGATTGTCCTAAGGTCGCGCGACCGTTTCCACGCCGAACGTTTCGATCGTAAACCGGCCATACATCTCGTCGCCAAAGCGAACTTCCATCGTGCCCGGCAAGGATCGCCCGTCCACCGACCGGTAGTCGCCGAACAGCACCTCGCAGGGGTCGACACCGTCGTCGGGCGACATTTCGACGGCCAGAAGGCGATAATCGTCCGGATCGAAATAGAACCGGCACGTCACGCCGCCATGCGTCCCAACGAGCACGTCGACCAACCGGTCGTGCCCGTCCAACGGCGCGGTGCCCAAGTAGTAAACCTGCCCGAACCGATCGAGCCCGTCGGTGGCCAATCGCCGCCAGAGAAACAGGCTGGGCAGCAATCCGCCGCTGTGGGGTGGAGCCAGATCGCCGGCCAGATCCTCGCCGGCCGTCCACTCGACGCGCCCGGCCGGCAACTCGATGCGGCCACCCCGGTCGTCCAACTCGATGCGAAACGGCTTGCCGCTGTTGATCGTGCCGGCGATCGTCCACGGCCCGGCCGGCGGCGTTGGGCCGAACGCAGCGGTCCATCCCCGCCAGATCTGCTGCTGTTCGAGACGATTGAAAAAGTAGTTCGCGTAACCTCGCCGCTTCGTGTAATGCTTTT
>JAFGIR010000292.1 GCA_016929515.1 Pirellulales bacterium | reverse complement strand
GGCGAAGCCGCGGGAGGGCTTTAGGTGATTGGCCATAAGTCCAAGAGCCTCGTGTGCCTCCGGCACTCAGACAACTTGTTGTCCGAGCCACCCAGTGAGATGGCTGCGCCGCTGCTTGCCCGTGAGAGAGTTCCGCAAGATGTGCTGATGTATTGCGTCGGGGGAGGCGTGGTTCGCAAGCGGTGCGACAAGTCGGCAGAATGTGCGTCTGGGAAGTGGAAGCGGAAGTCATGGCAGCGTGTTGCCCGGTTTCTTGGGGGCAATTCGTCGGCTCGAATGCCCCATTTCGGTTATCCGGGGAGGTTTCGTCGCAGCTCTTCGGAAGGGGGGGCAAACTCCCGTGTCCCCCACCTGCGGATTATGTGCTTTGACTAATCGGAACTACCTGAAATCGGTCGTCATAATCATAGTCACCGGCACGACCGATCCGAAAGGAACGCTCAGGGGCAGTGGCAACCCAGAAAGACATCCTGACTCATGCGATTACGACTAGGCCGTTTTTTTCTCTTCCTTACCTTGGCTCTCCAATCGGTTCAACTGGCTGCTCAACAAGGCATGCTCGTGGAGAGCCGCTTGGCTCGATTGACGGCATGTCCCGAGCCGGACGTGTCGTACCGCCCGGACGTCGAGGTGCGACAAGCCGAATACCGCTTCTGCCCCCGGGGCTTTCGCGAGGGTCAAGCCCGGCCGTGGTACTTGCACGCGGAGTTTCTCTCGCTTTGCCGAAGTTGTCCCCGACCCGATCATTTTTCGGCGGATCAGTATGCCCAGCCGGACAACGTCGTGCTGGGGACGGACAATCTGAGCTTCGATCACGAGCCGGGGATGCGGTTCACGCTGGGACGTCGATCTTCGGGAAGCGACATGAGCGTCGAGTTTTCTTATTTCGGGATTTTGGACCAGTGGAACAGCACGGCGTCGTACACCGACGAGAGTCCCTACGGAGGCTTGGAGAGCAATCTGACGGCCACGTTCTTCAGCGACGCGGGTCCCGGCACCGCGACGTTCGACACATTCCGCGGTTCGGGAACGCAGGCCATTAGCTACACGAGCGAGTTGCACGCCTGCGAGTTGAACGTTCAAAGACATTTCGAGCCTTGGATCAGCAGCTCGGGCCACTCGTTGGCCGGGCTTCGGTTCGTCACGCTGGATGAGGATTTTGTCTTCACCTCGCACGACACGCCGACGGGCGAGGTGGGAGAGTACCTGATCGCGACGGAGAACCGGCTGTTGGGTCTACAGATCGGCGGCGACCTGGCCTGGCAGGTCAGCCCTCGCACGGCGCTGTGCCTTTGGGCCAAGGTGGCGCTGTTGTTGAACTTCTCGAATCAGAACAGCCGGCTGGTCAATTCCGACACGGGCAGCACGGGGTACGACTTGCCCATCAACACGGGAGACGTCACCGACGGAGATTTGGCCTCGCTGGCGGAGCTAGGGCTTTCGTTTCATTTCGCCGTCACTCGGCGGATCGAGCTTCGGGCGGGCTACGAGGCGATGCTGCTTTCCGGTTTGACTTTGGCTCCCGAGCAGTTCGACCATACGATCGGATTGACCATGGCGAGGAAGATCGACTCGTCGGGTCAAATGTTGGTGCACGGGGCGTCCGTCGGAGGCACGTGCCGCTGGTAGAATTCGCGGCGCGGGTTGCCGGAGAGCCCGCGCCCGAGCGTGGCGCGTCGGAGCGAAGACGCTCGTCGGGGCAGGCCGTCAGTCACCGGGGCACGAAGCCCAAGAAAGGGTGGCTGGCGGCCGAGCGTCGAGTGGTTCACAAAGTGTGTGCCCGATCTCTCTTGCCCTTCTTCGGATGCTTCTCGCCGTCGACGCCGCGTGGTATATTGCCAGCAAACCGCGGCCGGCCGAAAACGGCCGTTCCCTGGGGGCATTGACGTACTTGTGGAGGTGGCGGGCATGTGCGATCCGGCGGAAACCCCCACGATTGTGTTGATGTTCCGAGTGCAGAGGTGGTTGGCCTGGTCGATTCTCGCCCTCGTCGGAGTGGCGGCCTCGGCGTTCATCGGCGCGATTTCGGAACTGGTCTATTTGATTGCGGCGTGTCTGGTGTTGGCGGCGATTGTCTTGTTGACCGTCGCGCTTTGGTACTTGGTTTGGCGGAATGCGACCCAGGCCGGCGGCCGGCTCTATGGAATCATGCACCTGTTTTTGGTGGTGCTTCTGACTCCGGTTGCGTTGGTTGGGCTTTTCACGATTCCTTCGCTTGTCTTCTCCGACATTTCGCGATGGCAAGATTGGGAAGCGTCGCGAACGAGCGATGCGCCGAGCGATCGCTCGCCGGGCATTTCCTAGCGGGCACCTTGCGAATCGAGCGGAATGAGCCGGATTGATCCACGGAGAGTTGGTTCTTCAACAGGGCATCCGATCGGCAATGATCTAGGTACGCAAGCGACCAGGGCGAGGAGACTCGCCGTAAAAATGGCGGAACAGGCCCCCTTGGCCAGGGGGTGCAGTCCGCGGGAGATTAATATATAATCAACAAATGACTGTCTGTTCGCCACGCGGCTCTTTGTGGGCGAAACGGGCGGTTGCGTGCGGGTGGTAGCCGTGGTGGTGGTGGTCGCGCCGCGAGAACGATGCCTGGACACATGGGGATGTGACAGGGCGTTTTCGGACTAATCCTAGAACCACTTTCTTGGGAGTCACGGCCATGCGGCGATCCCGACGAACGGCGTTTACCCTCGTGGAACTTCTAGTGGTGATTGCGATCATCGGCATTCTCATTGCGATGCTGTTGCCGGCGGTCCAAGCAGCTCGCGAGGCTGCTCGACGCGCGAAGTGCGCGAACCACCTCAAGCAAATTGGCCTTGCGTTTCTGTCGCACCACGATGCCCACCAGAGTTTTCCGTCGGGCGGCTGGGGAAAGTACTGGATCGGCGAACCCGAACTTGGCACCGGCCTGACGCAGCCCGGTGGTTGGGCGTTCAATATTCTTGAGTACTTGGAACAAGGTGACGTTCGCGACTTGGGCAAAGGCACCGGCGGCGCCGATCGAGCGAACGCCTTCGCCAAGCGATGTGCGACGCCAATCGCGGTGTTCAACTGTCCGAGCCGTCGAAGCGCCGATCCGCTTCCCGATATCTCCTCGCACAGTTACCGGACGCGCGACAGCAGCAGCTTGAATTTCAACGAGGCCGGACGATCCGACTACGCAGCCAACGCGGGCAGCCAGGAAGGGTACGAATTCGGGAGCAGTTCGGGCGAGCCGGACGACTTTGCGGAGGGCTGCGACCCCAATTTTCAGTGGCCGAATCCCGATGCGCCCCCCTTGAAGCGACTGACGGGCGTCGTCTTCATCCGGAGTGACATCACCGTCCGCGATATTACCGACGGTGCGAGTCAAACCTATCTCGTGGGCGAGAAATATCTGAGTTCGGAAGTCTATCTCAACTCGGTATGCGGGGGGGACCGGGAGAGCCTCTACGTCGGTTATGGAAACGATACATGCCGGACGGCATACCTTGAGCCGCAACGCGATTCCTCGGTCTTTGGCCAGTACAGGGACGAGCAGTGGCGGTTCGGCGGACCCCACGCGGCCGGTTTCCAGTGTGTCTTCTGCGATGGGTCGGTTCACACGGTTTCTTACGAAGTCGATCTGGCACTCCATCGAAACCTGGCCAATCGGGAAGACGGCGCGGTGGTTGATCTTGGCGGTATCACGCCCTAGGCGTCGTGGCGACGGGCAATCTTGCGAGTTTGGCCCGTGTGACGGCGCGCGCCGGAAATCCACGG
>JAFGIR010000291.1 GCA_016929515.1 Pirellulales bacterium | reverse complement strand
TTTCATTCTGCATAAACACAGGGCGAAGTCAAGAAATGGTCGGCCGGGCAAGATGCTTTTGCTAGTTTGCGCCGCGAGCGGACATCCAACGCAGGAACGTCGCCCGCGTCGGTGCTGTCACGTGAAGCCACCCCCTCTTCTCGGTAGTATTACGTCGGGCACAATCGGTTAAAATGGTATAAATGCGATACCCTTGGCGATAACGTCCTTGTGGAAGTGTCGGTCATTGAAGTAAAAAGTAAAGAGCTTTCTTCCACGTCATTCTTCCTCGCTCGATTGTCCCGATTATGAGCCGAAAGCCCATTGCCCGACGTGTTCTTGCCGTGTTGGTCGGCGCTGCGGCCGTTCTGACCATCGCGTTGGCCGTGCTTCTGGTCGCAGGCCACGTAGTCGGTAAAATGGGTGATGCGGTTGGTCAAAAGGTGTTCGAAGCCGTGGCATTGGGTGTCGGCGTCCTCTGGGTCGTCGACGTCGTGTGTCTCGTCTTGTCACTTGGCGTCAACGCACTGGCTGACAGCGAACAAGCCCCCCCTGACGAGCCTTATTGAAGTGGCCGTCCGTCACAAACCGACAGGGGGATCACCATTGGTCGCGCCGTTTCTTTGGAGCAGAGACGATGCCGATTCGCTTTGCGTGTCAAGCGTGCGGGCGGCTGCTCTCGACCGCCCGACGCAAGCGGGGAACGTCGATCGACTGCCCTAAGTGCGGCCACGCGCAGATCGTCCCCGACCCGAGCGCTCCCGCCGACAGCTTGCCACGGCCGGTCGACCTGCCCGATCAGTCGATTGGCGCCGTCCCGAATGAGCCGGCCGAGACCGACTCAACGGATAATCTCGTGCCGCCTGAGATGGTCCTTGTCTCGCGCCGCGCGATCTACGCCCAGGGCCTGCTTCTGGTCGTGGTAGGCGTGGTGGGGTTGCTGGCTGGGTGTCTCATTGGGCGAGGTTGTGCTCCGGTCGACGCGGTCCGACCGCAAGACGCCGCTCCCTCCGATCGTGTTCTGGTCGAAGGCAAGCTGACCTATCGTCCGGTCGACACGATCGAGGGCGACGAAAACGCCGTGGCGATCTTTTTGCCCAAGAATGCAAAACCATCGAAACGAATCGGCACGCCAGGCATTCGACCAGCCGATTCGCCCGTGCCGAGCTATTCGAGCCTTCGGGCGATTCGCGCGTTGGGTGGTGCCTACGCGCGAGCCGACCGCAACGGCGATTTCTCGGTCGTTCTTTCGCGCGGCGGCAAGTATTACCTCTTGATCGTCTCGGCCAACACACGCCGGCCGGACGACGACGCCATCGAACCGACGGCCCTCGAAGAACTCGATTCGTATTTTCGACGTCCGGAGTACTTGATCGGCCGCCAGAAATGCCGCTGGACGCTCGAAACGCTCTCTGGCTACGCTCGAATCGAACACGACTTCGGACGCAACGGCCGACTCTAAGGTCGATCACTCACGACCACTGAAGAAGTCGCTGACGATCTCTCCGCCGGCGCGGGTGCAAAACGCTTGATACACGGTCTGGTCAATCTCGTCGCTGATTAGATGCACGGCTCCGTCGGCCGTCAAAAAATGGACGCCGGTTGGGTGGAAGCTGCTGAAGTTGTGCGAATACTGTTCTTCTTCGAGTTCCGAGTTGGGGGGGAACAGACCCACCCCCACGACCCGTGCCGGGGCGTGGCTGCCGCCGCTCACCATGCCCACCCAGGTCGACGGGGCCCACTTCGAGCTGCGCTCGCCAACGAGGAACGTTTGGCTCAGGCCGTCTCGAATATCACGATTCGTCACGCCCTCGTTGAGAAAGAAGCTGCCGTTGCCGACACAATCGCCCCCGCCGGCACATACGACGTGCAGGTCGAGCGTGCCAAACACGCCGAGGTAGTTGTTTCGAGCCAGTTCGACAGGCGAAAAGCTGCCGCTGCCCACGTAGATCCCGCCGCCGGACAAAACGAACGTCCGCTCGCCGGGGTCCGAAGGGCAAAGGAACGTCGAGATAGGCAACACTCGGGCCTGGGCGTTCGACGAATCGGTGATCGGCAGATCGAGATGGACCAGGTCATCATAGACGGCCTGCTGTTCCATGTAGTGCAAAATAGAAGCACTCCAGGCCCAACCCGGTTGGCCAAACCAATGCGGCTGACCCGTACTCGGGTCGTATCCTTTCCATCCGGCGGGCAAACGTTGGAACGTGTCGTGGTAGAGATGCAAGCCCAAGCCGATCTGTTTCATATTGTTGGCGCAGGAAACGCGTCTTGCGGCGGCACGCGCGGCTTGAACCGCCGGCAAAAGCAGCGCGACCAACACGCCGATGATGGCGATGACCACGAGGAGTTCGACGAGCGTGAAGCCTTTGATTTCCTGGCGAGCACATCGATTTCGCGTGAACACGGTAGATGGTTCTCCTTCTCCAAGAACGGTTTGCATGCCGTGCCGTCAATTCGGCCTTGTCATGCAAACCCAAGGATGCCGGCTCCGCGCATGCGGCAACGAACTGCACGGCCGTGGCGCCGGATCAACAATCGAGAACGTTTTTCACGCGAACCACGGCGGAGCCCGGGGCTGTTGCGGGCCGGGGCAGGCCCAGCCCACCAAAGAAGAGACCGTCGAAAATGCCGGTTGAATCAATCGGCTGCTGGCCGTCCGCTCGACATGTGCGACGGGAACGGAATGATGCGAATAGAAACCACAAACCGGACAAACATGATCCGATGAGACGCCGTCGGACGCCGTCGATTGCCAGCCGCCGGCCGGCCGACCGTCGCGGTCGGTCGCGGCGTGCCGATGACTCGCCTCGGCCGAATGGCCGTGGCAAGACGCGTCGCAAACACACGCGTCATGGCGCTGGTCGCCATGGTCGTGGAAGCAATGACCAAAGCCCGCAGCCGCCAGATAGACGGCCACCAACGTCAAGGCCAGCGTATCACGCCATATGGTCTTCACGGACTGCTCCGAAGAGTCTACCCCAAAGGAAAACGCCCTCCTACATCATAGGAACAAGCCTCGTGAGTGTCAAGAAATCGTGTCTCGCGACTCACCCCCAAGATGGTCACGAAACGCCCTTTATCTATCCAAGCCGGCGAGGATTTCCTTGACCAACGCATCGGACCGAAACGCCGCGTAGTGGACAAGCCGGTGGCATTCGATACGAAGCTTGGCCATGGCGGCCTCGTTGTTGGTTTGGGTTGCCCTGTCGAGCTTTCGGGCAAACGCATCCCACATGGCCCGCGTCTTTCCTCGGCCTTCGTTATAGCGTTCCGCTGCCGCTTGGCCGTGGGACGCCACGGCCGCGTCGAGCGCTCCGAGCCGGTCGGCCGTGGGACGCTGGTGCGGCTTGGCCGCCGTCGAGGCGAATTCTCGCAACTGGCCGACCCACTCGAACAACGCAAGCTGATTCTCGGGATAGGTCATGCCCGGCTTCTTGGGCCGTGGTACTTTGCCGACCAACTCGACCAGGTCATCGACGCCCGAATCATACGTCGAGCGAGGTCGAATGAAATCGATCCACGCGATTGCCTCGAGCGGAATCAAGCCGTCGGGCCGTTCGACTTTCATCGTCTGCCACAACTCCGCCGCCTCGGCCCACTGACTTGCCTCGACGAGCAGAACACCGTGGAGCAGATCCGGCTCGGGTTCATCGTTGGCGAGGCTCTTCGCTTCGTCATAGGCCGCGCCGACGGCCATCTTGTTGACACGCGATTGCCCGGCAAAACTCGCCAGCCGGCGAATGGCTTTCTTCGCGTTCTCCGAAAGCCTCGGCGGGCTTGCATCGGGCAAGAAGAGCCGAGGCGATTGTGGTTGTCCCAGCCCTTCCGCCGCCGCGTCCATCTGGTCCTTGAGGTACGTGAACAACTCCGTCGGTTCGAGGCGCGTGTCTCGATTCGCGTCTGCTCGCCCGGCGAACCCTTCGGCCAGGAAATAGGCGAACAACCCATGCTCCTTCTCCGGCCACGCCAGCGCCCGCTGGCCCTCCGAGCAACTGGCCACGGCCGTGACGGTCCGAAACGGGGGGCGGCCCGGAAGTGCATCGAGCGTGTCGATCATTTCGGCCGTCGAAGGCTCTTTCGTCGAATCGGCCGCCCCGGCGTAGCTGCCGTCGAGCAACAAGAGTTTTTCTTTCGCCGGGCATTGTTCCATCTGGTCGACCAGCCACTGGAGCGCCACGCCCGAGACGGCGGCCCGGCGAAGCTCGAAGTTCTTCGGCGCCAGATAGATCTTGCCGTCGTCGGCTTTGAACGCGTGGCCGGCGAAATAGACGACAAGGTTCGCGCCGCTCGGCACGCGGCCCAGGAAGTCGGCCAGCCCTTGCTCGAACCGGACCCGGCTTGGGTCCGTCAGTGCAAGAACATGATCCTCCGCAACGCGATAACGTTCGACCAACTTGCTTTGCAGGAGTTTTGCGTCGCTCTCGGGATAGTCGAGCCGACCGACCGACATGTCTTCATAATCCTGAACACTCACCAAGGCGGCCCAGCGCCGTGGATCGGGCAGCCGGGTCGCCGCAATCGTCAGCGCGCGAGGCGTCCTGGCGTCGGGTGAGTCGTGACGAATCTCGACCTGGTCGCCGACGCGCAATTCCTTCAGTTCGACCGTTTCTCCGCCGAGCGAAACGGTCGTCTCGGGTCCCACCATGAATGTCTTTCGGCCCGAATCGTCCTTCATCGTCACGTCGAGTTGGCCGTCGCCGACGCGCAAAGTCGCGATGGTCCCCTCCTGGCCAAGCACGCGATAGGCGTTGACCCGAACGATCCGGTCGTCGTGGGCCAGTTTGACCTGATCGCCCGGCCGCAAGTCGGCCGGCTTCAGTTGACGCTCGTTGAGAATTCGCCGGTCGTTGATCGTAACCTCGCACTCGGCGTTGATGGGCAAGGTGATCATCAGGGGCTTGTCTCCCTCGCCCTGGGCGAAGGTCAACGTCCCCTTGACCTTGTCCATGCTCCGCACCACGCCTTCGGCCGTGACTACTCGCAAAATGGCCAACTCGGTTGCTCGGCGTCCCTGGTCGTCGGCCAGATGATGGACCACGACGCGATCGTCGGGCCGCAGATCGGCCAGCGAGACGGGCCGCCCTTCGATGGTTGTGCCCGCGTTAAAGCCGATCTCAAGGTCGCGCGGCACGTTAACCTGCATCTCCTTGGCTTCTTCGCCTTTAACCTTAAGCCAGAACTGGCCCTCGTCGGCCTTCACTCGCGAGATTCGTCCCTCGGTCACTTCGGGCCGTGTGACCTGCAATTCCGTGACCAGTTGGCCCGAGTCCTTTCGATACACCTTCACGACGACCTCGTCGCCCGCGCG
>JAFGIR010000290.1 GCA_016929515.1 Pirellulales bacterium | reverse complement strand
CGTATTCGGCCGTGTTCGAGATGCTGTAGCGCATGTAGTTCATGCCGCCCTGGTAGAGCAGGTCGACAATCAATTTGACCTCGTGCATGCACTCGAAGTAAGCCATTTCGGGCTGGTACCCGGCCTCGACGAGCGTTTCGTAACCGGCCTTGATCAGCGCCGTGATGCCGCCGCAAAGGACGACTTGTTCGCCGAACAAATCGGTTTCGGTCTCTTCGGCAAACGTAGTCTCGATCACGCCAGCCCGCGTTCCGCCGATTCCCTTGGCATAGGCCAAGCCGATTTTTCGCGCCGTGTCATCGGCGTTCGGTCCCATCGCCAACAGACAGGGCACGCCGCCGCCGGCGACGTATTCGGCGCGAACCAAATGGCCGGGGCCCTTGGGAGCGACCAAAATGGCGGCCACGTCCTTCGGAATTTCGAACTGGTTGAAGTGGACATTGAAGCCGTGGGAGCAAACCAGCACGTTGCCCGGCGAAAGGTTGTCGCGGACTTCGGCGCGAAACACGTCGGCCTGCAACTCGTCGGGCAGAAGCATCGTAACGATGTCGGCCTGCTCGGCGGCTCCGGCGGCACTGACGGGCTCGAACCCGTCCTTGACCGCTTGTTCGTAGTTGTCCGTGCCAGGCAGCTCGGCCACGATCACCTTGCAGCCGCTGTCGCGCAGGTTTTGGGCATGACCGTGACCTTGCGATCCATAGCCGAGAATGGCGATCAACTTGTTCTTCAGCAGGGAAAGGTCCGCGTCTTTATCGTAGAAAAGCTTGGCTGGCATGGTACATGCTCCTCGAATGGAATTTGGAGGGTAGTCTCGTGGGGATCAACGTGGTGAGACGCCTTGCCCGCCACATTGTGCAAATCATTGTTAGCCGTTCCCGGCGCGCCGGGGCTGGGCGCTTGGGTGGCGTGTGTGCTCGCTCGCTTGAATCGTCGGGTAATCGTTCATGGATGTTCGAAAGGCCCTTCGTCTTCGTCTCTGGATTGATGATTGCCGCCGCGGACCATGGCGATACGCCCGGTGCGAACCAACTCGATGATGCCGAAGGGGCGCATCATTTCGATAAACGCCTCGATTTTCTTCTCTTGGCCCGAGATCTCGATCATGACCATATCGGCCGAGACGTCGACTACCCGGGCACGAAAGATCTCGGTCAGTTCGCGGACCTCGCTCCGTTGGCCCCGGGCGGCGGCCACCTTGATGAGCATCAGGTCGCGCTCGACGAAGTTCTGCGCGCTGACGTCGTCGACCCGGACGACGGTAACAATCTTTTCGAGCTGCTTTCGGACCTGTTCGAGAACCTTGTCGTCGCCGACGACGACGAAGGTCATTCGCGACAGATGGGGGGTCTCGGTCTCACCCACCGCAAGGCTGTCGATGTTGTAGCCCCGCGAGGCGAGCATGCCCGAGATGTGGGACAACACACCGGGCACGTTCTGAACCAGGGCCGAAACGACGTGACGCATGGCAGACTCCGCAGAGAACGACAAACAACTGATCCTACCCCCCACGCAAGGATAGGACAAGAGGACCGATCAGCAAGTTCGCTGGGTGAAAGACTTTGCCCGCAACCCGCTCGTCGGGGTAGCTCGACGCCGCCTCGTGACCGAATTGGCCCAGAAACCAGAACGGACGACGTAAGCTCAGGGAGACTCGGACGCCGAGTCCCCGCATCGACACGTGCGGCGATGCCTGTTATTTTTACTCATAGGGCAGGACATTCTGACCATGGCAAGTGGGGGCCCACCAAAGGTCATTCGTGTCCACTGCCCAAGCCTGAAGAGAGGAATCCGGTTTCGCACACCCTTTTGGAAGGAGAGAACATGGCTCGGATAAACCTTCGGTTTCTCATCTTTCCGGTTATCTGGACGGTCGTATTCATTGTATTGCTTCAGATCATAACCGATTTCACTTCCTCGGTGGTTATGCTCCTCATGGTGGTCACGATAGGAGCATTCGTCTCGCTGTACAAATCGGCTCAAGGTGTCGCCAAGCTGTACACTCTGCCCATCTGGTTCGTGTTGTTTTACTTGGTTTATCAAGTGTGGTCGGCTCCCGGCTGTTTCTTGTATCGCTAAAGAACACCGCACCATGTGCCGCGTTGGCTTCGGTCGGACGAACCAAGAGCGCGAAGCAAGACCATGGACACCGACGGCGTGCCTGTTGAACTAGTCGAAGAACCGTTACCAGAAAAGTCAGGCTACTGGGGCCTTTGGTCCACGATTGGTTTTTCGATGTTGGTTGTCCTCGTCGATCTGGGTGCCAATGTGCTGGCCGTCGTCGGGTTCATCGTCGTCAACAAGATTCTCGACTCGGACTACGATCCGATGAGCACGGCCGTGCCATTGGAACACAACGGCCTGATGTTGGCGATCGGCATGATACTCTCAACGCCTGTCGCCGTGGGGCTGATAGTGCTGCTGATTCACGTTCGTCGTGGAATCCCGGTGAGACAGTACCTGGCTCTGCGCCCCGTCTCGATTGGCAAGCTATTGTTCTGGTTGGCCGCCACGGGCTTGTTCATCGTGGGCGAGGAAGTGCTGTCCGACGCCACCGGGAACGACACCGTCCCCAAGTTCATGATCGAGGCTTGGCAAACGGCCGGTTGGCTTCCTTTGTTGTGGTTGGCCGTAATCGTCCTCGCGCCCCTGGTGGAGGAAACGTTCTTTCGCGGTTTTCTGTTCGTCGGTTTGCGGAACTCGGCGTTGGGCGGGGCCGGCGCGGTTCTGGTCACTTCCGGCATTTGGGCCGTCAGCCATACCCAATACGATCTTTTTCACATGAGCATCATCTTCGCCGTTGGCCTACTGTTCGGCATTGCCCGAATCCGCTCGCGGTCGCTCTACGTCCCATTGGCCATGCACGGCCTGATGAACCTCGTGGCGACCGTCCAAGTCGCCTGGGTGATAACGGAACTGTGAGTGGGAGGGCACCAGGCTTACCTCGACCATGCGACCAGATATGCCTACAGTACGGATACGAACACGGTGAAGTCACGGAACGTATATGAAGAAGGGATCGGCAGAAGGGAGCATCGGACAGGTTTGGGACGGATAAAAGGAGGACTCGTACTGACATTTCACCTTGACAAGTGTTCTTCCTATCCGCTAGATGAGCCCTTACGAATGGCTGGTTTGTGCGGAAGTGGCTGATTATACTGATAAGGTATTGCGGTTGCGGCGGGATTTCGGCATGAATCAGGCTCAGAGGGTTTGACTGAACCCTTTGTGGCGTATAGCATTAGGACGGCATGAGCAACAGCGATCAAGAACTGCCTCGCTTTCGTAAACCGCCCGTCGTCGAGACGGTCTTGGGGATCTACTTCCGCGCATCAGGGAAATTCGCGTCGGCCGAGCAAGGGATTCTATGGGACCGATACTTCCGAGCGCAGTTTCCCGCTCTTGAAGAGCGACCGCCAACGGAGGAAATGCGAGAACGCTTTGGCGAAGAACGCTTGGACCCACACTCAGGGGTGCAGTGGAGAGTCACAAACCGGCCAGACGCACCTCGACTCTGGGCGGCGGCGGAGAATGGTCAGCACGTTGTCCAGATTCAAAGGAACGCTTTTCTAGCCAACTGGCAAAAGGCGGCCGATGATGTGGCCTACCGGTCCTATGAGGAGCGTCGCCAGGATTTCGGCAACCAACTTGGGCAACTGGCCGAGTTCTTTCGCGAACGGGACCTCGGTCAGATTGAGCCCACATCATGGATTGTCACCTATATAAACCACATCGATTACGAGGGCTTGGAGCACGTCGGACCAGAGGTTGCCAAGACACTGACCGTCTGGTCGAATCAGTTCAGCGATAGCTGGCTTGGCACGCCTGATAAGTTGGTGTTGGACTTTGCGTTTCCACTGCCAAACAACGCCGGCCGGCTGCACGTGAATCTCACTCCGGTAGTCATTAAGAAAGACAAACGACAGGCGTTGCGACTTGATTTGACGGCCCGAGGACAACTCCAGGGCGACGATTTAGCTAACGTGCTGGGTGCAATTGACATGGGTCACGAGTGGGTTGTGCGAGGTTTTGCTTCGCTAACCCATCCCGAAATGCACAAAGTCTGGGAGAGAATCCATTGACGCCACAAGCGACGATTACCGAAGAATTCATCGAACGGGATGAGCAACGAAATGACTGCGCGGACTATACGGTGACGGGAAAACACTCCGTCCGTTCGCGCATTCCTCCCTGTGATTGGCTACCTGAAATTACGAAACAGCTGGAGGCAATAGAGGCGCTTCCAGATGGATGGGATTCGCATGGGGCCCCCTCGCCGGACAGCCGCAAGCTGAAGGCCGCGCGGGGTTTGCTCTGCAGTCTGTGTGAGGTTCCGGACCTGCCGCAACCATACGTTAACCCGACACGCAATGGTGGCGTGCAGTTTGAGTGGGAGGTTGGCCAGCGCTACTTCGAGCTTGAGGTAGTAGGCGAACGAGCGGCAACCTACCTGTACCGCGACGATGTTGCTCATCGGGAAGAGACCGGCGATGTCTTTGAGCTTGAATCTTTGGAATGCGTGTTGCGCTATATCTGTAGTGTTGGTGCCACCCAGTGACCGAGCAACCAGCGGCGAGGATGAACCGTGTCGCACGGGCAGATTGCTGACGACGAGGTTCTCTATCGCCGCATTCCGCCAGGGAAAAGCTGGTTTCAGCCGCCTGATCGAATCAGCAGTTTCAATTTCAAGCTCCGCTCCGATGAACTTGGGGTGTCCGTGTACCGTGCGGCCGCTCTCACCGTGCAAGAGGTGCTGAAGAAGCCTGAGGCTATTCCCGGAAGCGGAGTCGCAGTTGCCACCGCCGGCCAAATTCGCGCTCTGCAAAATGGCAAGGGCGATCTACTCAAGCTTGAAGTCGTACCTGTCAACGACGAAAATGATCCAGGGCATGCTGAAATTCACGGTCCCAACCCCGGTGTGATTTCGAGTAGCGCGGCAAATGCCCTGCGAACGCTTTTCAATCTCGTTGAACCTCCCTCTATGTCATCGTAGGGCTTGCCGCTTGGCAACCGTCGCTCTTGCCTCGACCGTGGATGTTTGGGTAGACTACAAGACAGGCATCCCAAGACGGACCATTCCCCGCGAGAACATCAAGAGGTTTCTTATGCGCGCCGCGCTGTTTATCCTGCTAGGGCTGACCGTTGCGAGCGGTCCGGCTTTCGCCGTTTCGGTCGACGAACCGCGCGGCGTGGTCGTGGCGGTCTGCCCGGCCGAGTTTCGCCGGGCGTTGGCTCCTTGGGTCTCGCATCGCAAGGATCAAGGTTACGACGTCCGCGTGGTTTCGAACACCGGCACGCCTGAGGAAATCCGGCGGCGGATTCGCCAGTCGGCGCCGGCCGAGCGGCTCAAATTCCTGGTGTTGGTGGGCGACATTCCGACGGGCATGGATGGAAAGCCGGCCAAGAGCGCCGCTCGCTCGCGTTGCGTGCCGGCGCCCTATGCCGACGCCAAGGTGAACATCCACTGGGGTTCCGAGCCGATAATCCCGAACGACGCATGGTACGCCGATCTAGACGACGACGGCGTGCCCGAGCTGGCCGAAGGTCGATTGACCGCCGACACGCCGGAGGAGCTCAAGCAAATCGTCGACAAGATTCTCGCCTACGAGCGGTCGACCGATTTTGGCTCCTGGCGGCGGCAGTTGAATTTCGTGGCGGGCGTGGGCGGGTTCGGCGCGCTGGCCGACATGGCAATCGACTCGGCAGCCCGATACCTGCTGACCAAGGGCATCCCGGCCGACTACCGCGTCTGGATGACGCAGGCCAATTGGCGAGCCGTCTACTGTCCCGATCCGCGAAACATCAATCAGGCGACCATCGACCGGCTTAACGACGGGGCGGTCTTCTGGACCTATATCGGCCATGGCAACCCGCAGCGGCTTGGCTACATGCACGTGCCGGGCAAGCGCTATTCGCTGTTGGCCACGCGCGACGTGCCGCGGCTTGATGCTCAGCGAGGCCCCTCGATTGCTTTGTTTCTGGCTTGCTACGTCGGCGCGATCGACAACCGGTCCGACTGTCTCGCGGAAGAGATGCTCCGGCAGCGCGGCGGGCCGGTGGCCGTCGTGGCCAGCTCGCGCGTGGCAATGCCTTATGCAATGGCCGTGATGGGGATGGGGCTGATGGAACAGTGTTTCGAGCGCCGCACCGCGACGCTTGGCGAGGCCCTGCTGCAAGCCAAGCGGACGCTCGTCAATCCGGCCAAAAAGAGCGAAGTCCGCACGATGCTCGACACCATGGCCTCGCTAGTCAGCCCGAGCGCGTCAAAGCTCGAAGACGAGCGGGCCGAACACGTGATGTTGTTTAATTTGATCGGCGATCCCTGCTTGCGAATCCGCTATCCGCAACCGGTCACGCTCCTGGCCACGCCGAGCGAGTCCGATCCGACGAAGTTGATTGTCGAGGGTCGCTCGCCGATCGCGGGCCGGGCCGTGATCGAACTTGTGCGACCGCTGGGCCGGCTCGGTTTTACGCCGCCCCGGCGGAGCCAGTATCCGAAGTCGCCCGAGGCCCTGGCCGAGTATGAGCTCGTCTATCGAAGCGCCAACGACCAACGCGTCGGCACGATCGAACTTCGCGTTGCGCCTGGGGCATTTCGCACCGAGTTAGAGTTGCCAAACGACTTGGCGGGCACCTATCAGGTCCATGCGTTCGTCGAGGGCAAGGAGGACTGTGCCAGCGGGTGGGTTGACGTGCGATTGGGCAAGTCGCCCGAAGCGTCCGAATCGTCTGGCGAAAAGACCGTGGGGCAGACGATGACTCGCGGAAAGACAACGCAATAGGACGTCGGCACGTCGTATCGGGCGGAGTCTGATGTAGGGACTTGCCGGGGCGCTACTCTTCTCGGGGCAAGTCGCGGGGATAGGGTGGGGCGGCCTGATCGGGCAAAGGAAGCCGATACGTCTCGGCCCAAAGCTCGCGATCTTCTTCAGTCGCGTAGTAGCGGAGCCAGATTTCCGGGTCCCGGTTTGGGCCCGTGCAGTCCCAGTGCAGGAAGTTGAACCCCGAGTCGATTTTCTTCTCGCGCGAGGGAAGAATATCGCGATAGACGAGCTTGTACAACTCGCGGTCGCTCAGGTGATCGGTGAAATCGAGAATAATCCGTTTCTCAAAAAGCTTATCGATCACATCCCAGAGAATCTCGTGCAGGTTTTCGTCGGTCAGCATATTGGGTCGGGGTGGCCGCAGCTCGGGCTCGAACCAACGATAGATCGGCAACACCGGGGCATGTTCCCACGCCAACATCGACGCGAGAAACTCATTCTCGACCGAAAGCGGCAAATGCTGCACGTTGACGCGGCTGATCGATTCATCGTAAAACGGCTCCAGAGCGTTGCGCAACTCGGCGTTACGAAGCAGCTCTTCCACCTCGATATCTTGGGGACGACGAGAATCGACCATAGGGTGGCACTCTCAAATCGGATCAATCGCAAACAAAACCAGTGCCCATTGCTTCCGGCATCTCAAACGAGCGAAGGATGCCCCACGCGAAAAACGGCTTCGAAGCATACGAAAACAACCCGCCGTTCATCGACAGTGCAAACGTCCATCACAACGAAACCGTCGCCGGCGAGAGACTGAAAACGAATCGATGCGGCACGGCGTTCGGCTTCCGAGGCTTGCCCGAGCGAACCATTCAGAAAAGGCGGCCGTCTTCCAGCCCCCGAGCCGGAGACAGCCAGTAGAATCGCTTGCTCGAAGCAATCACCTTATGCCTCGACTTTAACAAGGATCCGTCGGTTTGGGAAGCGTTTTTCGTGGTGATTGGCGGCCAACTTGCGAAGATTGCCCCGAAAACCGATACGACCACGCCGACCGATTTTCTCCTATTCCTACTGAACGTTACCCTTACTGCACATCGCCTAATTCACCAGCATGGTTGTCTCGTATTTCAATTCCCCATTGACACAAGACCGCGAGACCGATACTCTCCGCCAGGCTCTCTGCGATGATCAACCAATCTCTTTCTTCGGCGAACGCGTTGTATGTGGCCCATTTTGCGCAACTCTCGTGCTAGCAGGGATCTCGGACCAAGCCAATGCTTGGCCTTGGGGTTGTTGCTCTTTGGCCTGACCGGTTGCACCCCCTTCCAAACCCCGGACGTCGAGTCGCTGTTGAAGCAACCCCGCATGTCGGCGGATGGCTTGGCTTTGGATGTCTTCTTCGTACGGTTTCCACTTGGCGATCCGGCTCTCAACGGTTCGGCGTGGGAGGAAATCGACGAGCAGCGTCTGTCGGCCAACTGTCGGCGTCACTTGCTGGCCAACGGGTTTCGCGCGGGTGTGTTGGCCGGCCAGATGCCGGCCGAATTGGCCGAATTGCTTGGAACGGCCGAAGGGCAATCGCTGCCCGGCGAAATGTGTGAGCTGAAGGCTGCCGACTTGGTCCAGAAACCGGCCGTGGTGCGGGGCCACTTTCAACTCCGCGCCGGCAAACGGAGAGAAATCGCCGTCGGCCAGCAGCGTGACGAGTTGCCGGTGTTGTTGCGCGACGCGGCAGGCAGCGTATCCGGCAAATCCTACCTCCAGGCCCAGCCTTTGCTTGCCGTCAGAGCCTATTTGCTTGCCGACGGCCGCGTTCGGCTCGAGATCGTGCCCGAAATTTCTCACGGCAAATACAGCCAACGTTGGGCCGTGGACACGCAAGGCGCCTTCCGTTTGAATCCGGGACGCGAGTCACGCGTGTTTGAAGACATGAAGTTCGGAGCGGTCCTGTCGCCCGGTCACATGCTCGTCATGTCGACCGTGCCCTCGCGACAGGGCAGTCTTGGCCATCATTTTTTCAGCGAGATTTCCGAGAGCAGCACGGATCAGATACTGCTGTTGGTGCGTCTCTCGCAAACGCAGCACGACGGAGAATTCGAGCGAGAGATTGATCTCGCGGTCGAGTGAGTACAAGTCGTCCGGTTCACGACCGATTGAAGCGTCGCAACCGATCGAGAAAGTGATCGGCGGCGAGGCTTTCCTGTTCGGTTGGTTTTCGGGGCCGGTCGCATAGCAGATTGTCGAGCATGCCGTGCACGTCCTCGGTGCCGTTCGAGAGCCGCGTCATCCAGAGCGAGCGAAGCGTACCGGTCGATTCGAACAGTTCCGAACGGAAGCATGAAAGAACGCTCATGGCGATCCGGTGGTTGAGCTCGCCGTTGGGGCTCAGCGGAGAGAGCCCGTTGCCGAACGTCGCCCGAAGCGATGCCTGAAGCAACGACCAGGCGTGGCGTCCGCCCGGCAATTGCTGCCGGTAGCTCAAGTCTTCGGCAAAGTCGGTTGCCCGCTGTGGGTCGATCGCGAACTGCCCGACGTCGACCAACTGATCCAGATAGCCGACCAGCATGTCAATCCAACGTTCGGTCCGGCGACGCAAGCGATTGAGCTTAAAAGCCTCTTCGCCGTTGACGCCTGGACCACTCACCAAGTAGCGAAGCACTCGATTCCGGGCTTCGAGATGTCCGATCATGACGCTTCGGACGATTGGGTTGGCTTGGTCCGTGTTGCGATACGCGTCGTAGGCGGTCACGACAGCACCGAATACTCGGGTCAGCACTTCGCCGGTGAGGACTTCTTCGAGGGTGGCACGCAACGTCGGCCAGCCGACCTGCGACCAATCGGGACCCGGATCGGCGGCCTGGGAACCCAATTCCTTGAGCGCTTTCGACCAGCGATCGAAACGGCACTGCGAAGCCGTCCAGTACTGTTCCAAACTGGAGGGCCCCAGCGTACCGGGTCCTTCGACCAGGACGGGGCCTTGGGCGGAGACAAGAGCAGCCAATTCGAGTAGTTGGGAAGCGTGCATGAGACCCAATTTCGTTTAGACAAGAGAAAGGGGGCACGCAGCGGTCCGAGGAGAGCCCGAGGGGACGAAGGCTCTCCCGTGGCCGTGCGACACGTGCCTAGTCGAGCAAAGCGAATGCCGAACGGAGAATCCTTGTGCGAGGATCCGGGCAAATCGTCCGAACCTACTGGAAACAAAGAGGTTCGGCGTTTGGTCCAAAGGCCGGCTCGGCCTGTCGAGAAGATCGCGCCGTGTTGTCAAAGCACAACACGCGTTGTCGCGACCAGACAGACTACGGTTTTCGCTTGGTCATGTACTCGCGGTACTGACGGTCGAGTTCGTCGTAGGACGTGCCCGTAAGTCGCGAAAGAAGCGTTGGATCCTGGCTGCCGTTGTAGACAGCCATCAGATAGCTCACCAACGCATCGCGATAGCGGCCTTGGTCGTAGTAGATCAAGAACTGGGTCCATCCGGCAATCTGGCTGTAGAGCGTAGCGACTTTTGGATCGTTTTGCAGTTGCGGCAGGCCGTAACGGGTCAACTCCTCGAAGGGCACGTAGAACTTGCTGACCAGCAGTCGATACCGGGCGGCCTTCATCCGCGAGTCGTCGAAGCCACCCAAAACGTAATAGTCGCCTTCCTTGCGGAGCGACTCCATGAAGACCGCGATTCCTTCGATAATCCAGCAATTGGCCGACTCGCCCACGCCCCGCGCCACGGGCCGGGATTCATGGAAGAGTTGATGGGTCGCTTCGTGCAGCAGAGTCCGCTCATCGTAGTCGCGACCGCCGAAGAAATAGGCTCGTCGCATGTTGCCGATATAGACTCCCACTGATTTTTCGATGTTGGGCATGGCGTCGCCGAGGTCTCGATTATACTGTTGGCGATCGCGGAAATAGACGACGTGGTGGCGTGGCAGTCTCACGCGTTGTGCCCGGCGGTTGAACATGCTCTCGACCTGCTGCTGGGTAGCATAGTAGCGGACAAAGAGCTGCCGCCAGGCACCATAGAGTTCTTCGAGTTTTTTTCCGAGCCGTACGCCCGCCTCGATGCTGTGGCTGGTGCGGATGAGGTAGTGCTCGGTCTCGATGTCCCAGCCGTTGCGTATGTTGCGGTGAAGTCGCGCATCTTCCTCGGCGGAGATCCACCGTCCACGGTAGAGCCGCTCGCCCTTTTCGTAGCGAGGCAGCTCGGCCTTGCGAATCCAGCCGAACCGGTCGTCCCAAACGTGGCCTGTCCGCAGCTTGGCGATTTCGTAAGGCGTGTGCCACTCGCCGCGGAAATCCTGGTAGCCCCAAAGGCGGCGCGCGGCCTCGTGGTCCGGATCTTCGGCGATGGCGACATGTACCAGATCGAACGCCAGCGAAGCCTGGCCGGCGTGGATCGCTTTCCTAGCCAACTCGAAACAGGTTTTCGCGTGCTCTTGGCGCAAACGCCAAAGCCGGCCGTGCCACTCGGCTACGTCTTTCGACGCCCCGGTGGGTAGCGCCGACGCCTCGCCCTTGCGAACCGGCAGCGCCAACACGCGAATCACGTTCGGATCGGTCGGCTTGGCCCTAGCTCGCGTCGCGGCGGCCTGGGCCGACAGTCCCTGCTCGTCGCACCATGCGGCCAGCGCTTCAAGATCGGCCGTGTACTTTGCGGCCAGCTCCGTAGCGACCTGACGCAGATCGGCGGATTGGGCGGAAGACGCAAACGACGCCAGCACGCAGCACAGCGCGATCGCGCGCAGCACCCACGAAGCGATGAGGACGCCATGCTCGCGTGAGCACGTCTTTTCGGTATTCAGACGATCGTTCACAATTCGAGACAAGAGGGTTCTGTTCCTGATGGACGTACAGCGGTCGCTCGATTCCAGCCCGAACGTCCGGCGTGGCCTTTATCTATTGTACCGCGCCATGGAAGGAAACAGCCCCCCTTTTCCGGCCGGTCCGAATTCGGTTGGCCGGGCGTGTGGACTACGGAAGGGGCCTGTTCCCACTCCACAGCCCCTGTCCCCAGCTCAACAAATCCTCGGCATTTGCTCGCCGGAGAGCAGATCGACGATCCGCTCCGCACCCAAGGTCGTCCGCAATTGAACCATGCCCGGGTGCGTTTCGGTGACCGTGCCGACGACGGCTGGTTGCGGCGCGGCCGGATGCGACCGCATGATCTCCAACGTTCGTTCAGCCGCTTCGGCCGGTAGGAACACGACGAGCCGACCCTCGTTGGCCACGTACAGCGGGTCGAGTCCGAGCAACTCGCACGCGTTGGCGACCGGCGGCGAGACGGGGATCGATGCCTCGTCCAATTCGATGCCCACGCCCGCGCCGTCGGCAATCTCGCAAAGAGCCGCGGCCAGGCCACCCCGGGTCAGGTCACGGAGACAATGCACGTCCGCGCCGGCTTCGAGGAGCGTGTCGACCAGGCCGGCCAGCGAGGCGCAATCGCTCTGGAGTTCGGCTTCGAAAGCGAGTCCCTCGCGGACCGACATCACGGCCATTCCATGCCGGCCGAGGTCGCCACTGACGATCACCGCATCGCCCGGTTTAACGCGGCGCGGCGCGACCTGCACGCCAGGTGCCACGACGCCGATGCCCGCCGTGTTGATGAACACCCCGTCGCCTTTGCCCCGATCGACCACCTTCGTGTCGCCGGTGACGATTCGCACGCCCACCTCAAGAGCCGCGTCGCGCATCGAGGCGACGATTCGCTCCAACGTCTCAAGCGGCAGACCCTCTTCGAGGATAAACGCGGCGCTCAGGGCCCACGGCCGCGCCCCGGCCATCGCCAGATCGTTGACCGTTCCGTAGACGGCCAGCTTTCCAATGTCGCCGCCCGGAAAAAACAAAGGACTGACGACGAACGTGTCGGTGGTCATGGCCAGCCGCCCCTCGGGCACGTCCATCACCGCGGCGTCGTGCGGCGGTTCCTTCGCCGGGTCCGAACCGAACGCCGGCAGAAAGAAACCCTCGATCAGATTGCGCATGACCCGGCCGCCACCGCCGTGGGCCATTTGGACGGTTGCATGGGTGCCGCGCGGCACGGGACACTGGAGCGAGAATCCCTCGTTCTGGTTGCTGCTCATGACTCTTTCTCCTCCGCGCGGCGCCGATAACGATAATAGGCCGCGCACGCGCCTTCGGTTGAAACCATGGGGGCGCCCAACGGCCGTTCGGGCGTGCACTCGGTGCCGAAGGCCGGACATTCGTGCGGCCGCTTATGGCCCTGCAACACGGCTCCGGCAATACAAACGGCCGGCTCTTCGGCCCGAATGCCCTCGACCTCGAATCGCAAGGCTGCGTCAAAACGTGTGTACTCGGGGCGCAACGCCCAGCCACTCTCGGGAATCGGCCCGATGCCGCGCCACTTGCGCGACACGGTCCGGAATACCTTGGCGATTTGGGCCAGTGCGACCGGGTTGCCCTCGGCCTGCACGCACCGCGTGTATTGAATCTCGACTTCAGCCCGGCCGTGCTCCAATTGATCGATGCACATGGCCACGCCCTGCAAAATATCCAGAGGCTCGAAGCCCGTGGCCACGATCGGCACGCCGCATTCTTTCGCAATCGGTTCGTATTGCCGCGTGCCCATCACCGCGCAAACGTGGCCAGCCGCCAGAAAAGCTTGCACGATATTGTCCGGCGAGCCGAGCACGGCCCGAATGGCCGGCGGCACCAGCACGTGCGAGACCAGTGCCGAGAAATTCGCCAGATCGAGCCGGTCGGCCTGCGCAATTGCCATGGCCACGGCCGGCGCGGTCGTTTCGAAACCAATGGCGAAAAACACGATCTGGCGATCGGGATGGGCACCGGCCAACGCGACCGCGTCCATCGGCGAATAGACCACGCGCACGTCGCCGCCTTCCGACTTGACCGTGAGAAGATCCTTCTCGCTGCCGGGCACTCGAAGCATGTCGCCGAACGAGCAGAAGATGACCTCGGGCCGGGCAGCAATGGCCACGGCCTGGTCGATCATTTCGATCGGCGTGACGCACACCGGGCAACCAGGGCCGTGGATCAAGCGAATTTCGGGCGGCAGCAGCGTGTCGAGCCCAAAACGAATGATCGCGTTCGTCTGGCCGCCGCAAACCTCCATGAGGTTCCACGGACGCGTGGTCTTGCGGTGGATCGAGTCGACCCATCGTTTGACTTGGGCCGCGTCACGATATTCGTCAATAAATTTCATGAGTTGATCCGTTGTGCACTTCTCACGCTCGCTACGAGGGTTCTTCGTCCTTCCTCATTTGCTCTTCCGCTTCGGCCACTTCGCGCAACAAGGCAAAGACTTCCTTGGCCTCGGCCTCGTCGATCGTGTTGAGCGCAAAACCAACGTGGACCAGTACGTAGTCGTCGAGTTGGGCCTCGGGCGTGTAGGCCAGGCACACTTCCTTGGCCAGGCCGCCAAAATCGACCTTGCCCGTCGGAAGCCCGTCCTTCTCGTAAATCTCGACAACCCTGCCGGGCACGGCTAGACACATGATGTTTCAACTCCCATGAGGTAGGCCCGCCAGATACGCCTGGCCCAAGGCGATTCCGCCGTCGCCAGGCGGCACCTTCTTATGAGTGTACACATTAAAGCCGGCTGCCGACAGCCGTCCTCGGATACGTTCTGTCAGAAGCCGGTTCTGAAAACACCCGCCCGAGAGAACCACTTGGGCACAACCGGCCCGGCGGGCAATCGCCAGCGCCATCGCGGCCAAGGCATTGTGGAATCGGGCACTGATCCGCCCGACCGGCGCGCCCGAGGCCCGATCGGCCAACACCGCGCGAAGCATGTCTCGCCAATCGGCAATCATTGGCTCGTCTTCGGTGATTGCGATTTCGTAGGCTTCGTCGTGACCCGCGTCGGCCGCAAATTCCAACGCCATCGCCGCCTGGCCCTCGAAACTCATCACGACGTCGCCCGAGGTGCCGTTTTCCTCGGGCGCCACTGTCGGCTTGCCCGGCAGTGCATCGTTGAGCAGTCCACACAGCGCGGCCACGGCGTCGAACAACCGGCCTAGGCTGCTGGTTTGCGGCGAGCGAGTGCCGCGCTCAAGCATGGTCAACAGCGTTTGCTGCTCGGCCGGGGTGAACCACGCGACCGTTTGCCGCCGGCCCACCTCGGGCCCAAGTTCGACCAGCGCACCCAGCGCCGAGCGCCGCGGACGGCGCACCGCCGCGTCGCCGCCCGGCAAACCAAAACAACGCAAATGCGCAACGCGTCGAAACGCGGCTCCCGCGCACTCAAGCGCTTCGCCGCCCCAAACGGTTCCGTCGGGGCCATAACCGGTCCCGTCGAAGGCCAGCCCGAGCACCGGCCCGCGGAGTTGATGTTCGGCCACGCAGGCGGCCACGTGAGCATGGTGGTGTTGCACGCGGACCAGCGGCACGCCCCACTGGGCGGCCAGACGCTCGGCGTTTTGGGTCGACAAATAATCGGGGTGCATGTCGCAGGCGATCACGTCGGGCCGGATGTCGAAAAACGCAAGCAGGTCGTCGACCGCCCGGCGGTGCACGTCCCAGCTCAGGGGCGAGTCGAGATCGCCCACGTGTGAGCCGACGACCACCTGGCGGCCCAGCCGCAGCGCCACCGCGTTCTTCAAATGCCCACCCACGGCCAACACGATCGGCCCGTCGCTGTCCAGTTCGATGGCCAGCGGGGCATAGCCTCGGGCACGTCGCAGCACGACCGGACCGGTTGCGTCGCAACGCACGACCGAATCGTCGACCGGCCGGACGATGGGCCGGTTGTGCGTGAGGACCAGATCGGCAATCCGCCCGAGCCGCTGGAGTGCCTCGCTCGTCCGCGTGGCCATCGGCTCTTCCGACAGGTTGCCGCTGGTGCAAACGATCGGCCGTCGCAAGGCATCCATGAGCAGATGATGCAGCGGCGTCGACGGAAGCATCACGCCCAGGTCGGGGTTGCCCGGGGCAACGCCTGGGGCAATCGTGTGTTCGCCCGCGTGCCGACGAAGCAGCACGATCGGCGCGGCCGGCGAGCTGAGCGTGGCGGCCTCGTTGTCGGAAACCGCGCAACAACGCCGCGCGTCGTCGAGCGACCCGACCATGACGGCCAGCGGTTTGGCCGGGCGGCGTTTGCGCTGGCGAAGCCTCGCGACGGGCTCGTCGCGCGTCGCGTCGACCAGAAGCTGAAACCCGCCGAGCCCTTTCATCGCGATGATCTGGCCGTCATGAATCGCCTGGACCGCCGCGCGGAGCGCCTCGTCGCGCTGGGCAACCACCTTGCCCGAGGCGTCCAACAGCCGCAGCTCCGGCCCGCAGTCGGCGCAGGCGATTGGTTGGGCGTGAAATCGCCGGTCCGTCGGCGAGACATATTCGGCGCGGCACGCGTCGCACATCGCGAACCGGCGCATCGACGTCCGCGGCCGATCGTAGGGCAAGCCCTCGATAATCGACCACCGCGGGCCGCAGTTCGTGCAGTTGGTGAACGGGTATCCGTGGCGCCGAGCGGCCGGATCGCGAATCTCGGCCAGACACGCGCCGCACGTGGCCAGGTCGGTCGGAATCGACGGCCGGCGCGAGGCCAACTCGCGGCTCGGACGGATCTCGAACGACATCGCATCAGCGGACACTTCGATCAGGTCGATTGACTCGACCTCGACCGAATCGATTTGCGACTGGGGCGGCGCGTGGTGTTTGAGGTTGTTCAAAAAGACGTCCAACGCGGCCCGGGAGCCCTGGATCTCAATCCGCACCCGATCGGTTTCGTTGCGAACCCAGCCGGTGAGTCCGGCGGCCCGGGCCGTGTTATAAACAAACGGCCGAAAGCCCACGCCCTGGACCACGCCGCGCACGGCGATCGCCACACGTTCGATGGTCGACGTTTGCGGGACCGGGTCGGTCATGGCACACGGCAATCGGTGGGGGTAGGGCCGCCCGGTTGGGGAAACAGGCTGATGAACGCTCTCCTTCTATTAGTTTAGGCCGTTCGACGCCGAAGGACAGGGGCCGCTTGGAAGAAGGGTGAACTTTGTAGGTGCTCGCACGCACCACGGTCGGTGGCGACAATCGGTGCTCGTACGCACCCTATGAGAGGACATTTCAGAACCGTCACTGCAAAAATCAACGATAGCCGAGAAGACGTTTGATCAGGCTTGGTTTCTCTTGTTTCTGGAAGGATTCGTTGACCGGTTCCATCCCGGCGCGCGTGATCACGTGCATGTAGAGCGTCGGATCGACGTTGTCCTTGACGCCCCTGGCACTCCCATCGCCCATTAGATGGTTGACCATGCCGCCCCAATGGTTGCTGCTTGGCTCGTGTAGCCACGGAAAGCCTTGCGGGCCGTCGGCCAGGCCAAAGACGGCCGCCGTCGCGCCCTCGTACCAGGCGGCCAGCGTGAGTTCTTGCGTTTCGCACGCGAGAAACGTGTTTGTCGTGCCGTCGGCGATGTCGGAAATGGCCGTCTTGCCGCCGGTGCGGCACCGACGATTCCGCGGTCAACCGTCTCGCAAGTAGCCATGTCGACTACGCGGGATCATCGGTGTCACCCTGCTGTGTACGCGCGGGCCCGGCGTCATGGTACAATCGAGAGCAGCGAGGGCGGGCAAGCCGCCCATGGCTCCCACACCTTCACCCATTCCACGGGCGTCCCAGTGCCATGACTCGACCGATCTGCTTCTGTTGGTTCCTATTGTTGGTTTTTGCGATAGTGCCTTCGTCGGTTCTCGGCGAGCAGGAACCTAGGCCCTGGTGGGAAGCCGAGACGGCTTTGGCCGACGACGGCTCGTTGTTGTTGACCGGCCGACCTTGGTGGCCGCGAACCCGGGCCTTGAAAGTCGGCGAACATTTCGTCGTCGAAAGCGAATTGCCCGGCGGCGGCCGGATGATCGTCGGCCGCAAGCGGCTCAAGCGGCGCAAGAACTTGCAGGACGCGATTGTCTGGATTCTCGACGACGACGGCGATATGGCCCGCGACGCGACCGGCGGCGACCGTGACAGCGATTGCTACGTTGTCGACTACGGCGTCGACGGCCGTGTTGATCGGATGGTCGATTATCTCGACAACGACGCCGATGGCCGGCCCGACGAAATGGACATCCGCTATTTTTGGAAAGGCCAGCTGCGAATAGCCTGGTTCGGCGTCGATCTGGACCGCGACGGCCAGATGTGGGACCTGGCCGGCTACGAGTATTCTCGCGATTTCTTCCGCAGCGATCCGCACGGCGACAATCTGATTTTTGCCAACCGGTACGACCCACAGCGAAAGACTTGGTGGCCGATCAGCGAGTGCCCATTCGCGTTTGTCGACACCGACGGCGACGGCCGTTCGGAGGCCGTGGTTCGGGTGAGCGCCGTGCCGTTGGACTTCGATCCGGCGAAGGAGCCCGACCCGGGCAACTCGCTTTTCAATTTCAAGATGCCCTTCCAGCAGCGGATGCGCGGGCCCGGCGCGGTGAACATTCGTTACGGTATCGATCTCGACGGACAAAGCGGCGCCGAGCGGCCGTTGCACTACGACCTGGGTTTCAACCTGATCGGCCGCGTGCCGTACCAGTTCGACGGCATGGCCCGGCCGAATCCGCTGCGTCGCGAGCCGAAAACGACGGTCGTGATTCCGCACGGACTCGCGCGCCACGTGGCCGAGACCTATCCGGCCGAGCAGACCGGCTTCAGTTGGCACGAGTACGGCGACTACGCGGTCACGTTGGGCGACGGTCCGCACGCGGGCGAAGACCGCCGGTGGGAAGGTGTTTTCTGGACCTGGGACCGGCGGTTCATGCACAACACGGGCAATCCGACGCAGGCGTGGAACATCCGTCGCGAGTTCCGGCCCACGCCGTCGAATAAACGGGAACTTTACTACAGCCGCGCCGACCGGAAAATCCAT
>JAFGIR010000289.1 GCA_016929515.1 Pirellulales bacterium | reverse complement strand
TCGGCGTCCGTGTCGTTCTCCAGAACCCCGTTATAGACGTAGGTATGCAGCACGCCGTTTTCGTCGACTTCATACGTGTCCTCAACCGCCACCGGCACGTCGTTGACCGACACGATATCGAGGTTGACCGTCGCCGGATCGGAATACAACTCGCCGTCAAAGGCCCTGTAAGTGAAGCTGTCCGTGCCGTGGTAGTTGGCGTCGGGCGTGTAGGTAAACCACCCGGTGGAATCCAGCGCGACCGTGCCGTGTGCGGGGGCCGAGAACTGGTAGGCACTCAAATCGTCGCCGTCGACGTCGCTGTCGTTCACCAAAACGCCGTTGTAAGCATAAGTGTGAATCGCGTTGTCCTCGTCCGCGCGGTAGTCCTCAACGAACTCTACCTTCGGATCGTCCACGGCGACCGGGGCGTAGTTGGCGGGGATCATCTCGATAACGAAAACGCCGTCGAGGATGGCGTAGTCGCCCACGGAGTTGATGGGCCAACCGGATAACAGGTAATAACCCGCGGCATTACCGCCCGGAAACGTTACCTGCGGATCCGTGATCAGTGTCGGCGTGACATAATTGTTGACCAAGTCATAACCAGTGCGAGGTGACGGATCGTGGATGATCAGATGGTCGTCGTCGTAACCGACCATGGTCACCCAATGCCCACCCTCGCGTGTATAGCTCTTTGTGCTCGGGTGGTAGTCGTACCATCCCACGCTCCAAAGCACGACCCCGGTCGGCGATGCGATGCCCGCTCGCGCCCAGTCCAGGTTCGGCCTGTCGATGCCCGTGTCGAACGCGGCCGGGACGTCGCGCCACGATTGGAATTCAAATCGGCTGTATTCGTAGCCACAATCGTGAATATAGCTGGACACCCCCGTTGCCAGGCGAGTGGGATTCAATCCGTCATGATAATAAGAATTCGTGTACTCGGCCGATGCGATGGTTTCGATCAATTCGTGCTGGTCGTACTTCCGAACGGCCGTGTTGGCAGCCAAGTTCGGAAAACCATTATCGTCCAGCCACATCAGCGAGTTCGACACGGAGCACGGCCCACAGAAGACGCCCCCGTGGTCCTCATAGGGTGGATTCGGGTCTGGAAAACCGCCGTAGGCCGAATCGGTTTGGCAATAGTCGGGCGTCGTGTAGATCTTGTCGAGAAAGGAATCAGCCCTCAGCTCGCCGGATACGCACGCCAGCATGGCAAGAAAAGCGCACACCCCCAGCGCGCCACAAAAAGTCCGTTGCATCTTGCTTGTCCTCTTCTTCCCCGTGGGATTCGCCCCGTGATAACACCACCACCAACCCAAGATCGGACATTGCCCTGGAACCAGGGAATAACCCGCATCCATTCACGCCCTTATCATCCACTTTCCGCATGCCGAAGTCAAGTTATTGCTTCCCCTCAGTCGAGGGCAATCTCGGCTACGTCGGCTGGCGTCTCATGCAGAGCCAGAATGCGCGTGGTCTGCTGGGCCGAGAGAATCTCCTCGCGCCGCCAGGTCTCCAACTCGTCGACCAACCATGTTCGAATCTTGTCGGGAACCACACGTTTCGACGCAACCTCCACCCCCTCGTTTGGGTCTGACATGGCTCTGCTTCTCGGTCAAGGTCGGACGGTATAACCGGGACAATCGCTTGCGGGGACATGCTCGGCGGCCGGCGCCGCCACCACGACTATCCCCTACATCTTCTCGGGCGGTGGAGCAATCGGCATATAACGGCGCGGGATTCGCCATTTTAGGGAACCGGCGTCGCGCGAGTACTTTCCCTTTTGAGTAGACCAATTTAGAATGGCGACGATTGTTGCCGAGACACCTTGCCGGTCGGCCGGGTTACTTGATCGGCGCGGAGTCGCCTCGGACGGCTCGGGCCCGTTGATTCCTCTCAAACCAAGGAGATTGGTCGTGGAATTCGATATCAAGCTCTACATCCAATTGAGTCTTCTCATGGGCTTCGAATTTGCCGTTTGGGGTGCCTGGTGCCCCGTGCTGGCGGCTCGATGCCTGGGACCGCTCAAGATGAACGGCAAGCAAACCGGCTGGATCTACGCCACGTTGCCGCTGGCCAGCATGATCACGCCGTTGGTGGCCGGCTGGGCTGCCGACAAGCACGTCAACGCGGAACATCTTCTGGCCGGATGCCATCTGGTCGGAGCCGTTTTATTGTTCATCGCCGTCAAGCAAGAAAAATTCTGGGGGCTGTTCGCATCCATGTTTGGTTGGTCGCTTTGTTTCGCGGCAACCTTGCCTCTGGTCAATACGGTCCTGTTCGCCACGCTGAAGGCGAATCCCAACTGCGGCTTCGACGCAGCCAAAGTCTTCCTTTGGGCACCGGTTGCCTGGGCGCTGGCCGGCTACCTGCTGGCCGGAGTTCGCAATCTCCGCAAACGGGAAGGCAACGGAAGCGACTGCCTCGTGTTGGCCGGCATCCTCGCACTGGCCATGTTCGCCATCTGCTTCGTTCAGCCCGCCACTCCGCCTTCGCAAGCCGTGGCGGAAAAAAGCGTCCCGCTGATGGAAGCGTTGCGCACGCTGTTCGCGAATACCGACTTCGCGATCTTCATGCTGGTGACTCTTGTCGTGGCCGGAATGCAGCAGTTCTACTTCCTGGGCTCGGCACAATTCATGCAAGACATCAAGATCCCAGGCAAGAACGTCTCGGCCATCATGGCCATTGCCCAACTCGTTCAGACCTTGGCCACCTTGTTTTTGCTCGGGTGGTTCTTCTTCGGCCCGCTGGGTCCCGCTTGGACGCTGGCGTTGGGCTCCGCCTGCTGGGCCGTGCTGTTCTTGGCCTACGTGCGAAGCAAATCGGCGGTTGTCATCGTGCCCGTCCAGGCGTTCCACGGTTTGGCCTACGTCTTCTTCATTATCGCGGGCCAAATCTACACAAACCAGGTCGCGGATGAGTCAATTCTCAGCACGGCCCAAGGACTGATCTTCTTCGTGCAAACAGGTCTTTCGCTGTTCCTCTGCACGCAGTTGGCCGGGTTCGTGATGGACAAATGCTCCACCGACGGTAAGTTCCAGTGGAGCAAGATCTTCGCCGTGCCGCTGGTTTGCGCGGCGATCGGCGCCGTGGTGTTGGTTGTGGGTGTCAAAAACGAATTGCCCGCCAACGACGACGCCGGCCAACCGGCCGCCGAGGTTCTTGAAATCGAAGAAGTCGAGGTGGAAGGGATGAAACTGAACGTGACGCTGCCGGAGGAAGGCACCCCGGACGAAACCGGCACGGAATAGACCATCGCGAACGCCGACAAGCCGCAGCGCGGCGCGACGGCGAGGCTTGTTCAACGTAAGGTTCGATTCAGTCCTCATTTGCGCATGATTAGAGCCACGGCGTCCGTGGCAAGGTAGAATTAATAGGGCAAACCGCGAGACAAAAAAACAGGTGTCTCCGATCATGCGGTCCGTTGTTCGAGATTCGGCTTGGTGGTCCTTGGCCGGACTGGCCTGGGGCGCGGTCTTGGCCGTCGCGGCTGCCGCGGCGATGCGAGCGGAGTTCCAGACCCTCGTGACGCTCATCGTCGTTGTCGGAGGCGCCGGGCTGTGCTTGGGGCCCATCGCGTTGATCGTCCATCGGGCAGGCCAAACGGCCGGCGCGGCACGACTCGCCTCCAGCGCTTTCTGGGGGGGCGTTTGGGGGGCCGCTCTGGGACTGCTCTACTGGCGAATCTACGACGACCCCTTCACGCTAGGGCATCTCCTCTTGCCGGCCGCCATCCTCGCGACGGCCAGCCTGCTGAACACGGCGTTCGACGTCAACACGCAGGCGAGGTTCGACGCCTCGCACGCACTCGCCGGCCGGTCCAAGCCGGCGTTGAAATGACCGTGTTTGTCTCCTCGCTTGGCTGCTGTTTTGCAGCCGTTTGAACGCCTTGCACGGCATGTGCGGCCTGGCACCCGGCGTCGAACTCCTGGCATCCATCGTCCCACCAAGGTACGCTAGAGGTGAGGATTCCCCCGCGAGCTCTCGGAACCCAACCGATGAAGATCAGTTCCATCCCCCAACTCTATCGCAATCTCAACCGCTGGCGCGAAATCCTGTCGGTACTGAGCAAGTACGGCCTGGCCAATTGGATCGGGCGTCTCGGGCCCGATTTCGCCAAGGACCTGCTCAAGGCGTCCGACGGCCAGGCCATCGCGCGTCATAGCTGGGAGATGCGCGTCCGGCTGGCTCTGTTGGAGCTGGGGCCGACGTTCATCAAGCTGGGACAGATTCTCAGCACGCGGCCCGACCTGGTCGGCGTGGAACTGGCCACCGAACTGGAGCATTTGCAGTCGGACGTACCGGCGGACCCGCCCGAGGCTGCCAAGAAGCTCATCGAGCAGGAATTGGGTCGTCCGGTCGACGAGCTTTTCTCGCACTTCGAAGACGAGGCCATGGCCTCCGCGTCGATCGGCCAGGTCCACCGCGCCCGGCTCACCTCCGGCGAAGCCGTGGTCGTCAAAGTCCAACGGGCAGGTATCGAACGCAAGGTGGCCGTCGACCTCGAAATCCTCGCCGGCCTGGCCCTGCTGGCCGAGCGATTGCCCGAGTTCCGCCACTATCGCCCTCGGGCCATCGTGAACGAGTTCCAACGGACCATGCGCGGCGAATTGGACTTTCGCCGCGAGATGCGCAACATGGAGCAGTTCGCCTACGATTTCCGGGGAAACACGACCATTCGCATTCCCCGGGCGTATCCGGAGTTGTCGACCGGCCGGGTATTGACCATGGAGAGGCTCGAAGGCGTGGCGCTAGCCGACGGCGACCGGATCCGCGCCGAGGGTTTCGATACGTACGAATTGGCCCGGCGCGGCGTCAATATCTACCTGGAAATGATTTTCTGCAACGGCCTCTATCACGCCGATCCGCATCCCGGCAACGTCGTGCTGTTGAGCAACAACGTCTTCGGCCTGCTCGACTACGGGATGGTGGGCCGCATGACGGAGCGCATGCAGGAAGACTTCGTCGAGATGTTGCTGGCCATCACGAGCCGCGACGCGGAACATCTGACCTCGATCATTACCCGAATCGGTTCCACGCCGCCGACCCTGGACCGCACGTCGTTCGGGCTCGACGTGGCCGACTTCGTGTCGCACTACGGCAGCCAGGACTTATCACAGTTCGATCTGGGCGGAGCATTGGTCGAGATGACCGAGATCATCCGCCGCCACGAGGTCACGTTGCCGGCCCGCGTGGCCATGCTCATCAAGGTGCTCATCACGCTCGAGGGCACCGCCAGACTGTTGAGCCCGAGCTTCAACCTGCTCGATGTGATGAAACCCTATCATAAGAAGCTCCTGCGGCGTCAGCTTTCACCCAGCCGGCAGTTGCGCAAGTTCCGCCGGTTCTACGCCGAACTCGAACACCTGGCCGAAGTCCTGCCCCGGGGAATCGTCGATATCCTGCAGCAGGTCGAAACGGGGAAGTTCGACGTGCACCTAGACCACCGTGGGCTCGAACCGTCGGTCAATCGGCTCGTGCTCGGCATGCTGGCCAGCGCGTTGTTCGTCGGCTCGACGCTCATACTGGCGCACCAGATTCTCCCGATCACGCTCCCCTTCATCGGAAGGCTCTCGGGCCTCGGGGCGGTCGGCTGCGTGGTCAGCATCGCCCTGGGATTCCGGCTTTGGCTCGCCATCAACAAGTCGGGCCACCTGGACCGCCGGGAGTAGCCCCGCCGAGGGGCACATCGCCTTCTCGGGCCGCCGTCCACTCCTTCAAAACGCCGCATACCCGATGATCCAAATCGTCCAGACGGGCGAGCAAGTCGTTCTGCATGGCTTCCAGTTCAACAAGGACACTCTGTCGCTCTTGCGCTGCTTCCACGCGTGTCTCCTCAAGGTCGAAGCGATAAAACGAGCTTCCGGCCCGTACGTCATCTCGTGGAACGTGATCAAGGCCGCTGCGGTGGGTTGAATGCCGAGCTCATTGGCCGCCGGCTCGGGCAGAATGGGGCCGCTCTAGCGCTAGATCGACCAAATCCTTTGGCCCGATTCAGTCGTCTTTTCCCAATCTTCCGCGCAAACACAAGATAGGAAAGACGTTACGGTCGTTGAAAATAGGCAGAACCCTCAAGGCCTTGGCCGCCGATGGTCCAAACCAAGGGCTACGTTTGGTCATGGAAAGTCCGATTGGGCTTTTTAAGAAAAAGTAGTCCGTCGGAGGGAACAACGGTGGACAGACCTATTCGATACGACTAAGATACATGGCTCCGCCCAGTCGGGGCGGGTTAACCTTGTCCGTAAGCGAGAATCCAGGAGATCCCAAATGATGAGGAGTACGGTGTGGTCAAACTGACGTTGCGCGAGAAGGAGTCTATTCAAGAGGCCGTGCGTCGCTTTCGCAAATTGGTGGAACGAAGCGGCCTGAAAAAAGAAATGCGACGCCGCGAGTATTACGAAAAGCCGAGCGAGACCAAACGACGTGCCCGACTCCGTGCCGAGCGACGGTCCCGCCGCACTCGCATGATGCAGGGTATGGCCTGAGTCCACCTGCACGATTCTAGGAACTTGAGCCCCCGTGGTTCGTTGACGGAGACTCCCCGCGCCCGGCGGGACCGTTTGCCGTCGCATGAACCCATTCTTGCTGCCCGGTTCAAGCCGGCCAAACACGGCCCGACCACACCACGATCTTCCTGCCAGCCGGCTCAGGCAGTTCTGCGGTCTCGGGCAGTCTTGCGCTCTCGGGAATTTATCGACAACCCCTTCGTTTTGCGTTTTAGTTGCGTCGATTTG